>NZ_JARYGZ010000005.1 GCF_029906645.1 Sphingomonas oryzagri
CGCCGCCAGGCTTTACGATACGTGCGCTAAACTAAAACTATCCGAACCCATTCACTGACAAAAAGCCCCGCATCGGCGATCGATGCGGGGTTTTTTGCTATGCTCGGGGCTGGCGCACGGGATTGCCAGCGGACATCATTTTCGCCTAGCGGCTTCCAAGTCAGGAGGATGCCTTCATGGCCGATCTGCACGCCGTCCTGTTCGTCTGTATGGGGAATATCTGCCGATCCCCGCTTGCGGAGGCGGCGTTCCGCGATGTTGCCGTACGCCTGAACCTGCATGTCGAGGTGGATTCGGCCGGTACCGGTGGATGGCATGCGGGCGATCCGCCGGATGCGCGCGCCCAGGCCGAGGCGCTCCGGCATGGGATCGATATCTCCAACTATCGCGCCCGGCAGGTCACGCAGGATGATTTCCGCCGCTTCACCCATATTCTCGCGCTCGACAGCGATAATCTCGCCGATCTTCGCGCGATCGCGCCGTCCGGCGCAACGGCCTGGCTTGGCCTGCTGCTCGATCACGCCGATGGCCGGGCAGGAGAAAGCGTGGCCGATCCCTATTACGGGAAGCGCGCCGATTTCGAGCAGACCTGGCGGGATGTTTCGGCCGCGGCAGAAGGGCTCGGTAGGGCGCTCGCGCAAAGCTAGGCGGTCAATCGATGCCCTGCGCGCCCGAAACCAGCGCGAATTGCTGGAGCAGCCAGCGGGCGGCGGGGCCGGGAGGTGCATCGGCGCGGAACATGCCCTGGAAGTGATACAATTGCTCGGTGCGATCGGGCATGTCGAGCTTGACCAACGTGCCGGCGATCAGATCCGCCTCGATCAGCGGTACGGGCATACCGCCCCAGCCGATCCCCTCGCGCAGCAACTGGTGCTTGGCGCCGAGGTCGGCGAGCCGCCAGGTGCGATCGGAAAAGACCGAGAAATCCTGTCCGGCGGTAAGCGGCGAGCGATCGGTCAGCACGAGCTGGATGTGATCGCGGCCGGCGCCCGGCTTCAAGCGCCCACGGGCGAGCGGGTGATCGGGCGCCGCCACCGGCACCAGCGGGACCGAGCCGAGCATGACGCGCTGGATCCCTTCCAGATCGAGCTGGAGCGGGCCGCTGACGCCGACCGAGGCGCGACCGTCCACCACCAGCTGCGCGATGCCGCCCAGTGCCTCGATATGCAGGCGCAGCGTCACGGTCGGAAATTCGCGCGCGAAGGCTTTCAGCACCGAACCCAGCCATGCGCTTGGCCACATCACGTCGACCGCGACGCTCACCTCCGGCTCGAGGCCCTGCATCAGCCCCTTCACCTTGGCGCGCAGGCCGTCCATGCCGTGTGCTATCTCATGCGCCTCCGCCAGCACAGACTTGCCTGCGGCGGTGAGCACCGGCTTGCGGGTGCCTTCGCGATCGAACAGCAGGATGCCGAGTTGCGCCTCCAGATTGGCGATGCCGTAGCTGATCACCGAGGTGGCACGATTGAGCTTGCGGCCGGCGCCGGCGAAGCTGCCGGTCTCCACCACGGTCAGGAAGATGCGGAGCTGATCGTAGGTCGGCGTTCCGGGGTTCGACATTTCAATTTCCTCGAACGATTTGGAAGAGACTATCCGGATGTCGCGCTAAGGGGAACAGCGCTAATCGGTCGTTCATCCGGAAGGAGCAAGACGATGCACATGGTCGATGTCACAGCCCAACCCCGCCTCACCACCGCCGAATGGCAGGCCGTGACCGTCGCGCTGCGCGACGTCGAGCGCTTCACCTGCGCCGCACCGTCCCAGTCGGAAGGGCGCCTGTCGCGCCTGTTCCGTGCTGTGACCGGGATCGAGAAGCCGACCGCGCTGGCCGATCCGCGCCTCGATGCGATCCGCCGCTTCGTCTGCGCCAGCCGTCGCAACATGGCGCGCGCCAAGGATGTCGCCGCCGAGCTGATCGCGATGGGATATAGCCGCGACCAGGTCGAGGCGCTGCGAATGGTCGCCGCCTGATCCGTCATGAAATGACTTGTTGAGACTGTCATGGTGTGACAGTCTCGGGCCATGGTGACGGCCGCCGATCGCAAGCTCTATCTCGGCCCCCGGCTGCGCGTGCTTCGCCGCGAGCTGGGCCTCAACCAGACCAGGATGGCGGAGGAACTGGGCGTCTCGCCCTCCTACCTCAACCATCTCGAGCGCAACCAGCGCCCGCTGACCGCGCAGATGCTGTTGCGCCTTGCCAGCACCTACGATATCGACATGCGCGATTTCGTCGCCGGCGCGAACGAGGCGGCGGCGAGCGATCTCCACGAAATCTTCGCCGACGGGCTGGTGCGCGACATCGGCATCCCGCGCCACGAGATCATGGAGGTGGCGGAGAATTACCCCAGCGTCGCGGAGGCCGTGACCCGGCTCTATCGCGCGCTCACCGACCTCCGGCGGATGCCCGACCGGATGGAGCAGCTGGGATCGGCACCCTCGACCATGGCCTCGCCGCTCGACTGGCTGCGCGAATATCTCGACGGCAGGCGCAATCATTTCGACGAGCTCGACCAGATGGCCGAGGCGCTCTCCGCCGAGCTGGGGCAGGGGCCGGAGGCCTTGCGCGAAGGGATGCTCCGGCGGCTGGGCGATCCCTATGGCATCAGCGTGCGGGTAATGCCGGACGAGGTGCTGGCCGGATCGCTGCGCCATTACGATTTCCACCGGCGGCGGCTGATGCTGTCCGAACGCTTGCCGGCGGCGAGCCGCCTGTTCGGTATCGCCTATCAGCTGGCGTTGCAGGTGATGCAGAAGCCGATCGTGGCGGCGATCCAGCGCGCCGCGCCGCCGGACGAGGAGGCCGCGGCACTCGCCAAGGTCGCCTTCGCCAATTACGCGGCCGCCGCGATCCTGATGCCTTACGGGCGATTTCTGGAGGCGACGGAGGCGACGCGCTGCGACATCGATCTGCTCGCCGCGCGCTTCGGCCTGTCCTACGAGCATATCGCGCACCGGCTGACCACGCTCGGCCGGCAGGGGGCGCGGGGGCTGCCTTTCTTCCTGCTCAAGATCGACGCGGCGGGAAACGTCTCGAAGCGTTTCTCCGGCGAGGCGTTGCCCGTCGCGCGCTTCGGCGGCGGGTGCCCGCGCTGGGGCGTGCAGCGCGCCTTTCGCCTCCCCGGCGAAACGATCGCGGCGCTGGTCGAAGCGCCGGACGAGACGCGCTACGTCACTTTCGCACGCGCCGTGCCGCGCACCGCGGCACCGGGGCTGGTGACGATCGTGCTCGGCTGCGAGGCGAAGCACGCCGGTGCGCTGGGCGCTGCGGACGGCTTGAGCAGCGAGGCGATCCCGATCGGCCCCGCCTGCCATCTGTGCGAGCGCCCCGACTGCCCCGAGCGCGCGCTCCCGCCGGTGACGCGCGCGCTCGATCTCGACCAGTATCAGCGGCCGGTCTCGCCCTATCCGTTCCGTGCTACGTGAAGTTGACGAAGTTGACAGTCGTGACAGCGAAAAGAAGACATTCCTACAGGTGACCGACGGTGTGACAGAGCCGGCCCGACGGATCGGGTGCGGTGATGATCTCACGCGAAATCCTACATGGGAAGGCGCGCTATCGCCTCGATACTCGTCGATCACCTGAGCCCGTGCGCACGGTGTTGAGATAGGCTCCTGCCTGCGCAGGGGCGACGGCGATGGCGGCTATTACCCATCACTCGTCATTCGCTGAACAGATTCGCAAGCTCGAAACTGGACATTGACGTGCCGAAGCATGGCGGCCATACGCCGCTTTCAACGGCAATGGATTTCTGCCGGGCGTTCGCGCCGAACCGCTCCTCGGAGCCGATGATTCCTACCTGCTGCGGTAACGCAACAAGGAGGAACCGTGCGCGCGTCGTTTGCCAATCTGATCGCATCCCTGAACCTGATATCGCGGGCGCTGGCACAGCGCGGCCATGCCGCGTCGGTGTTGCGCTGGACGTTGTTACTCGTGCCGATGGCGATCGCGGTTGGCACGCTGTGTGCCGCGTTTCTGTGGAGCCTCGACGCCGCTACACGCGCGCGCTTCGATCACCCCTGGCTGCTCTTCCTGCTGCCCATCGGCGGTGCCGGAGTCGGTTGGCTCTATCACCGGCTCGGCCGTTCGGTGGAAGCCGGCAACAACCTGATCGTGGAACAGATCCACGAACCCGGCGGCGGCGTGCCGCTCAGGATGGCGCCGCTGGTCTTTCTCGGTACGATCGTCACGCACCTGCTGGGCGGTTCGGCCGGTCGCGAGGGAACGGCGGTGCAACTCGGCGGCAGCCTCGCCAGCGCAGTGGCCGGATGGTTCCGGCTCGATCCGCCGAGCGTGCGCATCATTCTGATGGCCGGTGTTGCGGCCGGGTTTGGTGCGGTCTTCGGCACGCCGCTGGCGGGCGCAGTCTTCGCGCTGGAGGTGCTCGCAGTCGGCCGGGTGGAATATGCCGCGCTCGTGCCGTGCCTCGTCGCGGCGCTAGTCGGCGACTGGACGTGTCACGCATGGGGCATCCACCACGCCGCCTATGCCGTCTCGACCTTCGCTCCCAAGGAGCCGGGCCTGCTGTTCGAGCCCGTCCTGCTGCTCAAGGCCGCTCTCGCTGGCGTCGCGTTCGGCCTTGCGAGCCTGATCTTCGCCGAAGCTAATCATGCGTTGGGCGGCTGGCTCAAGAAGATCGTGCCTTATGGCCCTGCGCGACCGGCGATCGGCGGCATCGCCTTGATCGCTCTGACCTACCTCATCGGCACGCGCGCCTATCTCGGCCTCGGCGTCTGGAGCCTGACCCCCGGCGCCCCGACCATCGTCGGCTTCTTCCAGCCCGGCGCGGACAGCTGGAGTTGGGCGTTCAAGATGCTGTTCACCGTCGTAACGCTGAGCGGTGGCTTCAAGGGCGGCGAGGTCACGCCGCTCTTCTTCATCGGCGCGGCGCTCGGCCATGCGCTCGCCGCCCCGCTCGGCGTGCCCGTCGATCTGTTTGCGGCGCTCGGCTTCGTCGCGGTGTTCGCGGGCGCCGCGAACACGCCGCTCGCCTGCACGATCATGGGCGTCGAGCTGTTCGGCGCGGGCACGGCGGTGCCTGTCGCCGTCGCCTGCTTCATCGCCTATGTCTGTTCGGGGCATAGCGGCATCTATCTGTCGCAGCGGGTCGCGGTGCCCAAGCGGTCGCGCACGATCCTGCCTCCCGATCTCACGCTGCGAGACGTGCGTGCGCTGCGTCCCGCGGCCGATCTCTCCGCTCTCTTCGCCCCCCGCCATCAGGAAGGCATTGCCATGTCTGACATCCATCATGTGACGCCGAGCGAGATCGGCATGATCCGCATCTATCTGAAGCCCGGCGACAAGGCGTCATGGGGCGGGGCCAAGTCGCGGTGGGGCGCCAAGCCGCTCTACCGGACGCTGGTTGCACAGGCGAAGGCCACCGGGATCATGAACGCCGTCGCCCACCACACCCATTATGGCTACAGCAACCACGGTCCCGTTCGCGAGAACGGCTCGGAGATCTCCGACCCGCATCTGACGATGTGCGTCGAATTGATCGGCCAGCGCGAGCAGCTCGAGCAATTCTGCCGCGCGCATGGCGACGTGCTGGCGAGCAACGTGATCGTCTACAAGCATCTTGAACACTGGAGCGTTGGGCCGAAGGGTCTCGATCAAATCGATGCGCCTGCGGCCGAGCTTGCCGAAGGGTGACCGTGACCTGCAATCTCCACGCGGAGCAGTGGCTTTTTATGATGCTAGGTAAAGAGCCGTCGGGCAGTAAAATCCCATGATCAGCCTAAAAGCGGCCTGTCCCGAACCCACCATTCCGTCATTGCGAGCATGGCGGAGCAATCCAGATGCGGTGACGGATGGATCGCCACGGCGCTTCGCAGCTCGCGATGACGGGCTTGGCGGGTGTTGTTCCCGCCTATCCCGTCGCGCCGGCAGATATCGATCTCAATCCAACCCTCTCCCCCTGCGGCACCCGACCCGCTAGACCCGGCGCATGATCGAGACGGACCTTCTCATCGTCGGCGGCGGGGTGAACGGGTGCGGGATCGCGCGCGATGCGGCGGGGCGGGGCCTCAAGGTGCTGCTGGTCGAGCAGGACGATCTCGCCGGGCACACCTCGTCCGCCTCCACCAAGCTGATCCACGGCGGTCTGCGCTACCTCGAATATTACGAGTTCCGGCTGGTGCGCGAGGCGCTGATCGAGCGCGAGAAGCTGCTTCATATCGCGCCGCACATCATCTGGCCGCTGCGCTTCGTCATGCCGATGCCGCCGACGGGGCGGCCCGGATGGATGATCCGGCTGGGTCTGTTCCTCTACGATCATCTCGGCGGGCGCGGATCTCTGCCGGGGTCGCAGGGGGTGTCGCTGAAAGGGCCGCTCGGCGCCGGGATCAAGGCGGAGATCGCCAAGGGCTTCGCTTATTCGGATTGCTGGGTGCAGGATTCGCGGCTGGTCGCGCTCAACGCGCTCGATGCGCGCGAGCGGGGTGCCGACATCCGCACGCGGACGCGCTTCGCGGGGGCGACACGCGATGCGCAAGGATGGACCGCGACGATCGCCGACGACGATGGCGAGCAACAGGTCTGCGCCCGCGCGATCGTCAACGCGGCGGGGCCGTGGGTCGATCATGTCGTCGGCGCGGCGCGGGGCGCGCATCCCGAACGGCCGCCGCGTCTGGTCAAGGGTAGCCACATCATCGTGCCGCGCCTGTTCGACGGCGATCACGCATATATCCTGCAGAATCCGGACAAGCGCATCGTCTTCGCCATCCCCTACGAGCGCGATTTCACGCTGATCGGTACCACGGACGTCGCGTGGCACGACGATCCCGCCGCGCCCGCGATCAGTGCGGAGGAGACGGCCTATCTGTGCGAAAGCGTCAGCCGCTATTTCGCGAAAGCGGTGCGACCCGAGGATGTCGTCCACTCCTACGCCGGTGTCCGCCCGCTGTTCGACGACGGCAGCGCCAGCGCGTCTGCCGTCACCCGCGATTACGTGCTGAAGCTGGGCGAGGAGGAGGGGCCGCAGATCCTCTCGGTGTTCGGCGGCAAGATCACCACCTACCGCCGCCTCGCCGAACATGCGCTGGAGAAGCTCGCGCCCTTCCTGCCGGCGATGGGCGAGGCGTGGACCGATCGCGTAGCGCTGCCGGGCGGCGACATCGGCGATTTCGGCGCTTTTCTCAGCGGGGTCCGGCGGCGCTGGCCGTTCCTGTCCGAGCGGACGTCGTGGCGGCTCGCGCGGGCCTATGGATCGCGGATCGATCGCGTGCTGGGCGATGCCGCGAGCCTTGCCGAGCTGGGCGAGGATCTGGGCGGCGGGCTGCACGCGCGCGAGGTGGATTATCTGGTCCGCGAGGAATGGGCGCGGACGGCCGAGGACATCCTCTGGCGGCGCTCCAAGCTGCTGCTGCACGTGCCGCCGGGGACGGAGAGGCGGCTGGAGCATTATCTCCGTCGGACACGGGAAACCCGTTCGTCCTGAGCGAAGTCGAAGGACGTGCCTTGGGCGTCTCGCTTGCGGCACGCACTTCGACTTCGCTCAGTGCGAACGGTAGAGAGGGATATGGCGAAGCACATCCTCGCGATCGATCAGGGCACGACGTCCACCCGCTCCATCGTCTTCGACGCGCGCGCGCAGGCGGTGGCGACCGCGCAGAGCGAGTTCGCGCAGCATTACCCGCAATCCGGCTGGGTCGAGCACGACCCGGTGGACATCTGGCGCGATACGCTCGCTACCATGAAGGAGGCGATCGCCAAGGCGCATCTGCAGCCCGCCGATATCGCGGCGATCGGCATCACCAACCAGCGCGAGACGGCGGTGCTGTGGGATCGCGAGACGGGCGAGGCGGTGCACAGGGCGATCGTCTGGCAGGACCGGCGCGGGGCGCCGCTTTGCGCGCGGCTGAAGGAGGAGGGGCACGAGCCGCTCGTCCGTCGCAAGACCGGGCTGTTGCTCGATCCCTATTTCTCCGCCTCCAAGCTCGCCTGGCTGTTCGACGAGGTGGAGGGCCTGCGCGCGCGGGCCGAGGCGGGCGAGCTGGCCTTCGGGACGATCGATTGCTTCCTGCTCTGGCGGCTGACCGGCGGGAAGGTCCACGCCACCGACGCCACCAATGCGTCGCGCACCCTATTGTTCGATATCCACGCGCAGGATTGGGACGACGAACTGCTCGGCCTGTTCGGCGTGCCGCGCGCGATCCTGCCCGAGGTGCGCGACAATGCCGGTGTCTTCGGCGAGACGGTGCCCGATCTGCTCGGCGCTGCGATCCCGGTCGCCGGCATGGCGGGGGACCAGCAGGCGGCGGTGGTCGGCCAGGCCTGTTTCGATCCGGGGTCGGCCAAGTCGACGTACGGCACCGGCTGCTTCCTGCTGCTGAACACCGGCGAAGAGGCGATCACCTCCGATCACCGCCTGCTCACGACCGTGGCCTACCGGCTGAACTGCAGGCCGACCTATGCGCTGGAGGGATCGATCTTCGTCGCGGGCGCTGCGGTGAAGTGGCTGCGCGATGGCTTGGGTCTCATCACCCACGCCTCGCAGACCGACGACATGGCGACCCGCACCGAGGACAATGGCGGGGTCTACATGGTGCCGGCCTTCGTGGGCCTCGGCGCGCCGCACTGGGATCCGGATGCGCGCGGGCTGATCACCGGGCTGACGCTGGGCACTACCGCCGCGCATGTCGCGCGCGCCGCGCTGGAGGCGGTCGCCTACCAGACCCACGATCTTGCCGAGGCGATGGTGGAGGACGGCGCCGCGAAGCTGGAAACGCTGCGGGTGGACGGGGGCATGGCGGCGAACGACTGGCTCTGTCAGTTCCTCGCCGATCTGCTCGATCTGCCGGTCGAGCGACCGGCGATGCTGGAGACGACGGCACTGGGCGCGGCGCTGCTCGCCGGGATCGGGATCGGCCTGTGGGATGGGCCGGAAGCCGTGGCGAAGCTCGATCGCAAGCTCGACCGGTTCGAGCCGCACGCGTCGGCGGGCCGGCGTGCCTCGCTGGAAGGGTGGCGGAGGGCCTTGCGGCAGGCGCTGGCGTAAATTCCCCTCCCTTTCAGGGAGGGGAGATGTCAGGCAGCTCTCAGATGCGCCACGAAGGTGTCGGTGGCGCTCTGCAGCGTTTCGGCATGGCGGAGCAGCGCGCCGGCCGCCCCCTTCACCTCGCCCGACAGCCGCTCGGCAGCGCTGGCGCTGGTCGAGACTTCGGCGATGCGGTGGGCCATGGCATCCATGCCGGCGGCGGCCTCGTCGGCGTTGCGCTCGATCGTGGTGGCGGCCTGGCGCTGTTCGTCGACGGACGCGCGGATTGCGGCGGCGGCCTCGATCAGTTCGCCGATCGCCTCCGTCACCTGCGCGAAGCTCTGCTCGGCTTCGTTGGCGCCGGAATACATGCCGGAAACGAGACCGGTGATCTCGCCCGTGGCATGTGCGGCCTGGCCGGCAAGCGCCTTCACCTCCTGCGCCACCACCGCGAAGCCGCGACCCGCATCTCCGGCGCGCGCCGCCTCGATCGTGGCGTTGAGCGAGAGCAGGTTGGTCTGCGCTGCGATGGTGGAGATCAGGTTGGCGAATTCGCCGACATTCTGCGTGCGTCCGGCGAGCGTGCGCACCGCGCGATCACCGGCGTTGGAGCGTAGCCGGGCATGGTCGGTCAGCTCGGCCTGCTGGGTGACGTTGATCGCGATGCTGCCGATGGAGCGCGAGAGCGTGCTGACCCCGCCGGCAACCGAACGCGCGGCGTCGGACGCCTGCAGCGCGGTCGCGGCGACGTCGGCGGCCTGGCGGCCGGTATTCTGCGCCAGCCCGTTGAGCGAGCGGGCCGAGCCTTCCAGCGAGGTCGCGGCGACGCCGACTGCGGACGCGACGGCGGCGACCGAACGCTCGAACTCTCCGGCCAGTCGCAGCAGATCGGCGCGGCGCATCTCGGCGATCGCGGCTTCTGCCTGTTCGCGCTGGGCGCGTTCGGCCTGGGCCTCGCGCTGCGAGGATTCTGCGGCAGCGAGCGCCTCCTCGGCCCGCGCCTTAGCGGCGGTGGCGTCGGCGGCGAGCTGATCGCTGTTATGGCGCGCGAAGCCCTGTTTCAGGATCATGCCGCGCAACTTGGTGGCGATATAGCCGAGCACGCCGCATTCCAGCGCGACCGCGACGGCGTGGATCATCACGCGCCAGATGCCGTTGGTCCCGTCGAACACCCACGAAGGGGCCAGCGTGTTGAGCAGCAAATGGTGGATCGCGAT
The DNA here is from genome assembly GCF_029906645.1 of Sphingomonas oryzagri. NCBI lineage: Bacteria > Pseudomonadati > Pseudomonadota > Alphaproteobacteria > Sphingomonadales > Sphingomonadaceae > Sphingomonas > Sphingomonas oryzagri. The sequence continues at coordinate 10,193 of NZ_JARYGZ010000005.1, forward strand.
CGCGGCGCCCGCCACGACCAGCGGTCGCCAGTCGCACAGGATGGTGAGGCCCGCGAGCGAGACGTAGAAATACATGTGCATGTCGAGCTGCCACGCCGCGCCGCGCATGACGAATACGAGCAGCGCCGGGTGCACCGCCAGCATGATCGCCACGACGTTGCGCGCGGCGATGTCGATGCGCCCCCGGATCGCGCACAGGGTGGGCACGATGTTGACGACGATGCCGACGCTCAGCGCCTCCCAGCCGGATGTGCCGAAGACCAGCGCCATGCAGAACAGCGCCACCACGCTCAGCCAGCCCGCGATGACGAGCAGGCGGATGCCGGCGCGGCGGAGGTCGTTCAGTTCGTGGACGATCATGCGCTCGCTCCCGCCCGGCAACCGCCCGGCGGCACGGCCAGCACCAAAGTCGCGTGACGGAACAGCCCGGTCAGAGTGTCACGGCGCCCCTCGACGATCAGCGATCCGGGAGTCGGTCCCGTACCGATCAATCGTGTCTCGCCATGTAGCGCGCGCGCGGGGAGAGACTGGATCGCCGTTCCGGTAAGCGGCACCAGCAGCATCTGCCCCTGCGCCGGCGGCGCCAGCAGCAGCCAGCCGAGCGTGGCCGCCGCGATCGTGGACTGCAGTCCGATCAGGCCGGCGGACGAGGCCCGGCGATGTGCATCCGAAACGGTGTTCATTCCATCCGGTTAGGATCGGGATGGTTATGAAGGGTTTAACCCTCGTCCGCAGATTCGACGAAAAGACTAGGAAATCCGTGCGCCTAGCCGTCCCGCGCGGACGTAGCTAAACCACAACAGGCCCGCGAAAAGGATCGATCCGCCGATCGTCGCGATCGGGTCGAACCAGGCACCGACCACCGCCAGCGGCGCCGGGTTGAGCGTGATCGAGATCGGCACGGCCAGCGCGACTCCGAACAGGCTCTCGCCGACGATCAGGCCGGATGCCATCAGCACGCCGATCCGCTGGGTGGCGGGCGAGGGGTTCCTTTTCTCCCACCAATGGCCGAGGAAGGCGCCGATCACCACCGGCAGCGTGGCGGACATCGGAAGGTAGATGCCGATGCCAACGCCCAGCGGCGGCAGGCGCAATTTGCCCATCCGCCCGAGCATCCCGTCGAGCGCGATCAGCACGAAGCCGATGATCGCGCCGATGCCGATCAGGCTCCAGTCGAGATCGTGCGCCAGCACGCCTTTGGCCAGCGCCGAGATCAGCACCGCCTGCGGGGCGGGCAGCGGCGTCGGGTGGGCGGCCGTCGCGTCGCCGAAGCCATAGGCCTTGGCGAGCAGGTTGAGCACCAGCGGGATGGTGATCGCGCCCGCCACCACGCCGACCATCAGCGCGACCTGCTGCTTCCACGGAGTCGCGCCGACGAGCTGGCCGGTCTTGAGATCCTGAAGGTTGTCGTTGGCGATGGCGGCGGCGCAGAAGATGATCGAGGTGGCGAACAGCGCCAGCGCGATCATCTGCGAGGAGGCGGAGGCCGGCACGAACGGCTCGACCGCCACCGCCAGCAGGATCGCCGCACCGAGGATCGCGAGGATGCCGACACCCGACAGCGGACTGTTCGACGCGCCGATCAGTCCCGCCATGTAGCCGCAGACCGAGGCGACGATGACGGTCGCGACATAGATATAGACCGTCCCGCCGATCGCCAGCGGCCAACTCCACGCCGCGAGCGGCCCGGTGCCGGTGAAATGAAGCAGCAGACCGATCGTGGGGACGAGCAACGCGGCGGTGATCGCGCCGACGATCGGCACCGGCATGTCACGCTCCTCGACCGGCAGCACGGCGCCGGACGCGCCTTTACGCGCCCTGGACGAGGCGGCGGCATCGCGCAGACCCTTCGCGATCGGCAGCACCAGCTTGCCCAGCGTCCACAGCGCCGCGACGCCGATCACGCCCGCGCCGATGAAGCGGACCTCGTGCGCCCAGGTCGCCTCGGCGATGGCGGCGGGATCGGGCGCGTGATGCAGCCAGACGAGGATCGGCGTCGCCGCGCCGAAGCCGACGAACAGGCCGAGCAGCATCGCCGCGCCGACCGACAGGCCGACGAGGTGGCCCACCCCCATCAGCGCGAAGGACAGGCCGTAGTCGATCCCGGTCGCGCTCGGCCCGATGCGGAACCATGCGGCGGCATCGGCGGCGGCGAGACGCATCGCGGTGAGCAGGGCATAGAAAGCGGAGACGGCGCTGCCCGTCAGCAAGGCGAGCAGACCCGCCTTGCTCTCCTCGGCGCCGGCGGGCGATCCGTCGTCGCTGCCGACCTTGAGCACTTCGGCCGCCGCGCAGCCTTCGGGGAAGGGCAGATCCGATCCGGTCACCAGCGCGCGGCGCAGCGGTATCGAGAACATCACGCCGAGCAGGCCGCCGGTCGCACAGATCAAGGCGCTCTGCCAGAAGGGGAAGTCCGCCCACCAGCCGACCATGATCAGGCCGGGCATCACGAAGATGATCGAGGAGAGCGTGCCGGCGGACGAGGCGACCGTCTGCACGATATTGTTCTGGAGGATGCCGGACTGGCCGAGCGCCTTCAGCGCCACCATCGAGATCACCGCCGCCGGAATCGAAGTGGAGAAGGTGAGGCCGACCTTGAGGCCCAGGAAAACGTTGGCGGCGGTGAAGATCAGCGTCAGCGCCGATCCCAGCACCAGCGCGCCCAGCGTGAGTTCCTTATCCTGCCCAGCCTGCGCCATGTCTGTCCTTCTCGTCTCTTCCGCCCTTCTCGGCGAGGCGCGCCGAACCGGCAATGGCTTTTTGCCGGTTGACCTGCCGCGATCCGGCATTCTTTATACGATCGAACAACAGGGGGACATTGTCATGCGTCGATTTGCCCGGATCGCGGCCGTTCTGGCGGCCTGCACCGCTCTTGCGCCGGTGCGCGCCGAAACGGTGGTCGTCACCGCCGCGCACATGGTCGACGTGCTGGCCGGCAAGGAGGTCGACAGGCCGCAGGTGACAATCGTAGACGGCCGCATCGCGGCGGTCGGCCATCAGGGCGATGCGGTGCCACAGGGCGCGAAGACGATCGATCTCGGCAACCGCACGCTGCTGCCCGGCCTGATCGACATGCACGTCCACCTGACCAGCGATCCCCACCTTTCAGGCTATAAGGGCCTCGAATATACCGACACCTTCTGGACGGTGGTGGGCGTTGCCAACGCCAAAAAGACGCTGGAGGCGGGCTTCACCACGGTGCGCAACGTGGGATCGGGCAACTATGACGACGTGGCGCTGAAGCAGGGGATCGAGGGCGGCTATATCCCCGGCCCTCGCATCGTGCCGGCGACCTATGCGCTGGGTTCCACCGGCGGGCATTGCGACGCTACCGAATTTCCCCCCTCGATCACGGTGCCGTCGCCCCAGATCGCCAATTCGCCCGAGAGCTTCCGCGCGGCGGTGCGCACCGTCCACAAATATGGCGCCGAGGTGATCAAGGTCTGCATGACCGGCGGCGTGCTCTCCAAGGGCGACAGCGTCGGCGCGCAGCAGCTGACCTTCGACGAGATCAAGGCGATCGTGGACGAGGCGCACATGCTGGGCCTGCGCGTCGCCATCCACGCGCACGGCACCGACGGCATCAACGCGGGCCTTCGCGCGGGCGTCGACACGGTGGAACATGCCAGCCTCGCCGACGAGACCAGCTTCAAGCTCGCCAAGGAGCATGGCGCCTGGTTCGACATGGACATCTACAATGACGACTACATCCTGGCCGAAGGCGCGAAGAACGGCGTGTTCGCGGAAAGCCTCGCCAAGGAGAAGATGATCGGCCTGAAGCAGCGCCAGACCTTCCGCGCGGCCCATGCGGCGGGGTGAAGATGCTCTTCGGCACCGATGGCGGAGTCTATCCCAATGGCGACAATGCCAAGCAGTTCGCCAAGATGGTCGAATGGGGCATGACCCCGATCGAGGCGATCCAGGCCGCGACCAAGAGCGCCGCCGAGGCGCTCGACCGCACCAGGGACGTCGGCGCGATCGCGGTGGGGCGCTATGGCGACATGGTCGCGGTGGACGGCGACCCGCTGCAGGACGTGCGCCTGCTCGAACATCCGAGCTTCGTGATGAAGGGGGGCGAGGTGGTGAAGGATTAATCCTCCCCCTGGCGGGGGAGGGTCGAAGGCTAAGCCGTCACCTCAGCACCCCAACGTGCCTCCACCGGCTCGCCCAGATCCTCCGGCGACACCTGCGCGTCGCGGATCAGCGGGTTGGGGCGGCGCTCTTCGGGGATCATGAAATAATGGCGGCGGGCGGACGCGCGCCCGATCGAGGCGCGTGACGTCCAGGCGACGAGCAGGGGCGAAGCGAGCAGGCCCGCGAAGATCGGGCTCATCCAGATCGCCGGCTGCCAGCCGAGGATCGCGGCGGCCGCCATCGCCGCACCGAGGATCAGATGCGGCCGGCTGGCGCGCGCCGCGTCGGACATCGATACGCCGTCCGATACGCGGTTCTGCACCGCCCAGCCGCTCTTGCGGCCGCGCAGGATGTCGATCACCGCGAGGCTCTGCGTCATCATCATCATCGGCGCGACGAGCGCGGAGAGCGGGATGTCGGCGAGCACGCTCTTGGTCAGCGACCAGCCGCCGCCGAAGCCCTGCCGCCGCACCGGATCGGCCAGCATCCAGCCGAGCGCCATGAACTTGGGCGCGAACAGCAGCACGATGGTCAGCGCCAGCAGCCAGCCAGACGGCGCGATGATCTGGATCGATCCTTCGGAATGGGCCGCGACGATCGCGCTCACGCCGAGCAGCATCAGCCAGAGCGGTGAGGTGAGATAGGCGGATGCACCCATCAACAGCTGCAGGCGGCTGACCCAGTGGAAACCGGCCGTGTCCAGCACCCGCAGGTGCTGGAGGTTGCCCTGGCACCAGCGGCGATCGCGCTGGGCATGTTCCACGAAGGTCGGCGGATATTCCTCGTAGGTACCGTCCTGCATCGCGACCATGTGGCAGGCCCAGCCGCGCCGGCGGAGCAAAGCGGCCTCGAACATGTCGTGGCTCATGATGTGGCCGCCGAACGGCTCGGGGCCGGGGAGCTTGGGCAGGCCGCAGGCTTCGGCGAAAGCGGCGGTGCGGATGATCGCGTTATGGCCCCAGAAGCTCGCCTCCGCGCCCGACCACCAGAGCAGGCCCGCCGAGAAGACCGGGCCGTAGAGGCGGGCGCAGAATTGCTGCCAGCGCGCGAAGAGCGTCTCGCCGCCGATCACCATCGGGATGGTCTGCAGCAGGCCGACCTGTGGGTGGCGGTCCATCGCGGCGGCGAGGCGCATCACGGCAGCGCCGGACATCAGGCTGTCCGCGTCCAGCACCATCATATAGTCGAACGCGCCGCCGTGGCGCCGCACCCAGTCGGCGATGTTGCCGGGCTTGCGCGCCTCGTTGATCAGGCGGCGGCGATACCAGACGGGCAGGGGGGAGAGACCGCGCAGCCGGCGGAACGCCTTGTGCTCCAGCACCTCGCGCTCGGGCTTGGAGTCCGAAAGGATGAAGATCTCGAACAGCTGCGCGCCGCCGGCCGCCGCGATCGACCGCGACATCGCGCGCAGGCGGGCGAAGACCGGCTCGACCTCCTCGTTGTGGATCGGCAGCAGGATCGCGGTGCGGCCTACCGGCTTCGCGGTCGGCGCGGCGGCGGGCGTCGGCACCGAGCGGCCCGAGACGAGCAGCAGGAAGCCGGCGAACGCGTTGAGGAAGCCGAAGGCGATCCACGCGAACAGCGCGAAGAAAAGCGCCATCAGCACCACGTCGATCGCCTGGATGCCGTCGCTCGACAGGCTGCGCGTGATCTCGCCCGCGCCGAACGTGCCGATGATCATCGTGCCCAGCACCAGCAGCAGGCGCCGCTCGGTCATTCCGTGAGGCGAGGTACGCGGCGCCCGGGTCGGGGCGGGCGCTTCCTCCAGCACCTGCAGCGGCATCATCGCCGGCGTCTCGGCGGGCATGTCCCCCGGCATGGCTATCGAGCCCCAGGGATTGGCGGATGCCGTCCCGCTCGTGTCATGGATCAACCCGAAACCCTCATGATCAGGAAAACAACGCCCCGCAACGCACCACCCATCCTCCCTGCCGCTGTGCAGCAAGTGGGATGCACGCACAACAGCGCGGAGGCGGGGTGGTTCCCTTCCGGGGCGGGGCGGCCGATCAGGCGCCGACCTGCGCGAGGCAGACTTCGGTGAGGGGCGCGCCGTTGCGCCGCAGCGCGGCACGGATGTCGACCGGCGCCTTGCCGGCCGGCGTCACGTCCATCATCAGCCGCCAGCGGTCCTGCTGGCCGACCACCGGATAGGCAGCGACCGCGTCGGCCTTGCCGTTGCTGACCGACACGTCCGGCGTGACGCCGCTGGAGCGGCCGAGGCCCGAGAGGCTCGGCCCCTCGAAGTCGATCACCAGCTTGGTGGCGCCCGCCACGACCGTCTGGCCGGGCCGGCCCGCCGCGCCCTGCCACCAGTCGACCACACGCGCGGGGCCTTCGGGCAGCGGATCGCCCGCGATCCAGCTGAGGCGATAGGCGAGGTCATAGTGCATCCCGGCCTTTACCGGCGCGGCCGGGTTCCAGAAAGCGACGATATTGTCGTTGGTCTCGTCGGTGGTGACGAGCTGGATGAGCATCACCGCGCCCTGTCCCCAATCGCCCTTCGGCTCGACCCAGAGCGACGGGCGCTTCTCGTAGAAGACGCCGTCGTCCTGATAATGATCGTGGTTGCGATCGCGCTGGAGCAGGCCGAAGCCCTTGGGCGACTTGTCGGCGAAGCTATCGGCGGTTGGCGACTTGGGGTTGTTGAGCGGACGCCACAGCCGCTCGCCCGCGCCGTTGTGGATCAGCAGGCCGTCGGAATCGTGCACTTCGGGCCGCCAGTCGGTGGCGCGCGCACGCTCGGCCTGATCGTACCAGAACATCGAGGTGAGCGGCGCGATGCCGAGCCGGGCAATGTCCTTGCGGATGTGGAGCGAGGCCTCGATGTCCTGAATCACGCCGGCATCTGTCTTGCGGTTGACGAAGCGGTAGGCGCCGGTGACGCTCGGCCCCTCCATCAGCGCATCGACCAGCAGCGCACCGTCCTCGCCGCGCCCGATCCAGAATTTGGTGAAGGCGGGAAATTCCTCCGCGCTGGGGCCGCCCGAATTGATCGAGATGCCGCGCGCGGATAGGCCATACTGGTCGAGCGCACCCGACGAGCGGAAATAAGAGGCGCCGGCGAAGGCCAGCCAGTCGCTCGTTCCCGCCGCGTTCATCGCGCGGAAGCCGGAGAAGCCGGCATTGGCGCCCATCTTCGCGAGCGGCCCGTCGGCGGGCATGTCGAACAGCGCCGGGTCGTAATGGAAGGGCCGCGCCATATTGCCCTCGACCAGATAGATCTCGACCGGCTGCGGCTGGAAATGGTTGATCGGGAAGAAGCGCACCCCGCCCGAGGCGCCGCCCTTCATCTGGGTCGCGGCGGCCTTGTATTGGACGGAGTTGAGCGCGTCATAGGTGACGGCGGCGACGCCCGGCGGCGGCGGCGGCGGCGCCTTGTAGGGCTGGCGCGCCATCTGCGCGGCAAGCGCCTTCAACTTCGGCCAGGAGAAGGGCTGAGCCTCCCCCCTGGTCGCGGCGGCGAGGAGACGGCCGGAGGGCAAGGCGGCGGCGGCAGCCATCGCGGCGAGGAGGGAGCGCCTGCTCGGAGCGAAAGTGGGCGTCGTTGTCGTCATGAAACGACAAATACGGATGGGGGGTAAAAGGTTGCAAGGGGCGTTTGCCCCTCTTCATCCTCCAACCAACATCCGTTCGGCCTGAGCGAAGTCGAAGGCCATGCGCTGCGGCGGCACTTCGACTTCGATCCAAAGGATCGAAGTTTATCCTGAGCGCCTGCCTTGGCAGGCAGTCGAAGGGCTCAGTGCGAACGGATGTAAGGTTTAACGCGGTCTCGGACCGCGCTAATCACACCTTGTCGGCGTAGATCATCCGTCCCGGCCCGAGCGCGGCCAGTGTCTCCTCGAGATCGGCGGTGGAGAGCGCGAAGCAGCCCTCCGATCGGCCGAGCTTGCCGTGCTGGGCAATCATGTCCGGGCTGACGTACCAGGCGGCGTGGACCACGACATTGCGCGGCTCGACGTTCGAATTGGTGGCGTCGAGGCCGAGCAGCCGTCGCGAGCGGCCATGCTGGCCGACATAGATGTCGCTGGTCAGGTAGGTGCCCTGCGAGGAGCAGTTCGATCCCATCTCGTTCGAGAAGCGGGTGAGGTAGCCGATATGCTCCGGATCCGAACCGCGACCGTGCGCGACGAGCAGGCTCTTCGATCGCCCTGAGGCAAGATCGACGAGATGGAAGCGCGGCTGCGACGAGGAGAGATCGAAATCGACCAGCGCCATCTTGTCGCGATACTTGATCTGGCTGCCGTGCCGCTGGAGCGCGGCGAGCGCCCTGCGGAAGAGGTCCGGCCGGATGGTCAGCGGGCTGGCGGGCATGGCCGTCGCAGTCGGCTTGGCGACGCCCGGAAGGCCTGCATTGATCTGGGCGAGGGCGGGACCCGCCACGATGCCGGCGGCCACAACGGTACCGGTACGAAGAATATCACGGCGCGAAAACGCCCCCCGAGGAGAGTTCACTCAATCGATCCTAAATTGTGACTGCCCTAGCTCGGGGAACCGTATACCAGACAATTCCCGTCCGTTTCGCTAACTTATGGTCGAGTTCCCTAGGGTTGGGCACGTCCCGGCTCATCGACCGCACGATTCACCGTGACGGCCTCGGCTTCCGCCTTGGGAAGGGGTTTCGCGGGCTTGGCCGGAGGGTGGTATCTGATTCCGTCAAGCGCGGCGATCATTCGCGCGTCGCGATCATAGGGATCGCCATAGGTGACGACCTTGCCGTCGGCATCCGGCGCGGCGGTGAAATAGACGATGTAGACCGGCACCTTGGTCCGCATGGGCAGCGATTTCATCGTGTAGGTTTCGAGTGCGGAGTCGATCGCGGCGGGATCGTAGAGTTCGGAGGCGAGCGACGGGATGTTCTGCACGCGGATGCAGCCGTGGCTCAAGGCGCGCATCGGCTGGGCGAAGCCGCTCTTCGCCGGGGTATCGTGCAGGTAGATCGCCCAGGCGTTGGGCATATCGATCTTCATCCGGCCGAGCGCGTTCATCGGCCCCGGCTTTTGGCGGATGAAGGTCCTGCCGCCGATCTTCTGCCAGACATAGCCCTTGGCCGGCGAGTATTTCTTGCCCTCGCGCAGCACGCTGGGCGGCAGCGTCCACCACGGATTGACGATGATCCGGTCGACATGCGCCGAAAGCTGCGGCGTCGGCGTCTTGGGCGCGCCGACCACCACGACATGCTCGGCCGCCTGCCTGCCGTCGCGATAGAGCTGCAGCTTGTAGGTGGGGATGTTCACCCAGACATAATTGTCGCCCAGCACGCGCGGCATCCAGCGCCAGCGCTCCATCGAGGCGCGGATCGCGTCCCGGCGGCCGTGTTCGGAGACCGGCGTATCGGCATAGGCCTGGCGCAGCGCGGCATAGCGTGGGTCGGTCGGCAGCAGGGCGTTCAGATAGCCGGGCAGCGCATCGTTGTTGACCGCATTGGCCAGATCGACGTCCAGCGTCGTCAGCCGCTCCGGACTGTGTTCGATATGCCAGTCGAAGCGCGACGGATGCTTGATGCGACCGTCGATATAATCGCCGGCGAGCATGTGGGCGGCGCTGGTCGCGGTGGCCTCAATATCGCCGACATATCCGCCGTGGGCGAGGAAGGTGACGAGCGCCTCGCGCTGATAATCCTTCGGTCGCAGCCCCTCGGCGCGCGACGCGTCGATGGCGGCGAGCAGCTGGTGGAGCGTATCGGAATTCCAGTGGGGTTTCGGCGGCGGAGGGGGCGCCTCCGCGACCACCGGCGCAGTCTTTTCCTCGGCGCGCATCAGCACGATCCCGGCCGCGCCGAGCAGCAGGACGGAGCCGGCAAGGAGGCCCCCGGCGAGTGCGCGCGACATGGACATTCGGACCCCTGTGGGCGGTGCCCCCGCCACCGGCGCGCGGATGCGATTCTCCGCGCGGCATCCCTTTTAGATCAGTCAGCTTTTGTGTCGATGCGAGGTCTTGGCCCTGGTCTTCTTCGATGACGATTTGGCTGCGGTGTGGCCCGCGCGCGACGATTTCCTGGCCCTTGCGGCATGATGGGCGGAGCCTGATGCTTTCATGTGCGCATGGGCGCGCGCCCTGGGCGCCGCGTGACGGACGGGGGCGGGATTGTCGTCGCCTTCGTCGGAAGCGCCCTGCTCGACCGCCGGTTCGACGCGGAGCGCGGGGTGGTCCCCACCGGGCAGCACCGAGGCGACCGTCACCGTCTGCCCCAGCCCGCGCCGATCGAGCACCGAGAAGCCGGCCTCCAGCAGCGCGGTGGAATCGCGGTTGCGCGCGACGAGGCTCGGTTCGCCCAGCACCACCGCGATCAGCCGCCGGTTGCCGCGTTGCGCCGAGGCGGCGACGGTGAAGCCGCTGTCCACCGTATAGCCGGTCTTGATCCCGTCCACGCCCATCACCTTGCCCAGCAGATGGTTGTGGTTGATCATCGTCGATCGCTGCCACACGAAATTGCGCTCGCTGAAATAGCTGTAGAAGCGCGGATGGTCGTGAAGGAGCGCGAGGCTGAGGATCGCGAGATCGCGCGCGGTGGTGACGTTGGTGGGATCGGTGAGGCCGGATGCATTGGCGTAATGCGTGTTGCGCATCCCCAGCATCTGCGCCTTGGCATTCATCATCCGCGTGAAATTCTCTTCGGTGCCGCCCAGTTTCTCGGCCAGCGCGACGGCGATGTCGTTGGCCGATTTCACCGCCACCACCGAGATCGCGTTGTCGACGCTGATGCTCTGGCCGACGGCAAGCCCGAGGCGCGACGGCTTCATCGACGCGGCATGACGCGACACCGGCACCGGATCGGTGAGCTTCAGCCGTCCGGATTCCAGCGCGTCGAAGGTCAGATAGAGCGTCATCATCTTGGTGAGCGACGCGGGATGGCGCAGTTCGTCGGGCGCGTTGGCGTAGAGCACCTCGCGCGTGTTCGCATCGACCAGGAAGGCGGCGTAGCGCGGCGGCACGGCCTCTGCGCAGAATGGCATCAGCGCCGCGATCAGGGCCAGGCCAAGGGCGATCAGGCGCCGGGTCATCGGAATCGTATGTGTCACCGCGCGCTTGCCCATGCGCGGTGTGAAAGTTGAGTGTGCAAGTATCCGGCCCTGAAAAACGAGGCAGAACGCCTCCTTCGGAATCATAGGCTTGCCGCAGACTCCCGCCAACCGTTTGCAGACTCGTTCGGGCGTTTTCCGTCAACGGACTGGCGCAGCGAGGACCTGCTGGCCGTCGCTCGATTCGCACGCTTCCTCGCCACGGGCCCGCGAGCGGGAACGCTCGCCGGCAACCTTTTTGCCCCGTAAATCCTTGGGTTTTCCGGCCACGACGGGTGGAACAGGCGTCGTTGTCACATATACGTAACAGGGGTTACCTAGAGGCGGTCTCAGCCGGAGGGGCAACACCGGCGTTGGAGACATGCATCATGTTCAAGACTTTCGTAGCAGCCGCGGGAGTGGCTGGCCTGCTCGCGTCTGCTGCGTCCGCCGCCGATATTTCGGGCGCCGGCGCGACCTTCCCCGCTCCGGTCTACGCCAAGTGGGCCGAGACCTATAAGGCGACCACCGGCACCGGCCTGAACTATCAGGCGATCGGTTCGGGCGGCGGCATCAAGCAGATCAAGGCGAAGACCGTCGATTTCGGCGCGTCCGACAAGCCGCTGAAGCCGGAGGATCTGAATGCCGCCGGTCTCTACCAGTTCCCGACCGTGGTGGGCGGCGTCGTCCCCGTCGTGAACATCCCCGGCATCGCCGCCGGCCAGATCAAGCTGACCGGCCCGATGCTGGCGGCGATCTTCTACGGCCAGATCAAGACCTGGAACGATCCGGTCATCACCAAGGCGAATCCGGGCGTGAAGCTCCCGGCGATGCCGATCACCGTCGTGCACCGTTCGGACGGTTCGGGCACCTCGTTCCTGTTCACCTCCTACCTGTCGATGAAGAGCCCGGCCTGGGCCTCCAAGGTCGGCGCGTCGGACTCGGTGAACTGGCCGACCGGCCTCGGCGGCAAGGGTAACGATGGCGTTTCGGCCTTCGTGAAGCAGACCCCCGGCTCGATCGGTTACGTCGAGTACGCCTACGCCAAGCAGAACAAGATGGCGTACGTGCTCGTGCAGAACAAGAACGGCAAGTATCCGGCGCCGACCGCGCAGGATTTCGCCGCCGCCGCCGCCGGTGCCAAGTGGGCGCAGGCTCCGGGCAACTACCTGCTCCTGCTCGATCAGCCGGGCGCGAACAGCTGGCCGATCGTCGGCGCGACCTTCATCCTGGTCTACAAGAACCAGGAGAATCCGGCCGCCGGCGAGCAGGTGCTGAAGTTCTTCGACTGGGCCTACAAGGCCGGTGACGGCGCCGCCGCGCAGCTGGACTATGTGCCGCTGCCGCTGGCCGTGAAGAACCTGATCCGCAAGCAGTGGACGACGAACGTGACGGCGGGCGGCAAGCCGGTCTACACGGGCAAGTAAGCCACCGCTAAGGTACGGAAGGCGGGGGTGCCCTGAATGGGTGCCCCCGCTGACGTGCGGACACCACACCACGGATAGGGCGCGGCATGACGGCCACTATGATGGACAGCGATAGCGCGCCTCCGCGCGAAACGGCTCCGGGCCAGAGCGAGCTCAGCGAGACGATCTTCCGTGGCCTGTGCTTCGGTGCGGCGACTCTGCTGCTGGCGGCGCTCGCCGGGGTGGTGATCAGCCTCGCGATTGGCGGCTGGCCCGCCTTCAGGCAGTTCGGCTTCGGCTTCTTCACCTCCTCCGCCTGGGATCCGGTGCAGGAGAATTACGGTGCCGCCGGCCCGATCGTCGGCACGATCGTCACCTCGATCCTGGCGCTCATCATCGCGCTGCCGCTGGCGACCGGTGTTTCTGTCTTCCTCGTCGAATTTTGCCCGCGCAGCATCGCCAAGCCCGTCGCGGTGGCGGTCGAGCTGCTCGCGGGCATTCCGTCCATCGTCTACGGCATGTGGGGCCTGTTCGTGCTGGCGCCGTGGTTCGCGACGCACGTCCAGATGCCGCTGATGATGGACGCGGCCAATCTGCCAGACTGGCTCTCCGCGCTGGTCGCCGGCATCCCCAACGGGGCCAACATCTTCACCGCATCGCTGATCCTCGCGATCATGATCCTGCCGTACATGTCGGCGGTGTTCCGCGAACTGCTGCTGACCATCCCGGCGCAGGTGCGCGAGGCCGCCTACGGCCTTGGATCGACCAATTTCGAGGTCGTCTCGAAGGTGATGATCCCCTACGTCCGCCGCGGCGCCGTCGGCGTCGTGATGCTCGGCCTCGGCCGCGCGCTCGGCGAGACGATGGCGGTGACCTTCATCATCGGCAATTCGCACGGCTTCCCCCACTCGCTGTTCGACAGCGGATCGACCATCGCGTCGACCATCGCCAACGAGTTCGCGGAAGCCACGTCGGACATGCACACCGCCGCGCTGATCGCGCTCGGCCTCGTGCTGTTCATCCTGACCTTCGCCGTGCTGGCGGTCGCCCGCCTGCTGCTCGCCAGCGAAAAGCATTGAGGAGGGACTGATGGACCGCGCTCTCCGCCGCAAGATCACCAACAGTGTGTTCATCGGCCTCTGCGGGGCCGCCACGCTGGTGGCTCTCGCCTTCCTCGTCATGATCCTCTGGTCGCTGGTCGCCAAGGGCTTCGGCGGGCTGGACGCCAAGATCTTCACGATGACCCAGCCGGCACCCGGTTCGCCCGGCGGCCTGCTCAACGGCATCGTCGGATCGATCATGATGTGCGTGCTCGGCATGGTGCTGGCGGTGATCGTCGGCATCCTCGCCGGCACATGGCTCGCCGAATATGGCGGGAAGACCATGTACGGCCAGATCGTACGCTTCCTGAACGACGTGCTGCTCTCGGCGCCGTCGATCCTGGTCGGCCTGTTCGTCTACGAGATCCTGGTGAAGCCCTTCCACGGCTTCTCGGGCTATGCCGGCGGCGTCGCGCTCGGCCTGCTCGCGGTGCCGATCGTGACCCGTACCACCGAGGACATGCTGACCCTGCAGCCCAACACGCTGCGCGAGGCGGGCATGGCGCTGGGCGCCGGCCGCGGCTTCGTGATCCGCTCGATCATCTGGAAGGCGGCGGGCGCGGGCCTGTTCACCGGCGGCCTGCTCGGCTTCGCCCGCATCTCGGGCGAGACGGCGCCGCTGCTGTTCACGTCGCTCGGCAACCAGTTCGTCAATTACAATATGGCCAAGCCGATGGGCAGCCTGCCGACCACCATTTTCCAGTTCGCGCTTTCGGCCTATGATGACTGGCAGCGCCTCGCCTGGGTGGGCGCGCTGCTGATCGCGGTCGCCGTGCTTGCCGTCAACATCGTTGGGCGCCTCGTCGCCCGGGAGACCCACCGCCCATGAACGACGTCGCCACCCCCATCGTCACGCGCGATCCCGAGGCGCCGATCATGGTCCGCCCGACCGGCGATCTGGTGCTCGAAGCGCGCCAGCTCGATTTCTTCTACGGCAAGTCGCAGTCGCTCTATGGCGTCGACCTGCCGATCGAACGCAACAAGATCACCGCGCTGATCGGCCCGTCGGGTTGCGGCAAGTCGACCCTGCTGCGCACGCTCAACAAGATCTACGATCTGTATCCGGGCCAGAACGCGACCGGCCGCATCCTGCTCGACGGCAAGGACCTGCTGACCGACCGCGCCAGCGTCTCGCGCCTCAAGCAGCGGGACGGCGACGTCGCGCTGGAGCCGGCCAACCTCGACACCTCTGCGCTTCGCGCGCGCATCGGCATGGTGTTCCAGAAGCCGACGCCCTTCCCGATGTCGATCTACGACAATGTGGCGTTCGGCGTTCGCCTCTACTTCAAGAAGTCCAAGGCGGAGATGGACCAGATCGTCGAGCGCTCACTGCGCCGCGCCGCTCTGTGGGACGAGGTGAAGGACAAGCTCAACTCGTCCGGCCTCGGCCTGTCGGGCGGCCAGCAGCAGCGCCTGTGCGTCGCGCGCGGCATCGCGGTGGAGCCCGAGGTGCTGCTACTCGACGAGCCGGCCTCGGCGCTCGATCCGGTGTCGACCGCCAAGCTCGAAGAGACGCTGATGGAGCTGCGCGACGATTTCTCGATCGTCATCGTCACGCACAACCTCCAACAGGCGGCGCGCATCTCGGACTATACCGGCTTTATGTTCCTCGGCCGGATGATCGAGTTCCGCCCGACCGCCGAGCTGTTCGAGCGCCCGCAGAGCACCCGCACGCGTGACTACGTGACGGGCCGCTTCGGCTGATCGCACTCCTGCGGGGTTATGCCCCGCAGGATTCTCGTACCACCAGATCGGTCGCGAGCCGTTCCGGCTCGTGATCGGGATGGTCCGACAACACGCGCGCGACGAGCATCCGGCCCGCGCCGGCGACATCTTGCCGCACCGTCGTGAGTGCAGGCGACGACAGCCGGCTGAGCAGCATGTCGTCATAGCCGACCACCGACACGTCCTGCGGCACCGACAGCCCGGCACGACGCAGCGCGCGGATGGCGCCGAGCGCGATCAGGTCGCTCGACGCGACCACACCGTCGAACGCGACATGGCGGCGCAGCAGCCGCCCCACCGCCGCCTCGGCGGATTCCAGCTCGAAATCGACCGGCACCACCAGCCGGGGATCGACCGCCAGCCCGGCCTCCTCCAGCGCCTCGGCATAACCCTGCCGCCGCTGCATCGTCTCGAGATCCGATCCGCCGAGGAACAGGATCGCCCTGCGCCCCAGCCGCGCGAGATGCGCGGTGGCACGGCGGCCGCCCTGCACGTTGTCCGATCCGATCGAGCAATAACGCTGCCCCGGCATCTGCGCGCCCCACACCGCGAAGCGAGCGGGCGTGTCGGCCAGCCGGTTGAAGGCATCGTGCAGCGTGCTCTGGCCGAGGAAGATCACCCCGCTTGCCCGGCTGGTGGTGGTCGCGTGGACGAGATCCTCGTAGCTGGTCGGCGAGATGTGGCTGACCGTGAAGTCGCAGTCGCGCGCGCGCGCCGCCTCGCCAATGCTGGCCAGCAGTTCGAGGAAGAAGGGGTGGGAGAGGGGCAGCGGCCCGCTCTTCACGTGCGGCGTCACGATCGCGATCGATCCTTCCGCGCCGATCGGGCTGGCCGGCATCGTCATGCGGAACGGGTAGTTGTGTTCGCGTGCCAGCGCCCAGATACGCTGCTTGGTGCGCGCCGAGATCAAGGGCTGGTCGTTCAGCGCACGCGAGACGGTGGAGACCGAAACCCCCGCCAGCTTCGCCAGATCCTCGAGCGTCGTATTGCCGTTGCTACCGTTGCCCATCGCGCTCAGTCTGGTTCTTGGCCGTGCGGCCGGTTAGGACATGGACAGCCCGCCTTTGCAAGCGAGCGGGCCGGGGGAGAGGGAGTTGCCGAACGAGGCCGCGCCGCCACGGCTGAGCCGGGCACGCATCTGGAACATGTGCTGCGGGCTGTTCGGCGTGCAGGTCGTCTGGGGCCTGCAGAACGTCAACACCAGCCGCATCTTCCAGACGCTCGGCGCCCATGTCGAGGGTCTGGCGATCCTGTGGATCGCGGCGCCGGTCACCGGCCTCGTCATCCAGCCGCTGATCGGCCACATGAGCGACCGCACCTGGGGGCCGCTCGGCCGCAGGCGGCCCTATCTGCTGGGCGGTGCGCTGCTCACCGCGCTGGCGCTGCTGGCGATGCCCAATGCCGGCACGATCTGGATGGCGAGCCTGGCGCTGTGGCTGCTCACCGCCTCGATCAACGTCGCGGCCGAGCCATTCCGCGCGCTGGTGGCGGACAACCTGCCCGAAGCGCAGCGGACGACCGGCTTTGCGGTGCAGACCTTCTTCATCGGATCGGGCGCGGTGCTCGCCTCCGCTCTGCCGTGGATGCTGGCGCACTGGATGGGCGTTGCGACGGTCGCGCCGCCGGGCGTGCTGCCGCCGACGGTGCGCATCGCTTTCTACATTGGCGCGGTATTCCTGATCGGCGCGGTGTTGTGGACGGTCGCGACCACTGCCGAGCGCCCGCCCGAACAGATCCATGCGCACCGGCCTCACGCCCCCGCCGTACCGACCCGTAAAGGCGCGGCGATCTTGATCCGCAGCGGGATCGTCTGGATCGCAGCTGGCCTCGCGATCGGCGGCTTCGCTCATGCCGAGGGGCTGCGGCGCGGTATCTACATCGTCGCGATACTCGCCGTGCTGTTCGGCATGGCGCAGCTGGTCGCGGTGCGCCTCCGTCGGCGCGGAGGCGGCTCGATCGGCGTGCTCGAGATCGTCGAGGATATCCTGCACATGCCGCTGGTGCTGAAGCGGCTGGCGGTGGTGCAGTTCTTCACCTGGTTCGGGTTGTTCGCCATGTGGGTCTATACCGTGCCCGCGATCGCGGCCGATCACTATGGCAGCACCGATCCCGCCACCGCCTCCTACAATGCCTGCGCCGACTGGGTGGGGGTGCTGTTCGCTGGCTATAATGGTGTGGCCGCGATCGTCGCGCTGGCGCTGCCCCCGTTCGCCGCGCGGATCGGCCGGCCGAGGCTTCATGCCGCCGGCCTGCTGCTCGGTGCGCTGGGGCTGCTGGGCTTCGTCGCCATCGCCGATCCGGCGTGGCTGTGGCTGCCGGCGGTGGGGATCGGCTGCGCCTGGGCGTCCATTCTGTCGACGCCATACGCGATGCTGTCCGACGCGCTGCCGCCGCACAAGATCGGCGTCTACATGGGCATCCACAACATCTTCCTGGTGCTGCCCCAGCTTGTCGCCGCGACGATGCTGGATGTTCTCGTCGCCCGCGTCTTCCACAGCCGTGCGATCTATGCGCTCGGCCTCGCGGCCGCGTCGCTGTTCGTGGCCGCGATCGCGGCGCTCGCTGTGCCGGATAGGCCCGCGCGCGGCTAGATCCGCCTCTTCACGACCATCCTTTGTGGCAGCACCGATCCGCATGATGCCTCGTTATGCAAAAACTTGCATTGAGTTGCGATGATTCGGCAGAAGTGTCAATCCGATACGCATCATGGGCGGAGGTGCTGGGTCGCTGTTTCCATTGTGAAATTCGATCATATATTTGATAAATAGCGATATTTGTATCTTTGATCACCCACTTGCAATCTTCTGCAAAATGACGCAAAAATGCGCAAAGAGGGAATGGTCAGCGATCCATCAGCGGTCGCGGCCAAGGGAGGATGTAATGGGGAAGGATCGGGCCGAGGCCCTGCGCGCCGCGCTTTTCGATATTTTCACTTTCTAGGCGTCGCCGTTCGGCGCGGCGAGCGGTCGCGTCCCGGCATCATAATCGAAAGCCCCGCAGGGATGGGGCGCAATGAGGGGATTGTTCATGGGGGACAGAATTTCGAGCCGCGGCCTGGGTCTGCGTGGCGGTGCATCGCTCGCGGTGCTGGCGGCGCTGAGCTTCACGGTGGCCGCGCAGGCGCAGGATGCGCCGCCGGTCGATGCGGGCAGCGCGACCGCAAGCCAGCCCGGCGCGGTCACCGGCACGCCGCCGCAGGCCCAGCAAACGTCCACCGGTAGCATCGCCGAAGGCCAGGCGGCCGATGCGGCGCCCGGCAAGGAGATCGTCGTCGTCGGCGTGCGCGGCGCGCTCAGTTCCGCGCTCAACATCAAGAAGAACGCCGACACCTTCGTCGATTCGATCACCGCGACCGACATCGGCGCCTTCCCCGACAAGTCGGTGTCCGAAGCGCTGCAGCGCGTGCCGGGCATCACCGTCAACCGCCTGCAGTCGAACGACGACAGCACCCACCCCTCGGGCGAGCCGACCGGCGTGCTGATCCGCGGCCTCACCCAAGTCCGCACCGAGTTCAACGGTCGCGACAGCTTCTCCGCCGATGCTTCGCGCGGGCTCAACTTCAACGACGTCTCGCCCGAACTGATGGCCGGCGTCGACGCCTACAAGAACCAGACGGCCGAGATGATCGAGGGCGGCATCGCCGGTACGGTCAACCTGCGCACCCGCCTGCCGTTCGATACCGATGGCCAGCTGATCTCCGCCAACGCCAAGGCCGATTATGGCAGCCGTTCCAAGAAGTGGACCGGCGAGGCGTCGGGCATCTATTCCAACGTCTTCCATACCTCGATCGGCAAGATCGGCATCCTCGGCGATTACGCTTATTCGCACGTCGTCACGCGCACCGAGAGCGTGATCATGGATCGCATCGATACCTATTGCTCGGGCGGCGATCTGGATTCGTCGGGTAACGCGATCGTCGGTTCGGACGGCAGCGTGCCCTGCACATCTAATCCGTTCGGCGGCACCGGCTGGGCCTATGTGCCGGATGGCATCCGATACTCGCAGGTCGATTACGACCGCACCCGCCGGGGCCTCGCGCTCGCCGCGCAGTATGAGAACAATGCCGGCAACCTGCGCGCGACGGTGCAATATACCAATTCCAAGTACCACAATGCCTGGCTGGAGCGCGCGAGCCACGTCATCTTCGACGGCAACGCCTATGGCACCTCGTCCTTCAACCCGCGCGGCGGCACGATCCTGCAGCCGGCGCCGGGCACCGGCGCCTTCACCTTTGATTCCAGCGGCAACATCATCTCTGGCACCTTCACCCACCCGACCGGCGACTGGCGCGGCGGCAGCACCGCCGACTATATCGATGACGGTTCGGCGGTGCCGGGCCTGCCCTTCGTCAATTATTGCGGCGCCGGGTCCGCCTGCACCACGCAGCAGGAGGGGATGTATTTCCAGAACGAGGCGCGCAACTTCAACCACCGCGAAGGCACGCAGGACCTGTCCGCCAACATCAAGTGGGACGCGACCGACCGGCTGCACTTCAATTTCGACGGCCAGTATATCAAGGCCAACGTCCACAATAACGACATCCTCGTCGCCACCAGCTCGATGGCGAACATGCAGTATAGCGTGAACAAGGACGGCACCCCGTCGGTCACGCTGCTGCCCGGCTCCAACGTCAATTATGCCGATGGCGGCCTCGCCAATCCGCACAATTACTGGATGCCTTTCATCCAGGGCCATCGCGAGGACGACAACGCCAAGGAACTCGCATTGCGCGCCGACGCGCAATATGATTTCGACGACGCGGGCGGCTGGCTGGACTCGCTGAAGGTTGGCGTGCGCTATGCCGATCGCAAGCAGACGGTGCGCTATTCCACCTACAACTGGACGCCGATCGCGGCGCCGTGGAACTGCAACGGGCCGGGCTTCAACATCGACAACACGTCGGCCGCGCCCTATCCGGCCGCCTGTGGCCATGCCGGCGACTTCCAGGGCTATGGCGCCGGCATCTGGGAATCGACCAGCCTCGGCAACGGCTTCTACGGCAGCGGCACCTATCCGAACGGCGATCTCGTCTATCTGAACCGCGCGACCTTGAAGGATTATGACGCGCTGCTCGGCGCGCTGGGCGGGGCCGCCACCAATTCCCCGATCGCGCCGGGCTATACCAGCATCTGCGATCGTGCCGGCACCACCAACTGCTACCTGCCGTCCGAGATCATGCATATCCGCGAGCAGACCGCGGCGGCCTATGCGATGCTGAAGTTCGGCGGCAATTCGACGACGATCTTCGACGGCATCACCGTGCAGGGCAATGTCGGCGTCCGCGCCGTCAAGACCTGGGACAAGAGCGACGGCCAGATCGGCTTCCCCGACGCGACCACCACCTTCGCCGGCCTCGCGCCGTGCGACACGCCGCTGAGCGGGACGAGCATCGTCAATCCGTCCTGCTACCTGACCGACGCGGTGCGCGCGTTCGCGTCGGGTGGCGGCACGCCGAACAGCCTGAAGGCCAGCCACATGAACTGGCTGCCGAGCTTCAACGTCCGCTTCGGCCTGGACAGCAAGAACTTCGTCCGCTTCGGCTATTCGCGTGCGATGTCGCGGCCGGATATCGGCCTGCTGCGCAACTATGTGATGATCAACGCGCCGCTGATCGATACCACCGCGACCTCGCCCTACATCGTCTACACCGATCCCAACGCCCCGCACACGGCGGCGAACGTGAAGGGCTACAACTTCGTGTTCCGCGCGGAATCTGGCTATGGCGGGCTGAAGCCGATCACCGCCGACCAGATCGACCTGTCGTTCGAGCGATACATGGCGCACGGCGCGGCTTTCACGATCGACGCCTTCTTCAAGAAGCTGAACGGCAGCATCGCCTATGGCGAGTTCGCCCGCGATTTCACCAACAACGGCGCGACCCAGACGGTCATCCTGCGCGGCCCCCGCAACGAGGATGGCGGCGGCAAGCTGATGGGCTTCGAGGCGAACTACCAGACCTTCTTCGATTTCCTGCCCGGCCTGCTGTCCGGCCTCGGCATCCAGGCCAACTACACCTACGTCCACCAGTCCGGCATCCACAACTCCAACCTGGTGACGGCGGGCGCGCTGACCGACGGCGGCACCGGCGCCTTCGGTGCGGGCGTGACGGTCAACGGCGTGACCTCGACGATCGACTCGCACAAGCTGGCCGGCATCTCGACCCACACGTTCAACGTCGTCGGTTTGTACGAGAAGGGGCCGGTCGGCTTCCGCCTCGCCTACAACTGGCGCTCGCGCTACCTGACGGACAATCTCGATTGCTGCATCGGTCTGCCGGTGTTCCAGAAGGCCGCCGGCTTCCTCGACGGGTCGATCCGCTTCTCGCCGTGGAAGTTCATCGAATTCTCGATCGAGGGCACCAACCTGCTGGGCACGACGACCGTCTATCAGCAGCAGATCTTCGGCGACTCCCCGTCCACGCCCGGCGCCAAGCCGGTCTACAGGGACGCGAACTGGAGCCGGGTGGACCGTCGCTTCCAGTTCGGGGCGCGCGTGAAGTTCTGATAACTCCCCTGGAGGACTGGCGCCGTCGTTCACCGGCGGCGCCATTTTTCCCCCGAGGACGAGGCGGATGCAGCAAGAGCGCGGATCGGCAACACCGCTGAGGATCGTGATCGTCGGCGGTGGCACGGCGGGGTGGATGACCGCCGCCGGCCTCTCGCGCCTGCTCGACCCGCGCGACTATGCCGTCACCCTGATCGAATCCGACGAGATCGGCACCGTCGGCGTCGGCGAGGCGACGCTGCCGCACATCAAGACCTTCAACGACATGCTCGGGCTGAACGAGGCCGAGTTCATGGCCGCGACGCAGGCCAGCTTCAAGCTGGGCATCGAGTTCGTCGGCTGGACCCGCGACGGCGATCGCTACATCCACCCCTTCGGCACCTTCGGAGAGCCCTGGGCAGGCGTCGACTTCCAGCACCATTGGGCGCGGGCGAAGCTGGCGGGGCGCGAGGTCGCGCCGCTGCAGGACTACAGCTTCGCGGTGGCGGCGTGCCGGGCCGATGCGTTCGCGTTTCCCGATACCGATTCGAAGTCGATCCGGTCGACCTTCGCTTATGCCTATCATTTCGATGCCTCGCTCTACGCGGCCTACATCCGGCGCTGGGCGACGGCGCGCGGGGTGCGGCGGATCGAGGGGCTGGTGCTCGACGTCGCGCGCGATGCCGACACCGGCCATGTCCGGGCGCTAACGCTGAAATCGGGAGAGACGATCGAGGGCGACCTGTTCGTCGATTGCAGCGGCTTCCGCTCGCTGCTCGTCGGGCAGACGATGGGCGTGGGCTGGCAGGACTGGAGCGAGTGGCTCCCCTGCGACCGCGCGTGGGCGGCGCCCTGCGAGCGGGATGGTCCGTTCACGCCCTACACCCGCGCCACCGCGCGCGAGGCGGGGTGGATGTGGCGCATCCCGCTCCAGCATCGGGTCGGCAACGGCTATGTATTCTCCAGCCGCTTCTGCGACGAGGAACGGGCGCTCGACACCCTGCTCGGCCATCTGGAGAACCCGCCGCTCGCCGATCCCCGCCTGCTGCGTTTCCGCGCCGGGCGGCGCGAGCGGATGTGGGCGGGCAATTGCGTCGCCATCGGACTGGCGGGTGGCTTCCTCGAGCCGCTGGAATCGACCAGCATCTTCCTCGTTCAGGCGGCAGTGACCGATCTCGCCAACCTGATGCCGGTGCCGGGCCGCCCGATCGACCCGCGCCTCGCCGCCGAGTTCAACCGGCTCTCGGCGATCCAGTATGACCGCGTGCGCGACTTCCTCGTCCTCCATTACATCGCCAATGCGCGTGAGGGGGAGCCGCTGTGGGATCACCTGCGCACCATGGCGCTGCCCGACACGCTCGCGCACAAGATCGCGCTTTTCGAGGAGAGCGCTGCGGCGCCGAGCTACCGATATGGCCTGTTCTCGCGGGACAGTTGGCTGTCGGTGCTGATCGGGCAGGGGGTCGAGCCGAAGGGCTATGGCCGCCTCGCCGATCGCCTGCCGCTCGATGTGCTGGAGGTGCGGCTCGCGGACCTGCGCGCGCGGATCGATGGCGGCGTCGCCACGATGCCCGCGCACGGGGAGTTCATCGCCGGCTATTGCGCCGCTCGTCCTGCCGAAAGCGTGCCGGTATGAGCGCCGTCGATACCGTCGTCGTCGCGGGGCGGGACGCACCGCTGTGGCTCGCCGCCGCGACGATCCAGCAGGCGCTGGCGCCCGCCGGGGTGATAGTGCGTGCGGTCGAGCTGCCGAGCGCGCTGGCGCCGGGCGACGTCCACGCGACGCAGCCGGCTCTGGAGGCGCTGCACGGCCGGCTCGGCATCGAGGAGAGCGTGCTGCTGCGGCTGACCGGCGGCGCCTTCTCGCTGGGGCTGAACATCGTCGACGCGGTCGGGCAGGCGCCGTCCTTCCTGATCCCGTTCGGCGGCATCGGCACACAGATCGAGGGGCAGGATTTCTTCCCCTTCTGGCTGAAGGCGCGGAGCCTCGGCCTCGACGTCGCGCTGGAGCATTTCTCGCTCGCCGCCGCCGCCGCGCGGCAGGGGCGCATCCTGTTTCCGGACGATGCAACCGAAGCCTATGGTCGCAGCGACTATGGCTACCATCTGCCGGCCATTCCCTATGCGCGCAGCCTGAAGGCGCCCGCCGCGCATCTCGGCGTCGAGATCCATGAGGTTTCTTTTGCCCGGGCCGAGCATGGCGAAGACGGCATCGTCGCGTTGCTGCTTGATGGCGAGCGGCGGATCGAGGGCGATCTGTTCGTCGATGCGGGCGCCGACCTGCCGTCCGACCGACCGCGCGAAAGCTGGCGGGGGGCGTTTCCGGTCGATCGGGTGCTGACCGCGACCGGCCCGCGTTTCGCATCGGTGCCGGCCTATGCGGAACTGCGCACTGGTGAGGGCGGCTGGACGGCTCTCTATCCTGCCGCCGGGCATACTCACGTGCTGCACGCCTGGTCGAGCGCGCATCGCGGCGACGAGGACGCCGTGCGCGACGCGGCCGCCACCTCCAGTATGCCACTCGACGCGATCACGATCCGGCGGATCGATCCCGGTCGCGCGGCCGATCCTTGGGTGGGCAATTGCGTGGCGATCGGAAAGTCCGCCTGCACGCCCGATCCAGTCTTCGATGTCGGCCTGCATCTGGCCCAGCTCGGACTGGTGCATCTGCTCGCCTGCTTCCCGGCTTCGCGCAGCCATGCCGCACAGCGCGCCGAATATAATCGGATCATGCGTTCGGCGACCGACCGGGTGCGCGACTTCCAGTCAGCCTTTTACGTAACCAGCCTGCAGCCTGGCCCTTTCTGGGATGACGCGCGTGCCGCCGACCGCGCGCCCGATCTCGACCATATGCTCGCCACCTTCGCGGCGCGGGGCGAGATCGCGCCGTTCGAGGACGAGAGCTTCGCGCCGGACAGCTGGCGCGCGCTTTTGATCGGGCAGGGCCTCGTTCCCGAAAGGTGGCTGCCGCCGATCGACCGCACCGATCCGGCTGTCATCAAAGACCAGTTCCGTGCCATGCTCGGTTTCGTGCGCGATCATGTATTACGCCAGCCCACCCATGACGATCTGCTCCGCCGGATCGCGCATGGCCCATGATTTTTCAGGAGATATCTGCGTGATGAAGCGTGTTTCGGGCTGGGCGCTGGCGTGCGCGATGGTGGCGGCCGGCGCGACGGCGGCTTTGGCGCAGTCCGCCCCTGCCGTGACGGCGCAGGCGGCGCGCGTAACGCCGGTCGCGGGCGGCGTCGAGGTCCGTCGCGGCGCGGCGGTGATGCGGGTCGTCGCCCTCACCGACGCGATCCTGCGCGTCCGCATCGCGCCGGACGGTCGCTTTCCCGAGGATGCGAGCTGGGCGGTAGACGCGGCGACCCGGGCGAAGCACGCGACCGTGACGGCTGCGCCCGACGGCTTCGCCACAGCGGCGTTGCGCGTCCATGTCGATGCGCGGAGCGGCGCACTCGCCGTTACCGATCCGCAGGGGCGGGTCATCTCGCAGGACGCCGCACGCCCGCTCGCGCTCGACGGCACGGCCTTCACCGTCGCCAAGCGGCTGCCGCTGACCGAGCATATCTTCGGCCTCGGCGACAAGACGGGCGGCGCACTCGATCGGCGCGGCATGTCCTATGTCGACTGGAACACCGATGCCTACGGGTTCAGCAGTTCGACCGACCCGATCTACAAGTCGATCCCCTTCTTCCTCGGCGTCGGCGGGGAGGGGGACAGCTACGGCATCCTGTTCGACAACACATACCGCGCGTGGTTCGATTTCGGCCACAAGGACGCCGATACGCTGACCTTCGGCGCGCCGGACGGGCCGATCGATTATTACATCATCGCCGGCCCCAGCACCGCCGAGGTCGTTCGCCGCTACACCGATCTCACCGGCAAGGCGCCGCTGCCGCCGCTCTGGTCGCTCGGCTACCAGCAGTCGCGCTATTCCTACATGGACGATGCCGAACTGCGCGGCGTCGCCGCCCGTCTGCGCAGCGACCGGGTGCCGACCGACGTGCTGTGGCTCGACATCGACTTTCAGGATCGCAACCGCCCCTTCACCGTCAACACGCAGGCCTTCCCCGATTTCGCCCGCACGATCGGCGACCTCAAGAAGGACGGCTTCCAGACGGTCACCATCGCCGATCTCCATGTCGCGGCGGCGGCGAACCAGGGATACGCGCCCTACGATCAGGGCATGGCGGGCCACCATTTCGTTCGCGACGCCAGCGGGCAGACCTATGTCGGCGAGGTGTGGCCCGGCCCGTCCGTTTTCCCCGATTTCACCGATGCCGCCGCGCGCAAATGGTACGGCACACTGTTCAGGTCGCTCACCGATGCGGGCGTCGCCGGCATCTGGAACGACATGAACGAGCCGTCGGTGTTCAAGACGCCGACCGCCACCATGCCGCTCGACAACATCCACCACATCGCCGGCGACGATTTCTCGCCGCGTGACGCCAGCCATGCCGAGATCCACAACGTCTACGGAATGGAGAATACCCGCGCGACCTACGATGGTCTTCTGGCGCTCCGCCCCGACGAGCGGCCCTTCGTGATGACGCGCGCGAGCTACGCTGGCGGCCAGCGCTACTCCGCCACATGGACGGGCGACAACAGCGCGACCTGGGATCATCTGAAACTCGCGATCCATCAGGTGATCAACCTCGGCCTGTCGGGCTTTTCGTGGAGCGCCAACGACGTCGGCGGCTTCACCGGCGGCCCCAGCCCGGAGCTGCTGACCCGCTGGTTCGAGATCGCGACCTTCATGCCGATCTTCCGCGATCACGCCGCCAAGGACACGCCGCGCGCCGAGCCGTGGGTCGACGGGCCGGAGCATCTCGCCATCCGCCGCCGCTTCGTGGAGGAGCGCTATCGGCTGATGCCCTATCTGTACGCGCTGGCGGACGACAATGCGCGCACCGGCGATCCGATCATGCGCCCGGTCTTCTACGATTATCCGGATGCGATCCATGCGACCTGCGATCAGGGCATGGCCTTCACGCTGGGTCGGGACCTGCTGGTGGCACCGCCACCGCATCCGGAATCGCCGCAGACATACGATGTCTGCCTGCCGCAAGGGGGCTGGTACGATTACTGGACGGGCCTCGCCGTCACGCAGGGCAAGGCCGATCAGGGCGGCGGCCCGGTGCAGGCGGCCGCGCAGACGATGATGGATGCGCCCGCCGGCGGCACCAACGTCACCGAGACGCCGAAGCTCGATCGGTTGCCGGTTTTCGTGCGCGCCGGCGCGATCGTGCCGCGCCAGCCGCTGGTCCAGAGCACCTCCGAAATTCCGCAGGGTCCGTTGTCGATCGACGTCTATCCGGGGCCGGACTGCACTGGCACGCTTTATGCCGACGACGGCCACAGCCTCGATTACAGGCGCGGCTCGTTCTACCGTCGTGCGATCCGCTGCACCCGCGATGCGCAGGGGCTGACGATCAGTTTCACGGCGGCGGACGGGCGGTTCGTGCCGTGGTGGAAGCAGATCGCCGTCACCGTCCATGGCGCGACGGCAAGCGGCACCGTGACGGTCGACGGCCGCAAGCTGACGTCGAGCTTCGACGCGGCCGGGCAGCGCCTGTCCTTCCAGTTCGACGAGCAGCGCGGCGCGCGGGACATCGTGATCGCGCCGTAAGGTCGCGTCAGGCGCGCACCCCCAATGCGCGCTCGACCGCCTCGACGTAGCTCGGGCCGACCTGCACGGCCGTGCCGTCGGCGAGGATGAGCGACATGGTGCGGCCTTCGTGGCGGATCTCGCCCACGCGCGAAGGCCGCACGAAGGCCGAGCGGTGGACGCGGATCAGCGCGGTGCCGGCCAGCTTCTCCTCCAGCATCGCCATCGTCGCGCGCAGCATGTAGCTGCGCAGTTCGGTGTGGAGCAGCACATAGTCGCGCGCCGCCTCGATCCAGTCGATCGTCTCGATCGGCACGCGGCGCTGGCCGTGCCGTTCGGGCACCCAGATTTCGGGATCGGGCGGCGGCGGTGACGGAGCGGTGCCCAGACCGCCGCGCAGACCCTGCACCTCCGCCTCCAGCTGGTCGGCGCGCGCGGCGACGTCGTGGAGCAGGCGCCGCCGCCGCGCCCGCTCGGTGGCGACGCGCAGGCGATCGAATCGCACCGGCTTCAGGATATAGTCGGCCGCCTCCAGATCGAAGGCGTCGGGGGCATAATGTTCGTGCGCGGTGACGAAGATCACCTCCGGCCGGGGGTCGACCGCGATGTCGGAGGCGGTGCGCAGGCCATTGCGGCCCGGCATCTGGATGTCGAGGATGACGAGATCGGGGCGCAGTTCCTCGATCAAGCGGATGGCGCTGTCGCCGTCGCGGGCCTCGCCGACGACATCGGCATTCTCGATGTCGTCGAAGAACACCCGCAGCCGGTCGAGCGCCAGTTGCTCGTCATCGACCAGCAGGATGCGCATCACACCAGCTCCCGCCGCAGCGCATCGAGCGGCAGGCGCATCGTGGCGAGGAAGCCCTGCCCGTTGGCATGGACGTCCAGCGATGCCCGCCCGCCGAACAAGGCATCGAGACGCTGATGGATGGTGGCAAGCACGGCCTCGGCCGGATCGACCCTGCGGCCGGCGATCCGGGCATCGTCGCTCACCGCTAGGCGCAGCCAGGCATCGCCCTCGATGGCGGCATTGACGGTGACGGTCACAGGATCCGTCACGGTATCGACGCCATCGCGCACGGTGATGTCGATCAGCGGCTGGAGCAGCAGCTTGGGCATCGGCAGGCTGGCGGCTTCCGGCTCGCAGCCGACGCGCGGGACCAGCCGCTCGCCGAAGCGCGCGCTTTCGATCTCCAGATAGTCCTCGACCAGCGACAATTCGCTGTCCACCGCGCCGAAGCGGTAGGCGTCCTGCCCCAGCGAGGCGCGCAGGAAGGTGGAAAGACGGCCCAGCAGATCGTCCGCCTCCCGGTTGCGGCGGGTGACGACGAGACCCGAGATGACGTTGAGCGTGTTGAACAGGAAATGCGGGCTGAGCTTGGCGAGCAGCGCGTCGATCTCCGCCTGCCGGCTGGCCGCGACGAGGCTGGCGAGCTGTCGTTCCTGCCGACGCGAGCGGCGGCGCGAATAGGCGAGCTGGAACAAGGCGAGGTTGATCGCGAAGACAGCGGCATAGCGGAAGCCGCGATCGTAGCTGTGCGCGAGGTCATGCGGCACCGCCGACCAGGTCAGGCTGGCATGGGTGATGACGAAATGCGTGTAGACGAGATCGAAGGCGAGCTGGCCGACAACGATCAGCATCAGCTCCGCCATCAGCAGCACGCCGCGCAGCACTGGCGGCAGCCCCAGCGTGGCGCGGAACACGACGAACAGCGGCACGGCGAGCAGCATCGAAACCGGGATCGTCGCGCAATCGAGCAGCACGCTCACCGTGCCCTCGCCATGGTGATTGTTGATGATGATCGGCAGGTAGATCACCAGCACGATCAGCCAGAGGCCGACGATCGCCAGGATCGCGTCTCGCCAGCGGGCATCCCGGCGGTCGTTTTCGGCGGCGGTTGAAAGCATCGCCGGCCGGTTCGCTTGCCAATGTTTCAGATCGCCCCCGCCTGCAAAACGCATCAACAACAGAGAAGCCGAAACAGCGGGCGCGTTCAATCGGGCAAGGGACCAAGTCCCCGTATCGCGCGACGAAGTTGCGGCTCGCTTGCAGCATGCTGCCGATTCGCTTATTTTGCAGCGCGATTACGGGGGTCGGTCGATGACCGTGATGCAGGGGTCCATTGCCGCTACCGGCGTCGTCCGGCAGCGTCCGTCCGCTTTATGGAGGGCGTTCGGCACGCTGTGCGCGATCGAGGCGATGGTACTGCTCGTCTATTGCTGCTCGCAGATCATGCTCGGCAAATTCCCCGCCGGGACGCTCGTCCTGACCGGCGTCGTCATGGTACTGGGCGATACGCTGTGCGACCTGCCGTTGCTCGTCGCGCTGATCGCTTCCGAGCGGCTGCAGCCCAGGCTGCGCTGGACGCTGATGCTTTTCGGCGTGCTCGTCGTGACGATCGCGCAATCCTTCTTCGATACGCAGGCGCGCACCTGGACGGGGTTGCGCAACCCCGACAGCCAGCCGTTCCGCGAAGGGGTGATCCACGCCTTCCCGATCAACTTCTACGCCAACATGATGTGGGTGGGGCTGATCGCCATGCAGCAAGCCTATTATTCGCTGCGCGCCCGTACGGACGAACTGGTCGCGGCGCGCGCCAGCGAGCGCGCGACCCAGCTCGCCGCGCTTCGCTTCCAGCTCAACCCGCACTTCCTGTTCAACGCGCTCAACGCGCTGTCGAGCCTCGTCGTCGTCGGTCGCGCCGCGCAGGCGGAGGAGATGATCGGCCGCCTGTCCGGCTTCCTGCGCGCGTCGCTGGGCGCCCGCGAGGGGGCGATGGTCCGGCTGGAGGACGAGTTCGAGACGATCGAGGCCTATCTCGACGTCGAGCGGGTGCGCTTCGACGATCGGCTGGAAACGCGGATCGATCTGCCCGCCGATCTGCGCTGCGCGCAGGTGCCGCCCTTCCTGCTCCAGCCGCTGGTCGAGAATGCGATGAAATATGGTGTCGCCCCGGCGCGGCGGCCGGTGACCGTCGAGATCGCCGCCGCGATCGAGGGGGGCGAGCTATGGCTCACCGTGCGCGACGACGGCGAGGGCGCCGACGGGGTAAGCGGCGGCGGCGGTGTCGGCCTGGCGAACATCCGCGAGCGGTTGGCGCTCAGTTACGGTGTGGCCGCACGGCTGGAGGCCGGTCCGGAAGCGCTGGGTGGGTATCGCGCGCTCGTCCGCCTGCCGCTGGTCAGCCGGGCGGAACCGATCCTGCATGAGGCCGTGCTGGCCGCCTGATCAGCGGCACACCTGCGACCAGGGTGGTGAGAGTGAAGGCGAAGCCGACCAGTCCGTCCGAGAAATAGGCTGATGCGAGGCGGAAGATCACCGCCTCGATCGCGAAAACGATCGCCACCATCGCGATGTAGCGGCGTTTCCAGCCGACACGGGTGGGGCGTTCGGCCTGGAGCAGTCTGCGCACCTCGGCGACCTGCAGTGGCGTGAAGCCGGCCGCGACGATCCGCGTCTGTTCGGTGGCGGGCAGCCGATCGCCCCGGCGGCGGAGCAGCACCGCGAAGCGCCGTAGGGCCTCCAGTCGCGGATCGGCCAGGCGGTTGGCCGGCTCGATCCCGAAGAGGCGCGCGATCCAGCGGCTGGGCGGGCTGTTCCCCCGAAGACTGGACACTCGGTCGCGGCGCGAGGCCAACAGCACGTCGCGCTCCACTCGGGCCAACGCAACGCAGGCAGGCACTGGCACCGAGACCGCGAAGCGCGTGCTCCAGACGAACGCGTGGGGGCGGGTATCGACGTAGGCCATGATCGGTTCCGGCAGCGGGCCGTGCGGGCTGCGCGGCGCTTGTTACGCCTCCTCCCTGCCGATCCGGTCGCCGTCTGTCGGGCGTTTCGCGATCAATCCGCCATGGCGTTCGGCGGTTCGGCGAACGGGCTTGTCGGTACGACGAAGGCTGAAACCGCGGCTTCGTCGCACGGCACGTGGCCTTGATCGGCGCCGAATATAAAATGGCCATCCGACGCGATGGTCGGATGGCCATTCCCCCGGTGACGAAAGGATCAGCGCGCGATCGGTGCCGCCGCGGCCGCATTGCTCGGCAGGCCGCCGAGCTGGGTGACGAGCTTGGTATAGGCGTCGAGATAGGCGAGCACGATCACCTGGCCGATCGCGGTGTCCTGATAGCCGCCACCGCCCGCCGCCGCGAAGCCGCCCCACCAGCCGCCGCCGCCGCCCGCGCCGAAGGACAGGTCGGACTTGCGGTAATAGCCCTCGGTCAGCGCCTGCTCCTCCGTGGTGCGGGCGTTGACGAGGCTGAGCGTGACGTTCGCTTCCTTCTTGTTGACGCTGATGCCGCCCAGCACCGCGCCGAAGCCGTGGCCCATCAGGCCGCCGAGCGCGCCGCCGATATTGTTGCCGCCCGAATGGTTGTTGCCGGACACGATGTCGGGCTGGAGGAAATAGTCCGCCGCCTTCACCTGGCCCTTGCCGAGATTGGAACCGGACTGGAGTTCGCCGGAATCGGCCATGGCGCGCTCCATGTTGCGGCTCGCCATCGCGCGGCCGCGATTGACCATGGTGAAGCAGCCGGATTGCGCGATGAACACCTTCAGGATCGCTTCTGGGCTGCCGAGATTATATTCGCGCCACCACTGGGTATCCGGCTCGACGATCGCGACGGAGCCGAGGCTGCGCGTGCAGTGCGGAATGTCCTGCGTGCCGCTCGCCTGCGCCTTGCGGCCCGAGGAGGGATCGGCGGCGGCCGGCGTCGCGGCCAGCGTCGCGGCAGCGGTGGACATGGCGACGGCTACGCGGATCGACTTGAACATCATGGAAAATGGCCCCTGTCTGCGGTCGCGCTCCCGGATGCGACCGGGCGGCATGGTAGACCCCCCATGTCGGCCGGCGCGTACGCCGCGACGGAAGTGCAGCCCCGCGCGACGAAAAGTCCGGATGCGCTTCACCGCACCCCCGGCACGGATGATCGGTGGACGGGCGCAAGGATTGCGTCGCGCGCCGGCACATGGGTAAGGATCGTGCCGTATTCGACTGAGGGATTGGAGGATTTCGATGGGCAAGCTGTTCAAGAGCCTGATGTGCGCGGCGATGGTATCGGGTGTGGCGATGCCGGCGATGGCCGCTTCGGATCCGACCGTGCTGGTGGTCGATTTCGACCAGCTGCTGTCCAACTCGGCGGCGGCGCAGAGCGGCACGACGCAGCTGCGTGCGAAATACGATCCGCAGACAGCCTCGACGCGTACCGCCTACACGTCGGCCGTGCAGGCCTACAACACGCAGGCTGCGGCGGCGAAGCAGGCCAAGGCGGGCACGCCGCCTTCGCCCGCGCTCCAGCAGGCGGCACAGCGCGTCGAGCAGGTCGAGCAGCAGGCGCAGGCGCTCAACCAGCAGATCAACCAGGCGGCGGCTTATGTGCGCCAGCAGATCCTTGATCATGTCCGCCCGATCGCCGAGCAGATGCGCGCCGAGCGCAAGGCTTCCGTGGTGATCTCGAAGAGCGCGGCGCTGGCGAGCGATCCCAATGCCGACATCACCAGCACGCTGATCCAGCGCCTCAACAGCAGCTTCCCGCAGCCGAGCATCACCCCGCCGCAGCAGCCGGCGCCGGCCGCTCCGGCCAGGTAAGACGCGTCCTTTCGTTCATCGCCCGATCATGCCGCGCGGCCCAGGTGCCGTGCGGCACGATCCGCCTGGCTTCGGGACTCCCTGAACGGGCGCCTTGCTGCTAGGCGGGCGCCTGTCACGCGATCGTCATCTGAAGGCTGGGGTTGATGGGCCAG
Source organism: Sphingomonas oryzagri (assembly GCF_029906645.1). Lineage (NCBI taxonomy): Bacteria > Pseudomonadati > Pseudomonadota > Alphaproteobacteria > Sphingomonadales > Sphingomonadaceae > Sphingomonas > Sphingomonas oryzagri. The sequence goes on from NZ_JARYGZ010000005.1 coordinate 43,393, forward strand.
GCACAAGGCCGGCATTACGGAATGGACTGGTTGCGGATCGGGGCGTTCCAGCTGCTGATCCTGTATCACGTCGGCATGGCTTTCGTGCCGTGGGACTTTCAGGTGAAGGTCGCCCAGCCGCCGGTGGCTTCGGCGACGGCGTTGATGATGCTGACCAGCCCCTGGCGGCTCTCCTTGCTGTTCGCGGTGTCCGGCTATGCGAGCGCGGCGCTGTTCGCGCGGGAGACGAGCGGGGTGGGAGCGTTCCTCAAATCCCGCCTTGCGCGGCTCGGCATTCCGCTGCTGTTCGGCATGGCGGTGCTGGTGACGCCGCAGCCATGGATCTGGCTGATCACCCATTATGGCTACCAGGCGAGCTTCGGTCACTTCCTGCTGCACGATTATTACAGTTTCCGATCGATCGATGGCGTCATCGTGCCGACTTGGATGCACCTGTGGTTCGTCGCTTATCTGATCTGCTACACCTTGCTGCTGTGCCTGCTATTGCTGCTGCCGGAGCGGCTGTGCGAGGCCGGGCGCTGGCTGGCGGAGCGACTTCTGGGTGGTCCGCTGCTCCTCCCGCTGGGCGTCGCCTTCGTCTATTATGCGCGCGCTTCCTTCGATGCGGGGTGGGAGGACAATCACCTGCTGCTCACCGATTGGAGCGCGCACGCCCACTATCTGCCGATGTTCCTGTTCGGGTACATGCTGCGGGGGTCCGAGCCGATCCGGGCCGCGATCGCCCGCTGGTGGCCGGTCGCTGTGGTACTGGCCGTCGCAGGCTATGCGGTACTCGCGTGGTTCGAGCTGCGCTTCGGCCTGACGATCGCGCCGCGCCGCTTCTGGGCGCTGCACGGCTGGGCACAGTCGGCGGAGGCGTGGGGCGCGATGATCGCGCTGATCGGTATCGCCGACCGCTTCTGGAACGTCGATCATCGCTGGCGGCCGATGCTGGCCGAAGCGGTGTTCCCCTTCTACCTGATCCACCAGACGATCATCATCGTCGTCGGCTACGGGCTGATGGGGTCGGGGATCGCGCCGCTGCCGGCCTTCCTGCTGCTTGTCGCGGCGACGATGGCGGGATGCTGGGGCTTCTATCTGGCCGGGCGCGAGGTGCGCTGGCTCCGCCCGCTGATCGGGTTGAAGGCGGGGCCGCGTAACCCGCCGGTTCCGGTCGCGCGGCCAGCCATCTAGCGAAAGCGGCGGTCGAGGGCCCCGACCGCCGTCGCCGGTGCAGATCAGACCCGGCCGAGCAGGACCAGAATGATCAGGATGATCAGGATGAGGCCGAGGCCGCCCGACGGGCCGTAGCCCCAGCCGCGGCTATAGCCCCAGCTCGGCAGCGAGCCGACCAGCATGAGGATCAGAATGATGATCAGAATCGTGCCGAGCATGTCGCCCTACTCCTATATATTTGTATCGGCGCGGAAACGGCCGGCGAGGCGATCCGGTTCCTCATGGCTCTGCAAGATGCAGGGATTGCAGCGGAAATCGCTTGCAGCGGCGTCCATCGGCCATCATCGCCTATGGCCATGCTGAAACGCGCTCTCCTCGCCTGTCTGTCGCTCGCGCTTGTCGCTGCCGCGTCGCCCCGGCCGGTGCGCGTCGAGATCAGGACGGACATCGGGCCGATCGTCGTCGAGGTCGATACCCGCCACGCGCCGGTGACGGCAGGCAATTTCCTCGCTTATGTCGATCAGCATCGCTTCGACCAGATGACCTTCTACCGCGCCGCCCGCGCCGACCAGCGACCGAAGGAGGGCTTCGTGCAGGGCGGCACCAACAACATGATGACCCGCGTGCTGAAGCCGATCCGGCACGAGCCGACCAGCGTCACCGGGCTGCACCATGTCGACGGCACGCTGTCGATGGCGCGTGACGATCCGGGCACCGCGACGGGGGACTTCTTCATCGTGGTCGGCGATGGCCGCTATCTCGATGCGACGCGCAAGGATCTCGGCTACGCCGCCTTCGGCCATGTCGTGAGCGGGATGCCGCTGGTGCGCCGGATGCTGGCGGCGAAGACCTATCCGGGCGGCTGGTCGAAGGAGACGGCGGGGCAGCAGATGGTGAAGCCGGTCCGCATCCTCTCGGCGCGGCGGGTGCCTTAGGCGCCTGTCCTAGTCCTTCGGTATCTGCCACCGCACCGTCTGGTTCTGCACTTCGCTGATCGGCTTGCCTGCGCGATCGCGCGCCGGCCAGTAGCGGGCGTGCAGGGTGAAGATGCCGCAGGCCGTCTCGTCCAGCAGGGCCGATCCGCTGCCATGCGTCACCGTGCAATCGCGCACATGGCCATCGGGTTTGATCGTGAAGCGGAAAGCCACGCTGCCCTGCAGGTTTTCGCGCAGGGCCGAAGGCGGATAATCATCCGGCGTGATCCAGTCTCCGGGGTTGTCCGCCGGTTGCGCCCGACGCGGCAGGGCCGTGCGGGGATCGGGGCGTTCGGAACGGTCCGCCGTCAGCGCGGGCGCCGTCGGTTCGGGAACGGAGACGGCCTGCTGGGCGGGTGCGCGGTCCGGGCCGAAGGCGTGCCACAGATCGCGGCCCAGCGCTGCTCCGCCGATCAGCAGGGGGATGGCGATCCGGATCAGGCGGCGCGGCTCGTACCGTCTGCGCGGCCGTGGCGCGGGATCGTCGCGATAGGGATCCCAGGCATCGAAGGGCCGCGACTGGCGGCGATCCCCATATCGCATCGAAAGAGAAACCCGCCCCTACGCCGTTCGAGCGGGCAAGGTGGCATGGCTGCGATCGACGCTCAAGAGCGCAGCCGATCGTGGTTCATGGTCAGGCGGCTTCGTCCCGCAGCAGCCCGCGCACGCGTTCGGCGAGGTCGGCGGCGCGGAACGGTTTGGCGAGGCGCGGCAGATCGGGTGCCACGTCCTCGTCGGCATAGCCCGATACCAGCAGCACGCGGGCGCCCGCCACGCGCTTGCGGATGGCGCGGGCCAGCTCGGCGCCGGTGATGCCGGGCATCAGGTGATCGGTGACGACGATATCGAACGCCGCGCCGGCTTCGACCAGCCGCAGCGCCTCCTCGCCGGAGCGCGCGTGGATGATGTCGAAGCCCAGTTCCTCGAGCATGTGCGCGGTGGTGGCGCGCACGAGATCCTGGTCGTCGACCAGCAGCACGGTGCCCTCGATCGCCGGCTGTGGCTCCTCGTCGATCCGGAGCTCGACCACCAGCGGCCGGGCCGAGACCGGCAGCCACAGCGCCACGTCGGTGCCGGCGCCCGGCATACTGTCCAGTGCCATAGCGCCGCCGAGTTGGTGCATCAGGCCATGAACCATCGACAGGCCGAGGCCGGTGCCGCCGCTCTCGGTCTTGGTCGAGTAGAAAGGCTCGATCGCGCGGCGGCGGGTTTCCTCGTCCATGCCGGTGCCGGTATCGGCGACGGTGATGCGGACATAGTGACCGGCGACCAGCTCGGCATGGCCCTGCGCGACATCCTCGCTTGCCGCCGAGATGGTCAGGCGACCGCCATCGGCCATCGCGTCGCGCGCGTTCACCGCGAGGTTGAGCAGCGCCATCTCGATCTGGTTGCGGTCGGCGAAGGCGGGCGGCAGTGGATCGGGCGCGTCGATGGTGAGCGCGATGCGGGGGCCGAGCGTGGTGCCGATCAGCGGCCCGATCTCGACCAGCAAGGCCGCGACGTCGATCGGCTGCGGTTCGAGCGGCTGGCGGCGTGCGAAGGCGAGCAGACGCTGGACGAGCGCGCGTGCCCGGTCGGCACTTTCGAGCGCACCCGCGATCAGGCGCCGCTCGCGCTCGTCGCCCAGCCCCTTGCGATGGAGCAGATCGAGGCTGCCCATGATCGGGGTCAGCAGATTGTTGAAATCATGCGCGACGCCGCCGGTCAGCTGGCCCATCGCCTCCAGCTTCTGCGATTGCCGCAGCGCCTCCTGCGCGTGGACCAGCTCGGCGGTGCGCTGTTCGACCCGCTGCTCCAGCGTGGCGGCGAGTTCGCGCAGTTCCTCCTCCATCCGCTTGCGATCGGTCATGTCGATCGACACGCCGGCGAGCGAGAGCGGCGTGCCGTCCGCCGCATAGGAGGGCTGGGCGCGGATGCCGATCCAGCGCGTTTCGCCCGCCGGCGTGATCAGGCGATATTCGATGTCGTAATCGGTGCCGCCGGCGATGCTTTGCGCGATCGCCGCCTGCACCCGCTCGCGATCGTCGGGATGGATCGCGGCGTGCAGATCTGCGTAGGTGAAGTCCTCGGCCGGATCGCGGCCGAAATTGAGCCGGCAGGTTTCGCTGGTGGTCAGTTCGCCGGTCGGGAGGTTGTAGCTCCACACGCCCATCCGCCCGGCCGCAACGGCGAGCGCGCGCTGGCGGTCGCTCTCCTGCACCGACTCGATCAGGCGGATATTCTCGAGTGCGGTCGCCGCCGATCGGGCCAATCCCTCGAGGCGCTCGATCGTCTCGGCATCGTGATCGCGGACATCCGACCAGTAAGCGCCGATCGCGGCCACCGGGCGCGGCGTGCCGACCGGAACCATCACCAGACTGCGGACGAACGTGGGCGCATAGGCGGCTTGCGGGATGCGATCGTCCAGCCGGATATCGGGGATGGCGACCGTCTGGCGGTTCATCATCGCCCAGCCGGAAATGCAGTTGACCATGGGGAAGCGCTGGCCGGTCCACAGTGCCCCCACCGCATCCTCGGCGGCATAATGGCAGAACTCGCCGTCGCGCAGCACCACGGCGATGCCCTCGGCTCCGGCGATTTCGCGAGCGGTTGTGCGCAGCACATCGACGACAGCCTTCATCGAACGCGCTGTCGCCAGCCGCTCGCCGGCCGCGATCAGGCGCGACCAGGCGGCATGATGCGAACCCGGATCTGTGCCGACGCCGTTCATCAAACCCGCTGCCTCTTTTGCTCCCCCCGGAACCAGGGGGGCGGTAGCACGGCACATACTAGCAGACTCTTAGCCATTCGTCGCAAGGGTTGATCGAAAGGACGGCCTCTTTCTTGGTCGGCTTTTGCGCCGCGAGCGCCGTATCTCTCATGAAGCAAGGTTCGTCGCACCCGTCCAGCGCGCGGATTTCGGCCGTAATAAATCAGATAAATATGCGATATTACTGCATTTTTGTCTCGAAAAGCGCCTTTGATACTATCGTTGTCATTAAGCGCGGCCCGTCCCGCGTCGCTACAAGGCCCCTAGTACGGCGGGGCTGGAACTTCCCGAAGGGGAGGAGTCTCGCGTCGACAGGCGGCGTCGTCACGCGCGAGCGCCAGCCAAGAGGAGCAATAGATGGCGACGCTGATCGATACCCCCCTGACCGAGACCGCACCGGATCTGGCAGGCGCACCCACCCGCCACCGTGCGCTGCTCGCCTGGGTCTCGGAGATGGCGGCGCTGACCAAGCCCGATGCGATCCGCTGGTGCGATGGCTCGCAGGCGGAGTGGGACGCGCTCACCGCCGAGATGGTCGCCGCCGGCACTCTGATCCCGCTCGATCCCGCCAAGCGCCCCAACAGTTTCTATGCGCGTTCGGACCCGCGCGATGTCGCACGGGTCGAGAGCCGCACGTTCATCTGCTCGGAAGACGAGGCGGATGCCGGGGCGACCAACAACTGGGCCGACCCGCAGGAGATGCGCGCCACGCTCGATCCGCTGTTCGACGGCTGCATGAAGGGCCGCACCATGTATGTGGTGCCATACTGCATGGGGCCGATCGGTTCGGACAAGTCGGCGATCGGCGTCGAGTTGAGCGACAGCCCCTATGTCGTGGTGAGCATGAGGATCATGACCCGCATGGGCACCCAGGCGCTCGACATGCTGGGCGACGACGGCTTCTTCGTGAAGTGCGTGCACACGGTCGGGATGCCGCTGGTCGATGGCGCGCAGGACGTCGCGTGGCCGTGCAACGAGACCAAATATATCGTCCATTATCCCGAAACGCGCGAAATCTGGTCCTACGGTTCGGGCTATGGCGGCAACGCTTTGCTCGGCAAGAAATGCTTCGCGCTGCGCATCGCCAGCGTGATGGCGCGCGACAATGGCTGGCTCGCCGAGCATATGCTGATCCTCAAGCTGACTTCGCCGGAACAGAAGACCCATTACGTCGCCGCCGCCTTCCCCAGCGCTTGCGGCAAGACCAACATGGCGATGCTGGAGCCGACCATCCCCGGCTGGAAGGCCGAGACGATCGGCGACGACATCGCCTGGATGCGCTTCGGCAAGGACGGGCGCCTCTATGCGGTGAACCCGGAGGCCGGTTTCTTCGGCGTGGCGCCCGGCACCGGCATCAAGACCAACAAGAACGCCATCGACACGCTCACCGGCAACTGCATCTTCACCAACACCGCGCTGACCGACGACGGTGACATCTGGTGGGAAGGCATGACCGACGCGCCGCCGGCCGTCGGCATGACCGACTGGCAGGGCAACCGCTGGGACCCGGCTTCGGGCAAGCCCGCCGCGCACCCCAATGCCCGCTTCACCGCGCCGGCCGAGCAATGCCCGTCGATCGCGGGTGAATGGGAAGACCCGGCCGGCGTGCCGATCTCGGCGATCCTGTTCGGCGGCCGTCGCGCGACGGCGGTGCCGCTCGTCACCGAGGCGTTCGACTGGCAGCACGGTGTCTACCTCGCCGCCAACATCGCGTCCGAGGGCACGGCGGCGGCCGAGAACAAGGTCGGCGAGCTGCGCCGCGATCCCTTCGCGATGCTGCCTTTCTGCGGCTACAACATGGCGGATTATCTCCGCCACTGGCTGCGCATCGGCAAGGAGGCGGCGTCCGATCCGGCGCAGCTGCCGCGCATCTATCTGGTCAACTGGTTCCGCAAGGGCGCCGACGGCAAGTTCCTGTGGCCGGGCTTCGGCGACAATAGCCGCGTCCTCAAGTGGATCGTCGAGCGGATCGAGGGCGAGGCTGAGGCGGTCCACACGCCGATCGGCCATGTGCCGACGCCGGGCTCGCTCGACCTCTCCGGCATCGATCTGGCGCCGGAGAAGCTGGCCGAACTGCTCCGCGTGGATGCCGAGGTGTGGCGCGAGGAAGCGAACCTCGCCGCGCGCGACCTCGCCAGGCTGGGCGAGCGGGTGCCGCACGCGATCAACGACGAGCAGGCGAAGCTGGAACAGAGGCTCGGCGCGGCGGCCTGACACCTTGAACCCCTCTCCGACGGGGAGGGGCTTGAAACTATTTCCATCTGGCGCGGCGCGGCGAAGCCGCTATAGGCCGCCGCAGAGGGGGCGGCGCGAGCTGGTCCTTCGCGATCGCGCCGGTGCCCCTCGGGGCTTAATAGGGAACGCGGTGCGGGCGGTTCGCCGCCCTAATCCGTGGCTGTCCCTGCAACTGTAAGCGGTGAGCGCGATGCACGGGGCTTTTCCGTCCGGAAAGGCCGGCCACTGGGCTTTCGAGCCTGGGAAGGCGTGCGTCGCGCGATGACCCGTGAGCCAGGAAACCTGCCGGCGACGAGGTCGCTCTTGCCCGGGTTCAGGGGTTGGCCCAGGCACGGTCCGTCCGTCTGAGCGACGTGTGTGGCGGGGGCTGCACCGGTGCGTTCGGGACGGCGCCTCAGGCGTTCGCCGACCCGCGCGACCCGGCCGTGAGAGGCACGGAAGTCCCCGCTGGAAGTCGCTCCAGCGCCTGGGGACCGAATGATGAAGACCACGCTCACCCTCCTGCTCGCGCTGTCGGCCGCACCGGCCTTCGCGCAGGCCAATCCCGATCAGCCCGCCACCGATGCGGACGGCAACACGATCGTCGTCAGCGCCTCGCGCTCGGGCGATGCGGTGCCGATCGACCTCACCGGTGCTTCCGTCACCGTGATCGACGATCAGGCGTTCAACCTGCGCCAGACCCGCGTCGTGTCCGACATCCTGCGCGACGTGCCGGGCGTCGCGGTCAGCCGCACGGGCGGCATCGGCGGCCAGACCCAGATCCGCATGCGCGGCGCCGAGGCCAACCAGACGCTCGTTCTGATCGACGGCATCGAGGTGTCCGATCCCTCCAGCAGCGAATATGATTTCGGCCTGCTCGTCGCCGATCCCGATGCGCATATCGAAGTGCTGCGCGGCCAGCAGTCCTCGCTCTACGGATCGGACGCGATCGGCGGCGTGATCAACTACATCACCTCCACCGGCGCCGAGGCGCCCGGCGTCTCGCTGCGCGCCGAGGGTGGCTCGTTCGGCACCTTCAACGGCGCGGCGCGGGTTGCGGGCGTGAAGGGCGATCTCGATTACGCTTTGTCGTCCACCTACCTCCACACCAACGGCTTCCCGACTGCCGAGGGCGGCACCCGCGACGTCGGATCGGACAATGTCGGCCTGTCGGGCAAGGCGATCTGGACGCCGGCGCCCAACCTGAAGATCACCGCGGTCGGCCGCTACAGCCACACCAACGCCGACACCAACGACAGCGACTATACCGGCACGACGGTGGATTCGCCCGGCACCCATTTCCGCGCCAACGCCTTCTACGGCCTGCTGCGCGGCCAGCTGGACCTGCTCGACGGCCGCTTCACCAACGCCGTCACCGCGCAGGTTGCCGACACCAAGCGCACCGGCTTCGACGTCGCCGATCCCTATTCGCCGCGCGACGACCAGCCGATCGAGGCGACCTACGGAACCCATGGCCGCCGCATCAAGGGCAGCTATGCCGGCGCCTTCCACTTCGGCACCGACGCCATCAAGCAGGTCGCCACCGTCGCGGTGGACGCCCAGCGCGAGAGCGAGCGCACGACGATCAGCCAGTATGGCGCGTTCCTCGGCTGGCGGCACACCAACAATGTCGGCCTCGTCGGCGAGTATGACGTGACCGTGCACGATCGCCTCGCCTTCGGCGCCTCGGTTCGCCACGACTGGAACAACCGTTTCGGCGATCCCACCACCTACCGGGTGCAGGCGAGCTACAAGCTCGATACCGGAACGCGCCTTCATGCGGCGGCCGGATCGGGCGTGAAGGATCCGACCTTCAGCGAGCTGTTCGATTATTATGCCGGCCAGTATATCGGCAATCCGGGCCTCAAGCCCGAAAAGTCGCACGGCTGGGAGGCGGGCATCGGCCAGACGCTGCTGGGCGGCAAGGTGAGCCTCGACGCGACCTATTTCGACAATCGCCTGAAGGACGAGATCACCACCACCTACACCGCGACCGGCTCCACCTCGATCAACCTGCCGGGCCACACCCGCCAGCGCGGCGTCGAGGTCTCGGCCTCGGCGAAGCTGGGCGACGGCTGGCGGATCGACGCGGCCTATACCTATCTCCACGCGCCGCAGCCGCTCAGCGTCACGCTCGATCCGGCGACCTTCCTGACGGGCACCATCGACGTACAGGGCCTGCGCCGCGCGAAGAACATCGCCAGCGTCAACATCGCCTGGGCGCCGCCGCACAAGCGCTTCACCGCCAATCTCGGCGTGCGCTACAACGGGCCGCAGAATGACCAGTTCTTCGCGACCTTCCCCGGCACTCTGGTGCGGCTGCACGGCTATACGCTGGTCAATATCGACGCGACCTACGCGCTCACCGACCGGGTGCAGATCTTCGGCCGCGTCGAGAACCAGCTCGGCGAGCATTATGAGGACGTCTACACCTTCGCCACCGCCGGCCGCGCCGGTTATGGCGGCGTGCGCGTGACGTTCTGATGCGGACGGCGGGCGCTTTGGTGCTCGCGCTCGCCGCGCTTCCCTCGGGAGGCGCGGCGAGGGCCGCTCCGGTGCGCGTGATGTCGCTCAACCAGTGCGCTGACCAGATCGTGCTGGCGCTGCTGCCGCCGTCGCGCATCGCCTCGGTGACATGGCTGTCGCGCGATCCCGAAAGCTCGGTGATGGTCAAGGCGGCGATGCGCGTCGGCGTCAACCACGGGCAGGCGGAGGAGGTGGTGCGGCAGAAGCCGGACCTCGTGATCGCCGGCAGCTTCACCACGCCGGCGACGCGCGTCTTGTTGAAGAAGCTCGGCTATCCGATGATCGAGGTGAACGAGGCGGCCAGCTTCGACGATATCCGCGTCGTCACCCGCCAGATCGCGGAGGCCGTAGGGGAACGTGCGCGGGGCGAGGCGTTGATCCGCCACATGGACGGGGAACTGGCCGCACTCGCCCACGAACCGGTGAAGCCGGTGCGCGTCGCGGCGTGGGACGGGGCGGGCTTCTCGGCGATGAAAGGCTCGCTCTACGATGCGGTGCTGGGCGTGGCGGGGGCGATCAACGTCGCCGATCAGCCGCCCGCTGCCAACTACGGAGAACCCGATGCCGAGGTTCTGCTCGCCGCCGCGCCGGACCTCTTGCTGCAGGGCGCGCCGGGATCGCAATATCCGGGGCTGCGCGACGACGTGGCGCGGCATCCGCTGGTCCGCCGCTACTGGGCCGACCGGATGGTGACGGTGAAGCCGACCGTCTATTTCTGCGGCACGCCCTTCGCGGCGGATGGTGCACGCATGCTGCGACAGCAGATCCAGTCGGCCGCCGCTCGACCGCACGCGCCTTTGCCGTTCGCGGGGACGCGATGAGCCGGCTGCTGATCCCTTTGCTGGTGGTTGTGCTGGTGGCATTGGCGGGCGTGTCGTTGCTCGCCGGAACGGTGTGGCTTAGCCCTGCCGACGTATTCGACGGCCTCACTTCGGGCCGCGAGACGCTTTCCAGGCTGATCGTCACCGACATCCGTCTGCCGAGGATGGTGCTGGCGCTGATGGTGGGCGGCATCCTCGGGCTGTCGGGCGCCGTGCTGCAGGGCCTGCTGCGCAATCCGCTGGCCGAGCCGGGGCTGCTCGGCGTGTCGTCGGGCGCGTCGCTCGGCGCGGTGATCGCCATCTATTACGGCTTCGCGCACCTGACCTCGCTCGCAGCGCCGGGTTTCGCGCTGGTCGGCGGATTGGTGACGGCCGGCCTCGCGCTGGCCTTGTCGCGCAGCGGAGGCACGCTGGCGCTGATCCTCGCGGGATCGGCGGTGTCGGCGATCGCGGCGGCGGGGGTGAGCCTCGCGCTCAACCTCGCGCCCAACCCCTATGCCGCCTACGAGATCACCACCTGGCTGATGGGGTCGCTGTCGGATCGCAGCTGGGATCATGTGCGGCTGGCGGGGCCGTTCATCCTCGCCGGTGCGGCGTTGCTGCTCTCCACCGGCCGCGCGCTCGACGCGCTGTCGCTGGGCGAGGCGCAGGCCGAGAGCCTCGGCGTGCATGTCGCGCGGACCCGCATCCTCGCCTTGTTCGGCACTGCCATGGGTGTCGGCGCGGCGACGGCGGTGGCGGGCGCGATCGGCTTCGTCGGGCTGGTCGCGCCGCATCTGGTGCGCGCGCTGGTCGGCCATCGCCCCGGCAAGGTGCTGGTGCCCGCGACTTTGACCGGCGCGATCATCGTTGTCGCGGCCGACATCGGCACGCGGCTGTTCCATTTCCAGGCGGGGCCGGAGCTGAGGCTCGGCGTGCTGATCAGCCTGATCGGCGCGCCGTTCTTCCTGTGGCTGGTGCTGCATCTCAAGCGGACGGCGCCATGATCGACCTGACGCTCGACACGATCCATCTCGCGCGCGGTGGTCGCTCTGTGCTGAACGGTGTATCGGCCAGCTTCCGCGCCGGCCGGCTGACCGCGCTGATCGGCCCGAACGGCGCCGGCAAATCGAGCCTGCTGGCGGTCGCCGCCGGGCTGCTCGCGCCCGATTCCGGGGAGGTGTGGCTGGGCCGCGAACCGCTTGCCGCGATCGGTCGCAAGGCGCTGGCGCGGCGCAGGGCCTACCTGCCGCAATCGCCGCGCGCCGACTGGCCGATCAGCGTCGAGCGCGTGGTGGCGCTGGGGCTGACCGCGCATCTGCCGGCTTTCGGCGACCTGCCGGCGCATCTGCATGAGGCGATCGAGCAGGCACTGGCCGATCACGATCTGCTGGCCTTGCGCGATCGCCCCGCGACCGGCCTGTCGGGCGGCGAACTGGCGCGCGCTATGCTGGCGCGCGCGACTGTCGCCGATCCCGAGCTGCTGATCGTCGACGAGCCGACCGCCGGGCTCGATCCCCGCCACGCCATCGATGCGGCGCTGCGCCTGCGCGCGCGCGCCGATGCGGGGCGGACGGTGGTGATGGCGATCCACGATCTCGACCTCGCGATGCGCGTCGCCGACGACGTGGTGGCTTTGCGCGACGGCACGATGGTGGCGGCCGGGCCGCTGGTCGAAGTAATGACCGGCCCGATGCTCGAACGCCTGTTCGACGTTCGCGCGCGGATCGTCCGCGATGACGAAGGCGCGTCGATACGGTTGGCCTAGACTTGCCGAACGTGGTTAAATGTCGGCCGGAATCGGTATCGTCCGACTTTTGTCGGGCTGTTTTGCGTAACTCGCCCGGAACACATTGCTTCACGGAAAGTGGAGTTGGGTTTTATGGAGCCGGTTCGAGTATTCGCAATCGACGATTCCGCCGTCGTCAGGAGCGTGATCAGTCGCATCGTCGAGACGAGCGGCTGTTGTGTGCTGCTCGGTGCCGCCGCCGACGTGGAAAGCGCGCGCGACCGGATCGCCGCGCTGCGGCCCGACGTCGTCACGCTGGACCTGTCATTGCCCGGCTATGACGGCATCCAGTATCTCGACGAGCTGGACTGCGCGGTGCATCCCGCGATCGTGATCGTATCCGCCGCGACATCGCCCGGATCGCCCGAGACGCTGCGCGCGCTGGCGCATGGTGCCGACGCCTGTTTCGACAAGGGGCGTATCGTTACCGAGGCGGCCTTGTTCATTCGCACGCTTGTGACGACCGGCCGCCGCCGCCGGGCGACGGAGATCGCGCCGCCGCGTCGCGCGCTCCGCGCCTAGCTGTTGACGGAAAGCACCAGCTTCGGATCGGGAATATCGTCCGCCTCATGGCCCGCGATCGGCAGCACGGCAGTGCCGATCGCGAAGAATTCGATGACATGAGGCGACCAATTGTGGCTGCCTTCGTGTAGGTCCGCGCCGACGACGCCCTCGGCGCCCGCCTGGCTCGCCTCGGTCTGCATCCGCTCCATCGCGATCTCGCGCGCTTCGTAGAGGGCGAGGGAGAAGTTGGTCAGCTCGACATTCTGGCCGATGCTGGAGATCGCCGCGAGCGGCCCGCGCCGGGCGACGTGATAGACGCAACTGCCCATCACCATCTCGAGAGGACGGTATCCGGCGGCCAGCAACGTCCAGAAATCCTGCCCCGACAGCGCCGAGGTGAAGGGCTGGCCGTTCGGCCCCTTGAAGCCCTGATGCCCCTTGGCGTGGACCACGCCGGTGCCGATCGCCACGAATTCGAGGATCTTGTCGTCCCATTCGAGACGCTTCACGGTCAGCCGCACCCCGACGATGCCGTCCGCGCCCATCTGCTGGGCCTCCTCGCGCATCCGCTCCATGGCGAGTGCGCGCGCCTCGTACATGGCGGTGGAGAGCACATCCAATTCCATGTTCGATCCCCACGAGGCGAACTGGAAGCCGAGATGGTAGATGCAGGAGCCCACGCACAGGCCGACCGGCTCGAACCCCGCTTTCCGCACCAGCAGGAACTCGTTGACCGAAAAGTCGGAGGTGAAGATGCCGTCGGGGTGGCCCTGACTACGCAGCCCCGCGAGGCGCTGGAGCGCGTGCTCGGGGATGTTCTGGCCGTGCGCGTCGGTCATCAGATGCTGCCTTCCTGTTCGGATGAATCGGTGTCGTAGACGGCGTGGCGCACCTCCCCGGTGCGCTTGAGCGGGGTGGGGCCATCGCGCATGTCGATCACGGGATCGATGTCGTGCGGCACGTCGGCACCGCGCGGCGTGTCGACCACCGTTCCGACGACGATGTGGCGACCGAGGTAAGCGGGCGGCTGCTTGTCGCCCTGCTCGCGCTTCAGGATCTGGCCGAAATGGGTGTGGGCGAGCACGCCGTTGCCCATCGTTCGCGCGTTGGCGCGCAAGGCGGCGTGCGCCTGGCGCCGGATGCCCTCCCAGAAGCCGCCCAGTTCGGAGAGCGGCTGGTTGCCGGCGAAGAAGCCGGTCTGCCACTGGGTCTGCCGGCCCTGTCGGCCATTGCCCCAGCCGCCGCCGTTGAAGCTGTTGAGGCCCAGCCAGTCGTAGCGCGCGCCGACCGCGATGCCGACGGGCACGATCCCCATCTCCAGCAGGCGCACGAATTCCAGCGCGGGGACGGTGGCGACGATCGGCTCGGCGCTGGCGGGCAGGCCCTCGACACGGATCGCCGTGCCGATCAGGGTGAAGTCCATGCTGGGGCCGAAGCTGTGGCGCAGCGTGCGCATCCGCACATCCACCACCGCATTGGCGCCCGCCGCCTTCGCCTCGCGGCGGATGCGGTTGAGCGCGTGGTGCCAGCCTTCTTCGTGCCCCTCCGTCCAGCTCCACCCGTAATGGAACCAGCAGGTGCCCGACACGGTGGCGATCGGGCGGACGCCGTGCGACTTGGCGAGCAGCAACTCGGCGGGCGTCATCGTCGCGACCCACGGCTGCTTGCCGATCGCCGCCTGCTGCAACCGGTCCGTAACGAAGCGGGGGAGAGTCTGGTGCTCGAGCGCGGCCTCCCATTCGCGGGCGCGGGCCTCATGCTCTTCGGTGGAGCGGGGCGAGACGGGGTTACGCGGGAACAACGCCATGCGGATGCGCTCCGGTGGAACGGCGCCATGCTAGCGGCGGCATGGCACCGCGCAAGAGGCGCGCTGTCGAAGTCCCTCGGTCGATTTGAAGACGGCCGGCCGGGACGACGCGTCCGCGGTGTTGCCGATGGGCGCGAACATTTCAGGTCGCGACCAGCGCGGGACATTCGCGCGACACGGATCGGCGGCAGTGAGGATGTCTCACAATCCAAGGGGAGGCCTTGATGAACAAGACGTGGGTAGCAATCCTGGCAGCCTGCACGCTCGGCGGGGCCGCGATCGCGGCGGATCAGCCCGGTGCCGAGCATCCGCGCTGGAACCGTGCGGACATGGAGCAGATGCGGGCCAAATGGGAGGCTCGAAAGGCTGATGACATGGCTGTCCTGATCGGCTTGCGCGCCGATCAGCGCCCGGCGCTCGACGGCTTCCTCGCCGCCATGCGTCCGCCGCACCGTGGTCCGGATGGCATGAGGGGGCCGGGTCCGGATGGCGCAGCGCCGGGTGATGCGACATTGCCGGCGCGTCTCGATGCGATGGCGGCGCGGGCGGACAGGCGCGATGCCGAGCTCAAGCAGAAGATCGCCGCGACGCGGCAATTCTATGCCAGCCTGACGCCCGACCAGCAGCATCGTCTGGAAGCTCTGGACGATCTGCGTCACGATCACATGCACGGTGACCACGGCCCGATGGGCGGCGGAGATCGCCACCATGGCCCGGATGCGCCACCACCGCCCGGCGTCTGATCGCAAAGGACAATCGGGGGCCGGCGCAGGCGACGCGCCGGTCCCTGCCATTTTTCCCCTGCCGGCGGTAGCCGATAGGGCATCGACACGCATCCAACTGTCAGTAGAATCCGAAAAGGCTGTCGCGTGAACCCCGTCGCGATGGCATCGTCGCCGTCCGGCCGACTGCATGCGTCGAGAGGGTCGCAATTCGCAACCTTTCGTCCTATGTGCGCTGCAGCAATCGGAAAGGACGCGCATGGATGGCTCCGCCGTCATGACCCAAGCCGCGACGCGCACCGGGATTACACCAGCCGTCACCTTCGCCTGCGCCGTGGCATGCGGCGTGATGGTGGCGAACCTCTATTTCGCGCAGCCGCTGATCGCGCTGATCGCGCCGGACCTGCACATCGGGCCGGGCATTGCGGGCGCGATCGTGTCGCTCACCATGCTGGGTTATGCGGCTGGCCTGCTGCTCGTCGTGCCGCTGGCTGACCGGATCGAGAATCGCCGACTGATCCTCGCGACCGTCGGGCTGACCGCGCTGTCGCTGGCCGTGCTGGCGCTGGCGCCGTCCGCTGCCACCTTCCTGATCGCGGCGATGGTGATGGGGCTGTGCGCCTCGGGTTGCCAGGTGGTGGTGCCCTTCGCTGCCAGCCTCGCCCCGCACGAGACGCGGGGCGCGACGATCGGTAACGTCATGTCGGGTCTGCTCACCGGCATCATGCTGGCGCGTCCGGCGGCGAGCATGATCGCCGAAATTGCCGGCTGGCGCGCGGTGTTCGGCGTGTCGGCCGGGCTGATGGTTGTTCTCGGTCTGTGGCTCGCCCGCGTGCTGCCTGAGCGGCGACCGACGAGCGGCCACGGCTATGGCGAGATCCTGCGATCGATGGGCGCGATCCTGCTGCGCGAACGCCGGCTGCAGCGCCGCGCGGTCTATCAGGGCCTCGTCTTTGCGATCTTCAACATCTTCTGGACATCGGTGCCGCTGCTGCTGGCCAACCGCTTCGGCTTTTCGCAGACCGGCATCGCGATCTTCGCGCTGGCGGGCGCGGCGGGCGCGCTGACCGCGCCGGTCGCGGGGCGGATGGGCGACAAGGGGCTGATCCGCCTCGGCACCGCCATCGCGCTCTCGACGATGGTCGCCTCCAGCCTGTTTGCAGGCGTCGCGGGCGCGGTCCATTCGCTCGTGCTGCTGGTGTTGTTCTGCCTGACGCTGGACGGCGCAACCCAGCTCAACCAGGTGCTCGGCCAGCGGGTGATCTTCTCGCTGCCGGGCGAGGACAGGGGCCGGGTCAACGCGGTCTACATGACGATCCTCTTCCTGCTCGGCGCCGGCGGATCGGCGATCGCCACGCTGACCTACGATGCGTGGGGCTGGTGGGGCGCCATGGGCGCGGGCGCGGTGCTGGGCAGCATCGCGCTGCTGATATTCGCGACCGAATTTATCGGCGATTTCCTTGGCGCGCGCGCGTCACGCGCGTAAGGCCGCTCGCGACTCTTCACCTTGCGGGACGTTTCCATGACCACCATCATCCGCGAAGCCGACCTGATCGAAAGCGTCGCCGACGCGCTGCAGTACATCAGCTACTATCACCCGATGGATTACATCCGGGCGCTGGGCACAGCCTATGAGGCCGAGCAGTCCCCGGCGGCGAAGGACGCGATCGCGCAGATCCTCACCAATTCGCGCATGTGTGCGGAGGGGCATCGCCCGATCTGCCAGGATACCGGCATCGTCACCGTCTTCGTGAAGTGGGGCATGCAGTGCCAGCTCGACGTCGACAAGTCCTTGCAGGACGTGATCGACGAGGGTGTGCGCTGCGCCTACCTCCACCCGGAGAACCGGCTGCGTGCCTCGATCCTGCGCGACCCCGCCTTCGGTCGCGTCAACACCAAAGACAACACGCCCTGCGTGCTCAACGTCGAGATGGTGCCGGGCCACCATGTCGAGGTGGCGGTGGCGGCCAAGGGCGGCGGCTCCGAGAACAAGTCGAAGTTCAAGATGATGAACCCATCGGATTCGATCGTCGACTGGGTGCTGGAGATGATCCCGCAGATGGGTGCCGGCTGGTGCCCGCCCGGTATGCTCGGCATCGGCATCGGCGGCACCGCCGAGAAGGCGATGACGCTCGCCAAGGAATCGCTGATGGGCGATATCGACATGGCGCAGCTGAAGGCGCGCGGCCCGCAGAATAAAATCGAGGAGCTGCGCATCGAGATCTTCGACAAGGTCAATGCGCTGGGCGTCGGCGCGCAGGGGCTGGGCGGCCTCGCCACCATCCTCGATGTGAAGATCATGGATTACCCGACCCACGCGGCCTCCAAGCCGGTGGCGATGATCCCGAACTGCGCGGCGACCCGCCACGCGCATTTCCACCTCGACGGGTCCGGCCCGGCCTATCTGGAGACGCCGGACCTGAACGACTGGCCCAAGGTGGAATGGGCGCCGTCGAAGGAATCGATCCGCGTCGATCTCGACACGCTGACGCCCGAGGTGGTGGCGAGCTGGAAGCCGGGCGACCGGCTGCTGCTCAACGGCAAGATGCTCACCGGCCGCGACGCCGCGCACAAACGCATCGCCGACATGCTGGCGAAGGGCGAGGAACTGCCGGTCGAGTTCAAGGGCCGCGTGATCTATTATGTCGGCCCGGTCGATCCGGTGCGAGACGAGGTGGTCGGCCCCGCCGGACCGACGACGGCCACCCGCATGGACAAGTTCACCAAGATGATGCTCGATCAGGGCCTGCTGGCGATGGTCGGCAAGGCCGAGCGTGGCGCCATCGCGATCGAGGCGATCAAGGACGCCAAGTCCGCTTACCTGATGGCGGTTGGTGGCGCGGCCTATCTCGTGTCGCGCGCAATCAAGGCGAGCAAGATCGTCGGCTTCGAGGATCTCGGCATGGAGGCAATCTACGAATTCACGGTGCAGGACATGCCGGTGACGGTCGCCGTCGATGCCGAGGGCACCAGCGTCCACAACACCGGCCCGCTGGTGTGGCGCGAGAAGATCCGCAAGGAAGGCCTGCTGGAGACGGCGTAATCGCCGCCCTCCCCGAATTTGCTCGGGGAGGGCCACCTTACCGATAATTCACGAAACATTCCTCCCCCGTCACAATTCAGTCGCGCGGGAGGAATGAAATGACCGATTTCGCGCGCACGACCGACCCGATCGCAGGGTCTTCCATGTCAAAGCGCAGGCATCACCGGTTGAAGCCCTGGCATTGGTACTCGATCACCGCGCTGCTGCTGCTCTCCGTGCCGCTGCTGTGGTTCGTGCTGGCCTATGGCAGCCTGCCGCGCCTGTGGAGCCATCACGAGAAAAAGGTGATCGGCCAGCGCGACCAGATCCAGACCTATACCGCGCAGGATATTCCGGGCGATCCGATCAGCTTGCACGTCCACGGATCGCGCGAGGCAATCGCCTGCGCGTTCCGGCGCGCCGGCTGGTCGCTGGCCGATCCGGTGAACCTGCCTTCCGCGCTGCGGATCGGCGCGAGCGTGGTGCTGGGGCATCCCTATCCGCAGGCGCCGGTCAGCCCGCTCTACGTGCAGGACGAGAAGCAGGCGATGGCCTTCGAAAAGGAGGAGGGGAAGAGCGCGGACCAGCGTCACCATGTCCGCTTCTGGCAGATCGGCAATGACGACTGGTACGGCGCGGCCTCGTTCGACAAGGGCGTCGGCCTCAGCCTCTTCACCCTGCAGGTGACCCATCATATCGGCGCCAATGTCGATGCCGAGCGGGATACGGCGGGCCAGTTGCTGGTCGCGGGCGGTGGGAGGCTGACCGGCATCGAGAACAACCGGATCACGCCGGGCATGCACCGCAATGGCGGCGGCGACCCCTATCGCACCGACGGCCGGATCGCGGTGTTCGCGCTTCCGACCGGCGGCTGCTGAGCGGACTTATTTGAGGAAGGCCTCCACCGCCGCCTGGAACGCGGCCGGCTGGTCGATCATGATGAAGTGGAAGCTGCCGTCGATGCGCTGCACCTTCGCCTGCTTCAGCGGCGCATAGGCGGAGGTGTAGAGCTGGTCGAACATCGCCTGCGGTGCACCGGTCGCGGCGTCCCACGGGTAGAGCATCGTCAGCGGTTGGGTGATCTGCGCCAGATCGGGGCGCAGATCGGTGGTGAAGTCGTCGTACATCGCCTGCGCCACGACCCGATGGTCGGACGCCGCGGCTGCGGCGATGGCGGCCTGCGCGGCGGGGCCGTCGGATTTGACCAGACGCTTCATCACCATCGGCTCGAAGCCGGCATAGGCTTCCTGCGTGCTGCCGAGCAGCCGGGCGCGCATCGCGGCCGCCTGCGGCTCCACCTGCGCGACAGTCGCCTGCGGACCTTCCTTCTCCCCGAAGAAGGGGAGCGAGTCGACGATCATCAGCCGGCCGACATCGGCGGGGTGATCGATCGCCAGCTTCATCGCCATCAGCCCGCCCATCGAATGACCGATCACGGCGGGCGCCTTGAGGTGGCTCGCGGCGATGTAGGCGTGGATCGCCTCGATCACCGGCATCATCACCGGGCCACTGGCATTGGCGCCGGCGGGTGTGCCGGCGAAACCCGCCACCTGCACGACATGCACGCGATAATGCGGCGAGAGCGCGGCGACGGTCGCATCCCAGACATGGGCGGAAGAGGCGAGGCCGGGGATCAGGATCACGTCCGGCCCCTCGCCCGCGACGGTGACCGCGATGCGATCGGCGGCGGGGGCTTCGGCATGAGACGGAGCCGGATGGCTGAGCAGATACGGCACCATGGCGAGCGCGGCGAGGCGGGCGACGAACGGGAAGGACATCACTGTTCTCCTTTTGGAAGGAATTGCGGTGGGGTCAGTCGGCGGAGAAGATCGCCTCGATCGGCAACGCGAACAGGGCCGCGATCTTGAAGGCGAGGGGGAGCGAGGGATCGTATTTTCCGGTCTCGATCGCGTTGACGCTCTGGCGCGAAACCTCCAGCCGCTCGGCAAGATCGGCCTGGCTCCAGTTGCGTTCGGCGCGCAGCACCTTGAGGCGATTGTTCACGACCAGTTCCCCTCGGTGACGCGGTTGACGCAGCGGCCGAGGCCGAGGCCGGCGAACCACAAGACCGATGCCCAATAGGCCGGGATGTGGCCAACCATGTCGAAGCTCTCGAGAAAGCCCCAGACGGTGATGATCGCGAGCATGAAGCCGCTGGCATAGAGCGTCTGGCGGATCAGCAGCATGCGCTGATACTCGTCCGTCTCCTCGACGATATAGCCGCCGATCGCGGCGAAGATCGCGACGATCGGCAGCGCCGGCAGGATCGCGACGACCCAAGCGAGCGGGCCGGTCACCATGTGGTGCTTGAACAGCCAGACGGCGGGCAGGAGCAAGGCTGCATAGAGCAGGCTCAGCCCGATCACACGCTTGTTATAGCGCTTCTGTGCGGGGTTGAAGGCCATGGGTAAAGTCTCCATGTCTTAGTGACAAGTAAACTTTACTTTTGAGTCGATGAAATGTCAAGTTTGCTTTGCAAATGGTCGCGCATGCACGACATGGAGCGAGTGCCGTTGAACGTCGCCTCGGCGATACCTAGCTCCGCTTCATGGTGATCTGGATCGTGCGCATCGGCGTCGGCTTGCTCGTACTGGTGCTGCTCGCACTGCTGGCGCTGTGGATCGCGCCGCGCTTCCTCGACCGCATCTATTATCGCGGGCCGGTTTCCGATCATTTCGACGGCGAGCGATTCTTCAACCCCGGCGATCCGCCACCCGCCGAACGGCGCGGCTTCTCCTTCTTCCGCTTCCTCCGCTTCGCCTTCGGGCTGGACCGCGCGCCGTGGCCCAAGAACGTGCCCGTGGAGCGGACGGCGCCGCCGGCGCGTGTTGAGGGGCAGGCCATGCGGGCGACGTGGATCGGCCACGCCACCGTGCTGGTGCAGACGCAGGGCCTCAACATCCTGACCGATCCGGTCTGGTCGGACCGCGCCTCGCCCTTCGGCTTCATGGGACCGAAGCGGGTGGCTGAGCCGGGCGTCGCGTTCGGCGACCTGCCGAAGATCGATCTCGTCCTGCTGAGCCACAATCATTACGATCATCTCGATCTTGCTACCCTGGAACGCCTTTGGATGCGCGACCGTCCGCTGATCGTGACCCCGCTTGGCAACGACACCATTCTCCGCACGCGCGGGATCGAGGCGGTCACCGGGGACTGGGGCGACCGCGTGGCCGTGCGCCCCGGCATCGACGTAATCGTCGAGCGCGTTCATCACTGGGGTTCGCGCTGGGGGGCGGACCGCAACCGGGCGCTGTGGGGCGGCCTTACCGTCACCCTGCCGGGCGGCAACCTGTTCTTCGCGGGCGACACGGGCTGGGGCGACGGCAGCTGGACGCGGGGCGTCGCCGCGAACGGGCCGCACCGGCTCGCTTTGGTCCCGATCGGCGCCTATCTGCCGCGTGAGCTGATGCAGGGGAGCCATGTCGGCCCGGACGAGGCTGTTGCAATCTTCCGCGCGATCGATCCCGCCCACGCGATCGGCATCCATTGGGGCACCTTCCAGCTTTCGGAAGAAGGCTATGCGGCGCCCGTCGATATGCTGGCAGCCGAGGTTGCTATCGCTGGGATTGATCCCGGCCGTTTCCGCGCGATCTCGCCAGGCGGGGTGTGGGACGTGCCGACGCTCTGACCCGTGGTTGGCGTCACAAAGGCCAGCAGATTCCATGCCATGGCCGCATCGTCGCCCCATTTCGTTCAGGTGGGTGACAGAAACCGTGCCCCTGCAGCCACACTCCGCGTCTTCGGGCGGTGATGTCCGTTTGTTCATGGGAACGAAGGCCGGCCTCGGGGCATCTAACCCCCGCAACGCCCCCGGCGACGCATTGTACGAGTAGCTTTTTAGCTTTGCGGAGTACCTGTTTATGAAGACGATCCTGCTCGCGACGAGCGCCCTTCTTGTCGCGGCCGCCGCGCCCGCCATCGCGCAGGACGCCGCCCCGGCCGACACCACCCCCGCGACGACGGCAGCCCCGTCCGACGGCGCGACCTTCACCGGTCCCCGCGCGGAAATCTTCGGCGGCTGGGATCGGGTCGGCGCCCGCCAGCGCTACGATGACGGCACCACGCGCGTTACCGACCGTAGCCACAAGACCGGTTGGACCGGCGGCGGCCTGCTCGGTTACGACATGCCGATCGGCGACAAGCTGACCGCTGGCGTGTTCGGTAGCTATGCCATTTCCACCGCGAAGACCTGCGCCGACGACGGGGCGAGCATCGCCTGCCTCAAGTCCGGTCGGCAGATCGAGGGCGGTGCGCGCATCGGCTACAAGCTGGGCGGCAAGGCGCTGGTCTATGCCAAGGGCGCTTACGTGAACGGCCAGATCCGCGAGACCGCGGCTGACGACGCCGGTGATTACTTCCGTGGCCACGCCAATCGTGACGGCTGGCGCGCCGGTGCCGGCGTCGAATATGCGGTGACCAACCACGCCTACGTGAAAGCGGAGTATGACTATACCCGCTTCAAGAGCTTCGATGCGGACGAGCTTGGTCTGACCAACACCAGCCTGCGCTACGATCGCAACCAGGTGCTGGCCGGCTTCGGCGTGCACTTCTGACGCGCTGAACCTCCGGCCGGACTGGTCGCTGGCCGGAACGCGCCCCGTCGGTGAAAGCCGGCGGGGCGTTTTTATGTGCCTAGAAAGCTGTGCAGATTCCGATACGTCGGCCGCTGTCGCGACCCCGGAAGGCAAGGGCGAGCTTGCCCGTCTGCCCGGTGCCCTGGAAGGTGAAGTCGTAGCCGGTGGCGGTATAGGTGCCGCTGCCCTCGACGTGCATGGTCTGGCCGTGGCCGTCCGAACAGTCTCCCGCAGCGTCGATCCGGCCGTCCGCCATGGTGAAGCGGGCGAAGCGGCAGCTTTGTTCGGCGCCGGCGAGGAATATGCCCTGCGGGTTGCGCAGATCGCTGGCTGTCAGGCAGGCGTCGCGCGGCTCCGGATTGGGCAGCGCCTTCGCCATGCGCTGGGCGAGTTCCTCCGATCCGTTCACGCTGTCGAGCGCAAACACCACCGTCTCGCGCCAGGCACCCGGCATCAGCGGCGTGGTCGGCGCCGCGGCAAGGAGGAGCGGCAGGGCGGCGAGGAGGCGGGGGATACGCATCGGGCAGCGATAGCGGCTTGCGGCCCGCTTGTCGAAATCACCTGCCCCCGATCCTCCCCCGGCAGGAGGAGTTGGCATCCGCAGAGCGTCGGAGGGGGCGGGCGGCAATGTCCTTTCTGGAGTGTCTCCGCCCCCCCCCCCCTTTCGTCACGCTTCGCGTGCCATTCCCTTTGCCGGAGGGGGGTGTGCCTCAGCCCGCCGCGTTGCTCACCGCTGCCGGCGCCGCGCCTGCCGCACATTCGCCGACGCGCTTGGCGCTCATCCTGGTGTGCGAACTACTCGTCATCCCGCCGGGCAGGCCGGTAACGGTGCTGTTGCTGTCCGAACTGATCTCGGTGGGGGAGAAGGTGCCGGTGTTGGTGGCCTCGATCTTCATGCCGCTCGGCATCGCGCAGTGCATCTTCGCGTCGATCTTGCCGTCGGCCATCGAGAAGCTGTCGTAGGTGCAGTTCTTCTTCAGCCCGTCCATGCCGCCCGAGAACATGCCTTCGGGCCGGTTGACCTGTTCCGGCGTGATGCAGGTCTTCATCGTTTGCGGCGGGAGCCTGGGCGGGGTGGGCATGTTGGCGGGGCCGCCGGTGATCTTCTGATCGACCATCTCGACCGTCACCTCCCATTCGCCGGGCTGGATCTTCGCCTTCTGGGTCTTGGCGACATCCTCCAGCGACGCGTTCTTCATCGAGACACTGTCGCTGCCTGGCTTGTTGCAGGCGGCGAGCGCCAGCAGCGCGACGATGGTGATCGGTGCAATGGATCGCATGAAACCCTCTCCCTCTGGTCCCCGAACGATCCAGCATAGACAGCCGGGGCGATGCCGCCACCTTCGTTTCGATGAGCCGAGCGATTGCGGCGTTCGCCTTTCGTCCCCATATTTGCATCATGCCGATCGAGATTCGCACTAGCCTCGCCGAGCCGGAAGCCATGCCGATGTTCATGCCGCACCGCCCCGAGCGGCCGGCGAAGAGTGAGGGCGGCAAGCCGTTCCGACTGGTTTCCGAATATGCCCCCTCGGGCGATCAGCCTGGCGCGATCCGCGAGCTGACCGATGCGGCACGTGAAGGCGAGCGGACGCAGGTGCTGCTGGGCGTGACCGGTTCGGGCAAGACGTTTACCATGGCCAAGGTGGTGGAGGAACTGCAGCGCCCCGCTCTGGTGCTGGCGCCGAACAAGATCCTCGCCGCCCAGCTCTACGGTGAGTTCAAGCAGTTCTTTCCCGAGAATGCCGTCGAGTTCTTCGTCAGCTATTACGATTATTATCAGCCGGAGGCTTACGTGCCCCGGTCGGACACCTACATCGAGAAGGAAAGCTCGGTGAACGAGGCGATCGACCGGATGCGCCACAGCGCCACCCGATCGCTGCTGGAGCGCGACGACGTGCTGATCGTGGCGTCGGTCTCCTGCCTCTACGGTATCGGATCGGTCGAGACCTATTCGGCGATGACCTTCGCGCTCAAGAAGGGCGAGACGGTGGATCAGCGCGAACTGATCCGCAAGCTGGTGGCGCTGCAATACAAGCGCAACGACGCCGCCTTCCAGCGCGGCGCCTTCCGTGTGCGCGGCGACAATCTCGAGCTGTTCCCCTCGCATTATGAGGATACCGCCTGGCGGTTCAGCTTCTTCGGCGACGAGATCGAGGAGATCACCGAATTCGATCCGCTCACCGGCAAGAAGGTGGCGAACCTCGATTACGTGAAGGTCTATGCCAACTCGCACTATGTGACGCCGGGGCCGACGCTCAAGCAGGCGAGCGAGGCGATCAAGCATGAGCTGGCGGAACGGTTGAAGGAGCTGGTTTCGGAAGGCCGTCTGCTGGAGGCGCAGCGGCTGGAGCAGCGCACCCAGTTCGATCTGGAAATGATCGCGGCGACGGGAAGCTGCGCGGGCATCGAGAATTACAGCCGCTTCCTCACCGGTCGCCTGCCGGGCGAGCCGCCGCCGACGTTGTTCGAATATCTGCCCGAAAACGCGCTCCTCTTCGTCGACGAGAGCCACCAGACGGTGCCGCAGGTCGGCGGCATGGCGCGGGGAGACCACCGGCGGAAGATCACGCTCGCCGAATACGGCTTCCGTCTGCCGTCCTGCATCGACAACCGGCCGCTGCGCTTCAACGAATGGGATGCGATGCGCCCGCAGACCATCGCCGTCTCGGCGACGCCGGGGACGTGGGAGATGGAGCAGGCGGGCGGTGTCTTCGCCGAGCAGGTGATCCGCCCGACCGGCCTGATCGATCCGCCGGTGGAGGTCCGCCCGGTCGAGCATCAGGTCGACGATCTGGTGCAGGAGTGCAAGGACACGGCGGCGAAGGGCTATCGCATCCTCGTCACCACGCTGACCAAGCGGATGGCCGAGGATCTGACCGAATATCTGCACGAGGCGGGGCTGAAGGTCCGCTACATGCACTCCGACGTCGAGACGCTGGAGCGGATCGAGCTGATCCGCGACCTCAGGCTTGGCGTCTATGACGTGCTGGTCGGCATCAACCTGCTGCGCGAGGGCCTCGACATCCCGGAATGCGGGCTGGTCGCGATCCTCGATGCCGACAAGGAAGGCTTCCTGCGGTCCGAAACCTCACTGATCCAGACGATCGGCCGCGCCGCGCGCAACGCAGAGGGCAAGGTGATCCTCTATGCCGACCGGATCACCGGATCGATGGAACGCGCCATGGCCGAGACCGAACGGCGGCGCGAGAAGCAGGAGGCCTACAACCTCGAACACGGCATCACGCCCGCGACCGTGAAGCGCGACGTGACCGATATCGTCGGCCATCTCGCCAGCCGCGATCAGGTGACGGTGGATACCGGCATCGACGACGTGCCGCACATGGTCGGCCATAACCTGCGCGCCTATATCGAGGACCTCGAGAAGCAGATGCGAAAGGCCGCCGCCGACCTGGAGTTCGAGGAAGCGGGCCGCCTGCGCGACGAGATCCGCAAGCTGGAGCAGGACGAACTCGGCATCGCCACCGAGCCGAGCCGTGCGCCGGTTCGCGGCAATTCGACGCTCGGCAAGCCGGGAACAAGGCAGGGCAAATACGGCAAGACGCAGAAGAAGGCGGGGCGGCGGCGCTAGCGATCTCAATCCGTCTCAATCCGTTCGGGCTGAGTTTGTCGAAGCTCTGTCCTTCCGGCGGGGCATCGTAAGAAAGAAGGACAGAGCTTCGACAGGCTCAGTGCGAACGGGGACGGGTTGAGGTGCGGCCGCTTGCTCCCGCTGCAATCCCCCGCCATGGATGGGATCATGACACTGCGGACGCTCCACCCGGCCCGGCAGGGCGCGATCACCCTCCTGATGGTGGCGCTCGCCTCCTGCGTCGCGCCCCAGGAGAAGCCGGCGCCCGCGCCACGCCCGGCTCCGCCGCCGCCGGCCGCGCTCCCCGCCGCAGCGCCGCAGCAGGATTGGCGCGACATCCCGCTCACGCCCGGCGACTGGACGTGGCGCGGCACCGCCGGGCAAAGCTCGATCGCGCAATATGGTGTGGCCGGCCAGGCCGCCGTGTTCGCGGTGCGCTGCGACCTCGCCAGCCGCAATATCGTGTTCTCGCGCGGCGGCCTCGCAGCGACACAGGTGGCGGCGATGAACTTCACCACCTCCTATGGCAGCTTCGCTTTCACCGGCTCCAATGGCGGCGGCCAACCCCCGGCGATCGTCGCGCAGGCGAGCGCGCGCGATCCGCACATGGACCAGATCGCCTTCAGCCGCGGACGGTTCCTCGTCGATGTCGCGGGTCAGCCGCAGCTCGTTCTGCCGTCCTGGCCGGAGGTAGCGCGTGTGATCGAGGATTGCCGCTCCTGATCCCGGCCCGAACGGTTGGGGTTGGTGCATGGCACATCATTCGCCACCATGCGTTCTCCCTCGGCAAGGAGAACAACCATGGTTCGCAAGCTGGAAGACGGCGGATTCATCGCCGATCGCGATCGCGAGGTGGCGCCGACCAACCGCATCCGCCCCGCCGATCCCAAGGGTGACGAGCGTCACGAGCTCAACAAGAAGGCGCTGTTCCGAAAGATGTGATCGCCAGGCGCCAGTTTTCCACAAGACTTATGTCGGACAGGCGCAAACGGGGGTTGCATCGCGGATTCGATTGAATCAGACTGCCCACACCATCAACATGGCGAAAGGAGGTGATCCGATGTCTCATGGTTCAGCAGAGAGGTCGGTTCTGTCCGTTCGGGAGATGCTCCGCTAAGCCTTCGGGCCTGTTAGCGGGGCTGGTCTCCCGGGCCGGACCCTCCGGCCGCTGACCATGCGAGACCACCGGGGCAAGCTCCGCCCCGGTGGTCTTTCTCTTTTCGGGCATTATTGCGCAGCCGAAGCCTGGGGCTGCGCGCCCGTTGAAAAGGCCACTGTGACCGACTGCACGGAAGAGACGGGCGCGCCGCCCTTGTCGGTCGCTGCGGCGACTTTCCATTGCGCCTCAATCTGCTGGCACGCGACCGCATCAAGTGCGGACGCCTTTTCGGACGGATCGCGATTACATGCCTTGATGGCGCCTTTCTCGTCGACCTGGACGCCGAGTTTGACCTTCGCAGATTTCTCCATGCCGGCAGGAAGCTGATTTACGCTGACATCAAGATCACTGTCGGAAGGTGGCGGAAAGCGTTTCCGCAACCGTTGGATATCCGCCATGTTGGAACCCTGCGTCCATGCTACCGAACTTCGAAAGACGCCGAACACGGGGTGCCCGTCGACATCCAGAGCGGGCCTGAATTTCGCCCGCTTCATCACCAGCGCGCAAGTCAGATCGCGGAGGTCGTCAAATCCGCCCGGACTGATGATCTCGCATTTTTCGTTCTTGCCTGTCGGCGCAACGGTCAACGCGAACGAATAATATCCCCATTCGCCTTTGCTGAGGGCCAGCGGTGGATAGTCATCGGGCGTGATCCAGTCACCGGGATATCCCGCAAGCTGAAGAGGGACGGCGGCGCTTGCCGCTGCGGCAAAAAGCAAAATCATTTCAGGTGCCCTCTTTTGACTGCGGTCAATGCCCGCCTTCGTCCACGATGCCGCCCGCGCCCGTCGCCTTGCCGGCCTCCTTGTAGACCATGCCGCCCTTCATCACGAATTGCACCCGCGTCAGCTCGGTTACGTCCTTGAGCGGATCGCCCGTCACCGCGACGATGTCGGCGAAGCGGCCGGGCTGGGCGGAGCCGATGTCCTTGGCATCGCCGATCAGGTCGGCGGCGTTGCGGGTGGCGGCGAGGATCGCGTCCATCGGCGTCATGCCGGCCCCCACCATCAGCGCGAACTCGCCGGCATTCTGGCCGTGCGGCACCAGCCCCTGATCGGTCCCGAAGGCGATCTTCACGCCAGCCCGATAGGCGGCGCCGAGATTTTCGCGGATGTGCGGCGCCACCTCCAGCGCCTTGGCGGCCGAGGAGGGCGGCAGTTGCTCGGGATGCGTCTTCGCGATCTCGTACACCTTCTGCGCGATGAGCATGGTGGGAACGAGATAGGTGCCGTGCGCCTTGAACAGCGGATAGCTTTCCGGCCCGGCGTAGCTGCCATGCTCGACGCTGTCGACGCCGAGCGAAATGGCATGGTCGATCGCCTCGCGCCCGTGGATATGCGCCGCCACCTTCATGCCGAGCGCGTGCGCGGTATCGACCACGGCCTTGATCTCGGCATCGCTCATCAACTGGAGCGAAGGATCGTCGTTGACCGAGAGCACGCCGCCCGAAGGCATGATCTTGATGAGGTCCACCCCCTCGCGGCGATGCTGGCGGACGGCGCGGATGGCGCTGTCCACGCCGTCGATGATCGCCTCGTTCCAGTTGGGGTTTTCAAGCGCGGGGTCGAGGCCCGAATGGCTGTCGCTGTGGCCGCCCGTCGGGCCGAGCGGCGCGCCCGCCACCCACATGCGCGGGCCGGCGATGGTGCCGTCCGCGATCGCCTTCTTCATGGCGACGACGATGCCGGTGGTGGCGCCGACATCGCGCACGCTGGTAAAGCCCGCCTCCAGCGTGGCGCGGGCATAAGCGGGCGTCTTGTAGACGCCGTCATAGTCCGTCTCGGTGACCATCTCGCGGATCGGGTCGCCGCCGTCGAACTGGCCGGTGATATGGACGTGGCAATCGATCAGGCCGGGCAGCACGGTGGCGTTCGACAGGTCGATCACGCTCGCGCCGGCCGGCTGGGTGAAGCCCGGCGTCACCGAGACGATGCGGTCGTCGTGGACGAGGATGGTGACCTGCGATTTCGGCGCGCCGCCGGTGCCGTCGATCAGATGTCCCGCATGGATCGCGACGTCCGCCGCCTGAGATGCCGTCGCCAGCCCGAAGGCGAGCGCAAGGCCCGCCACCCCATTCGATATCCGCATTGTCGTGTCCCCTGTTGATGCGGGGGAGACTAGACCGCTTCGGATACGAAACAAGCCCGGCTCATTCCCGCTCCAGCAGCTCGTTGCGGATGCGGATGGCGCGGCTGGCGAGGCGGACTTCCAGCAGGAACAGCCCCAGCGCCGCGATCAGTAGCAGCATGGCGATGATGAACAGGCTCGCCACCGTGCGCGCGAAGCGGGTGTCGAGCAGGCCCGCCACAAACAGCATCACCACCAGCAGGCACACCGCGATCGCGCTGGCGGTGGCGAGCGCGATCGCGGCGTTGATGATCCGCATCCGCCGGTCGAGCAGGCGCAGTTCCGGCACCGAGAGCGCGCGGGGCAGGGTGCCGAACTGCTCCTCGATCCAGCGCGCCCGGTCCACCACGCGGGCGAGCCGGGTCGCGAACAGGTTGATCAGCAGCACCAGCGCCGAGAGCAGGAAGGCCGGCGCCACCGCCAGCGAGATGGCATGGCCGATCGTCTCGGGGGCGGTGGGCTGCAGCAGGGTCAGTCTTTCTCGGGCTAGTCTTTTTCGGGGAGCGGCACGTTGAACCCGTTCAACGTCATCGAGACGAGCGCGTAAAGCCCCACCAGATAGATCAGCTCGTTGGCGCCGTGCTGGCCGAAGGTGGAGACGGCGATGCGGTACACCGGCTCCGGCAGCACGCCGCCGTTGACCAGCGCGAAGGCGACGTCGTAGCCGATGCCCTGTTCCCGGCTCAGCCCGTCCGGGCGCGAGCCGGAGACGAGCGTCGCCAGCGTCGCGTCGTCGATCTTGTCGACCTCGGCCACCGCGATATGGGCGTAGATCTCGTAGGCCGCATCGAAATGCGCGCCGGTGACGAGGATGGCGATCTGCCGCACGTCGTCGGGGAGCGTCGCCTCCATGGTCATCGCCTTGGTCAGCTCCCAGATCGCGCCGCCGATGCGCGGCTCGTGCAGCCAGGGATTCCACGGCCCCATCAGCGCACCCGCTTCCGTGGTGCCCTCGGGGGCGACGGTGATGAAGGCGTTGAAGTCGGACGAGATGCCCTTCTTCATGTCGGCGTAGAGCGGCTTCTGCTCCTCGGTCAGGTCGGCGGGCGCAATGAGGGGGAGGCGCATGGGTACATCCTTCGCTTGAGGTTACTCCCGTCCTCTCCGTCTGGACCTTGCGCCCGCCGTTCAGGCGGTACGCCCTGTATTCTCAGCTCTCCAACGTCGCGTCGAGTGTGATCTCGGCATTGAGCAGCTTGGAGATCGGGCAACCGGCCTTGGCGCCCGTCGCGATCTGGTCGAACTCGCTCTGCGAGATGCCGGGGATGCGCGCGGTCAGCGTGAGGGCCGATTTCGTCACCTTGAAGCCGTCGCCATCCTTGTCCAGCGTCACCGCCGCCTTGGTGTCGAGCGTGCCGTCGCTGTGGCCGGCGGCGGCCAGCGCGAAGCTCAGCGCCATCGTGAAGCAGGAGGCGTGGGCGGCCGCCACCAGCTCCTCCGGATTGGTGCCCGGCTCGTTCTCGAAGCGGGTGTTGAAGTCGTAGCGGGCGTCGGCGAGCACGCCGGACTGCGTGGAGACGCGGCCCTTGCCGGCTTTGCCGAGGCCTTCATAATGGGCGGAACCGGTGCGGATCATGGCAGTCTCCCGTGTGATGGTCAGGCCCCAACGCCCGAAGCGCGGGACGGTTCGATGCGCCCGTCCCGCGATCCGGTGCGTTGATCCTGCCACGACACTAGCGACAGGAGAAGGCACCGCGATGACGGATGCGAAACCCCCGGCCCACGAAGGCCACGCCAGGACGCACAAGACCGAGGATGACGCCCGGAAGAAGGCGCGTCCGCTCAACGCCGTCGGCCAGCCCGAGCCGGAAACCGACGCGCCGGTGCCCACGCACCCGCATCCCGAGCGCCCGCTTGGGCAACGGCAGGACGGGGCGGGCGCCGGCCCCCGCCGGGAGGACCGCCACGATGCCGTCCCCGCCGGATCGACCCATGCCGCCCGGAAAGGCGGCGATCAGGGCGCGCCCGAGGAGCCGGATGCGGCGCACCGCGGCCAGCCCGCCTTGTTCCGCACCGGCGAGGCGAGCGGATCGGGCGCCAGCGCCGGCGGCACCCGCCACGGCGCGCCTGAGGAACCGGCGACCGACAGCGCAGGCGGCGCGGGACGGGAAGGGCGGCGATCCTGACGCCTCTCCGCCGGATCCGATTGCCTTGAACCGATCTGGCGATTGTGCAGTGCGCAATCGTATAACATCAATGCACATTTGAAATGCTGCGGCGCAATATTAGCTTCGGGGTCACTGAATTGACCCCGGAGACACTCCATGCGCAACGCTCTCACTGCCGCCCTGCTCGCCACCGCCACCGTCGTCGCCACCCCGGCGCTCGCCGCCCCGCACAGCTTCGATGTCGACGGCCAGCACTACACCTATGTCGCCCATCGCGATGCCAAGGGCGACGTGACGCTGCGCGGCCAGGCCGGCGGCGACGATTTCAACCTGCGCGTCCATGGCGATCGCGTGAACGGCGTGGTCGGCGTTTCGCAGGTCTCGTTCCAGATCCCGGCGCACACCGTCGAGCAGCTGGCCGACGAGGTCCCCGCCGACGCCGCGGCGGCCCCGGCGACGCTCGCCGCCAACTGATTTCCGCTCGCCCTCACGGGCGGAGCCTGTACCCGCGTAACGCCCCGCGTCGGCCTGTTCGACGCGGGGTTTTTCGCATCCGCAGCGTGGTTTGTTCGCGGGTGCGGCATGGCGGCGGATTGGCTCAGCGCAGCGCCGCCGTGCGGACCCGGCCGAACAGATGACGTTCCAGCACCGCGAGCTGCGTGCGGTTGTGCCGCTCGACCGGCGAGAGCGGACCCTGCCGCGCCGCGTTCGCCGCATCGAGCCGCGCCTGCCACTTCGCATGTTCGGGATGGCCGTCGGTCGCCTCCTCGGTGCGAGTCTGGAGGCAGGGGCGTTCGGGCGTGGGGATGAATGGAGGCATATCCGGGGCCTTTCGGGCAGGTGAAATTGACAAGTTTGACAGCCTTCGCCGCTCAATCCGCTCGTTTCGTCGCGCTGCCCGGCGGGGACGATGCGGTGGACGGCGCGATCGCGTCGAGCAGTTCGGATATGCTCGGCTCGGCACCTTCCACGATCTCCGTGTACCAGCCGCGTTGATCGGAGAGCGGCGCATAGCCGGACGGGTTGCGGACGCGCAGCAGCTGCATCAGCAGCCGGTCGTTATAGCGCCGCCGCGTGCCGACCAGCTCGCCCCGCCAGAAGACCGGCTCCTCCACCCCCTCGATCGCGCGCTCATAGGCGACGTTGGCGAGGATGTCGGTGGCGGCCGACAGCGCGCGATCCCAGGCCGCGAGGAAGATTTCGTCCTCATAGGTGGAGCGCAGCGCGTAGAAGGATTGCCGCGACGCCCCGACCTGCCGTGCCGCCTCGCTGACCGATCCCGTCGCGGCGAGCACCTCGATGAAGCGCCGCTTGCGCGCGGGCGTGATCGCGTCGTGGCGGGGTGCGCGGCCGGTGATGGAAGCGCCGGAAGGATGAGGCGGGGCCGATTCGGCCGTGTCGTCTCCGTCGGTCGCGCCGAGCCGCGCGAGGGCTTCGGCGGGGACCAACGGACGAGGCTCGGGCTGCGCAAGGCGGACAGGACGGCGACGGGGCATGGGATGGCTCCTTTGTGCAACGGAGCTAACCCATATGGCACTATTTTGGTGTGTAGGAAAACGGTTTTATGCGACGAGCCCTCAAGCGAGATGTGTCAAACTCCCGGTGGAAACTTCGTATGCAGAAGGTGGATGACTGCTGTTGCGTTAGTTTTGTTCGTCTTGCTATGAATGTCTAACACTGACTGTGGGAGGGGGCTTTGTCAGAATCGGAGGAAGGCAAGCCTAAGACAGTGAAGGCGCCTAAAAAGGCTCCTGATCAAAAGGTCGTTTCTGAAGCTGATAAGGCTCCTAGAAAAAGCGTTCGTCCCTTTCCCGCTCATGCATTTTCAGAGGCATTTGAATTTGCTCAGGCTATTCAAGATGCATCGGGCAATCAGCCAATCCGGCGGATAACGCTATTCGACCAACTGAAGCGATCGCCAGAAAGCAGCGCCAGCCGCACGCTGATAACCAGCGCTGGGAAATATGGCTTGGTCAAGGGATCTTATAAGAGTGAGAGTCTGGAGTTAACCGATCGAGGTGATAGGGCTACGAATCCGGATCAACCTGCGGCTGTAAAAGCGAAGGCTAGATTTGAGTGTGCGATAGATCAGGTATCTATTTTTAAATCTCTTTACGAGCGTTATATCAATCAACGGCTTCCATCTACTGCTGTTTTGCTCGACGCGTCAAAAGAGCTTGGTGCGCCGGCTGATGGCGCGCAAGAATGTATTGATACATTTATCTCCAATCTCAAGAATGTTGGCGTGCTAAAGACGCTCTCTGGCGCCGAGAGGGTCGTTCCGCTTGAGCATGCGCTTGAGCAAATGCCACAAACCCGGATCGAGGGTTTAAACCCACTTCCCCGCCATAATTCATTATTGACCGAAGAAGCTGCAAATTTCGAAAAGACCTGCTTCGTTGTTTCGCCCATCGGTGATCCAGGTAGTGAGTTTCGACGGCACGCTGATATGATTTTGAGTTCTTTTATTGAACCGGCGCTTCAGGATTTTGGATTGAAGGTTGTAAGGGCGGATCAAATTGCTGAATCAGGAATAATTACTAAGCAAATTGCTCAATATGTCTGGAATAGTAGACTTGTTATCGCCGATCTGTCATTTCACAATCCAAATGTTTTTTATGAGCTGGCGCTTAGGCACGCTGCCAACAAGCCGGTCATTCAGTTAATACGGTTGGCAGATAAAATACCATTTGACCTCCAGCAAAGCCGAACAATTGTTATAGACACGACAGACCATTATACCTTGGTTCCAAAAATAGATACGTACAGGGCGGAAATATCGACCCACGCACGGAGAGCGTTAGAGGATGGCGCAACGACAGATAACCCTCTGACGGTCTTCCTTCCTGAATTGTTTATGGGTCGTAGCTAAAGTCGATCAAGCTTATAAGGATCGTTATGGCGCACACAGGGCTATCGGTTGTTGAGGCAAGGTGGTGGGATGAAGGAAATCATTCAGTTAGAGGGCTATTTGAAACGGTAACTGCGATTGTCTGTGAGAATCCATATGGATTTCGATATGACATGTTTTCCAATCGGAGCGCCTTAGAGTGTGTTCTATCCGATATAGCTCAAGATGAAAAATATCATTCGATATATATAGCATCTCATGGAAGCGAGGGTGCCTTGCATGGCCTTGGGAATGAAGAGATCACTCGAGCCGCTTTTCGAAATAGTTTTCGCAACGCGAACGGTAATTTCACGGTTACAGGACTTTATTTTGGAAGCTGTTATGTTTGTAATCGCGTGAACGCTGAGTTCTTCTTGGATGCGGCGACTGGTTGCAACATAAATTGGATGGCGGGTTATTCAAAGAGCGTCGATTGGGTCGATTCATCGAGTATAGATATGATTTTCTGGTCAAAGCTCTTGACAGAAAGGCAAGTTAATTCCCGGCGTCGCCGAGGGAAAAAGAACGATCTCGAAATCGCCCTTCATGCTGCAGGAGAGGTCCGATCGCTTATGCCGACGATCTTCGATCAGTTGGGATTCAATATGTATTATCGAGACGGAGGCGGCGTATTCCGTCAAGTCTGGTAATCACTCCGCCGCCGCCTTCACCCGCTTAGCTGCCACCTTCCGCTTCCCCGCCGCCTTCACCGGCGCCGCGCTCACCACGCTCGCGCCCTCCAGCAGCGGCTTGAGATACCGCCCCGTATAGCTGCGCTCCACCTGCACCACCTCTTCCGGCGTCCCAACCGCGACGATCTCGCCGCCCTTGTCGCCGCCTTCGGGGCCGAGGTCGATGATCCAGTCGGCGGTCTTGATCACCTCCAGATTGTGCTCGATCACCACCACCGTATTGCCCTGCTCGACCAGCGCATGCAGCACCTCGAGCAGCTTGCGGACATCCTCGAAATGCAGGCCGGTGGTCGGCTCGTCGAGGATGTAGAGCGTGTTGCCGGTGGCGCGACGCGATAGCTCCTTGGCGAGCTTCACGCGCTGCGCCTCGCCGCCGGACAGCGTCGTCGCCTGCTGGCCGACCTTGACGTAGCCGAGGCCGACCTCGACCAACATCGCCATCTTGTCGCGGATGCCGGGCACCGCCTTGAAGAATTCGACCGCATCCTCGCAGGTCATGTCCAGCACGTCGGCGATCGACTTGCCCTTGAAGGTCACCTCCAGCGTCTCGCGGTTGTAGCGCTTGCCGTGGCACACGTCGCAGGTGACGTAGACGTCGGGCAGGAAGTGCATCTCGATCTTGATCAGGCCGTCGCCGCTGCACGCCTCGCAGCGGCCGCCCTTGACGTTGAAGCTGAAGCGGCCGGGCTTGTAGCCGCGCGCCTGGCTTTCCGGCAGGCCGGCGAACCAGTCGCGGATCTGGGTGAAGGCGCCGGTGTAGGTCGCCGGATTGGAGCGCGGAGTGCGGCCGATCGGCGACTGATCGATGTCGATCACCTTGTCGAGCGCGGCGAGGCCCTCGATCTTCTCGTGATGGCCGGCCTGCACGCGCGCGCCGTTGAGCGTGCGCGCGGCCGAGGCGAACAGCGTGTCGATGGTGAAGGTCGACTTGCCCGATCCCGAGACGCCGGTGATGCAGGTGAAGGTGCCGAGCGGGATCGAGGCGGTGACGTCCTTGAGGTTGTTGGCGCGCGCGCCCTTCACGGTGAGCTTGCGGCCCGATCCGGCGCGGCGGTGCGCGGGGAGGGGGACGGCCCGCCTGCCGGAGAGATAGTCGCCGGTGACGCTGCCTTCGGTGGCGAGGATGTCGGCGAGCGTGCCTTCCGCCACCACCTGCCCGCCATGCACGCCCGCGCCCGGCCCCATGTCGACGACATGATCGGCGGTGCGGATCGCGTCCTCGTCATGCTCGACGACGATCACGGTGTTGCCGAGATCGCGCAGGCGGCGAAGGGTGACGAGCAGCCGGTCGTTGTCGCGCTGGTGGAGGCCGATCGACGGTTCGTCCAGCACGTAGAGCACGCCGGAGAGGCCCGAGCCGATCTGCGACGCGAGGCGGATGCGCTGGCTCTCGCCGCCCGACAGCGTGCCCGACGTGCGATCGAGGTTGAGGTAATCGAGGCCGACATTGTCGAGGAAGCCCAGCCGCTCGACGATCTCCTTGAGGATGCGCTCGGCGATCTGGTTCTGCTGATCGTTGAGGTGCTGCGGCATCTCGCGGAAGAATTTGAGCGCGGGGCCGACGGCGCGGCGGGTGGACATCGAGATGTCCTCACCGGCGATCTTCACGGCGCGCGCCTCGGGCTTCAGGCGGGCGCCCTCGCACACCTCGCAGGGGCGGGCGGACTGGTATTTGGCCAGCTCCTCGCGCATCCAGGCGCTCTCGGTCTGCAGCATCCGGCGTTCGAGATTGCCGATCACGCCCTCGAACGGCTTCTTGACCTCGTAGCTCTTGCGCCCGTCCATGAAGCGCAGCGTGACGGCGCGGCCGCGCGTGCCGTGCAGGATGGTGTCGCGATCCTCCTCGCTGAGCTGGTTCCAGGGCGTCGTCAGCTCGAAATCATATTCGCGCGCGAGGCTGGAGAGCACCTGCATGTAATAGGGGCTGGGCGGGTTGGACTTCGCCCACGGCACCACGGCGCCCTGCTTGATCGAGAGATTCTCGTTGGGGACGACCAGCTCCGGGTTGAAATACAGCTTCTCGCCGAGCCCGTCGCAGGCCGGGCAGGCGCCCTGCGGCGCGTTGAAGGAGAAGAGGCGCGGCTCGATCTCGGCGATGGTGAAGCCGGATACGGGGCAGGCGAATTTTTCCGAGAAGGTGATGCGGTCCGAGATGCCCTCCGGCAACTGGAGCGCCTTTATGCCCCCCGTTCGCACTGAGCCTGTCGAAGTGCGTGCCTCTGGCGCATCGCCTGCGTCACGTCCTTCGACAGGCTCAGGACGAACGGTGTCCGGGTTTCCGAGGATGTCGACATAAGCCAGCCCCTCGGCCAGCTTGAGCGCGGTCTCGAAGCTCTGCGCCAGCCGCGTCTCGATGTCGTCGCGGCGGACGAGGCGGTCCACCACGATGTCGATGTCGTGCTTGTACTTCTTGTCGAGGGCAGGGGCCTCCTCGATCTCGTAGACCGTGCCGTCGATGCGGACGCGCTGGAAGCCCTCCTTCTGCCACAGCGCCAGCTCCTTCTTATACTCCCCCTTGCGGCCGCGCACCACCGGGGCGAGCAGCAGGAAGCGCGTGCCCTCGGGCAGCGCCATCACGCGATCGACCATCTGGCTGACCGTCTGCGCGCTGATCGGCAGGCCGGTGGTGGGCGAATAGGGGATGCCGACGCGCGCCCACAGCAGGCGCATGTAATCGTAGATCTCGGTGACGGTGGCGACGGTGGAGCGCGGGTTGCGGCTGGTCGTCTTCTGCTCGATCGAGATGGCGGGCGAGAGGCCCTCGATATGATCGACGTCGGGCTTCTGCATCAGTTCGAGGAACTGGCGCGCATAGGCCGACAGCGACTCCACGTAGCGCCGCTGCCCCTCGGCATAGATGGTGTCGAAGGCGAGGCTGGATTTCCCCGAACCGGACAGCCCCGTGATCACGATCAGCTTGTCGCGCGGGAGATCGACATCGACCCCCTTGAGATTGTGCTCGCGGGCGCCACGGACGGAAATGTGAGTCAGCATGAGGCTGTTTGTTCCAGATTTGTTCGGGTGGGGCAAGGCCGATGGGGATATGGGCGAGCGGCGCGGAGAGTCCAAGGGGCGTCTTGTCCGGCCGGGTGCGCATCCCCACCTGCGCGGCGCGGCGGCGGGGGCCTTCCCCGACACGCCGACACGAAGGGAATCTCCGAACATGGCCAGTCTTTATGCCGTCACCGTGCCCGTCTTCGCGAACATGCTGGGCAATCTCGACCATCTGCTCGGCAAGGCGGCGGCGAGCGGGATCGACGAGAAGGCGCTGATCGAGGGCCGGCTGGCCGAGGATATGCTGCCGCTCACCAAGCAGGTGCAGATCGCCTGCGACACCGCCAAGTTCGCCACCAAGCGCATCGCCGATGTGGACGCGCCGTCGATGGCCGATGACGAGACGACGATCGCCCAGCTGCGCGAGCGGATCGCCAAGACGGTGGCCTATCTGAATTCGGTCGATGCCGCCGCCTTTGAGGGCCGCGAAGAGGCCACCGTCATCCTGAAGGTGCGCGACAAGGACATGCCGTTCACCGCGCTGACCTACGCGACCAACTTCGCGCTGCCCAATTTCTATTTCCACGTCGCCACCGCCTACGCGATCCTGCGCATGAAGGGCGTCGCGATCGGCAAGATGGACTATCTCGCCGGGGCCAAGGCGCCGGCCTGACGCGCGAACCGGTAGGACGGGCGGACCGGCCGCGTCAGGCGGTCCGCCCGTCGAAATCGGCGCGGTGGCCCTCGATCTGGTCGAGGTGCGCGCCCGCCCACTGGCCGAGCGCGTGCACCGGCTCGGACATCGATCGGCCGAGGTCGGTCAGCGCATATTCCACCTGCGGCGGCAGCGTCGGATAGACGGTGCGGCTGACCATCCCATCGCGCTCCAGCGCGCGCAGCGTGCGGGTCAGCATCTGCTGACTGATGCCGCCGATCGTGCGCTTGATGTCGTTGAAACGGCGCGGGCGATCGCGCAGCACCATCACGATCATCACCGTCCACTTGTCCCCGACCAGCGAGAGTACGGTGCTCAGCTTGCGGCACTGGTCGCTGATCTGGTGCGGCGGCGGGGGCGGGGCAGGCATATCCATGTGACCTGGTCCTAAAAATATGCGTTCTTGGCGGGTCGTAGGCCGTCACATAACTAGTCCTGGTCAATTTTCCAGACCGGAGGCGTAGCGTGAAACTCTTGCATCTCGATTCCAGCATCCTCGGCGACAATTCGGCGAGCCGCACCATCTCCGCCGCGATCGTCGAGCGGCTGACGACGGCCGATCCGGCGATCGAGGTCGAGTATCGCGATCTCGTCGCCGATCCGGTGGACCACCTGACCATCGGCAGCTTCATGGCGCTGGCCGAGGGGGAGGAGCTGAAGCAGTTCCTCGAAGCCGACATCGTCGTGATCGGCGCCGGCTTCTACAATTTCACCATCCCGAGCCAGCTCAAGGCGTGGATCGATCGCATCACGGTGAAGGGCCACACATTCAGCTACAACGAGAACGGCCCGGTCGGCCTCGCCACCGGGAAGCGGGTGATCGTCGCGCTGGCGCGGGGCGGGGTCTACAATGCCGGCAGCCCGCGCGCCGGCTTCGAACATGCCGAGACCCTGCTGCGCGGCGTGTTCGGGCTGATCGGCTGCGAGGTGGAGGTGATCGTCGCCGAGGGCATCGCGATGGGCGACGAGGCCCGCCGCGTCGCCGTCGAGGGCGCGCTGGACCAGGCGAAGCGGATCGCGCCGGAGGCGGTCGGCGAGGCGGCCTGATCGGCGGTTGATGTCGGAGGGGCGCTCATGCCGGATGCGTGGGCGCCCGCTCCCTTTTCTCGGCTTCGGAGCAGCTTTCTGCCTCTGCCGTTGCCGTAATGGAGGCATCTCCGCTTAGAACAGAGGGTTGTTCTCCCTAGCCTCCCGTCCTTCGCGGCAGGGGGTGTCGGGTGGGCAACAGGCTGTATTACGGCGACAATCTGGACGTTCTTCGCGAGCATGTCCGCGATGAGAGCGTCGATCTCGTCTATCTGGACCCGCCGTTCAATTCGAATACGGGCTACAATCTGCTGTTCGCTTCGGCGGCATCCAGCCGCGTGGAAGCCAGCATCGAGGCGTTCGACGACACCTGGACGTGGAGCGAGGCCTCCCGGAACGCGATGCTGGACATCGACGGCGGCTCCAACCGGACGCTGCAGGTGATGATGCGCGCCATGCACGACGCGCTCGGCGACAGTCCGCTGATGGCCTATCTGGCGATGATGGCGGTGCGGCTGGTCGAGCTGCACCGCGTGTTGAAGGGGACGGGGTCGCTTTATCTCCACTGCGATCCGACGGCGAGCCACTACCTCAAGCTGGTGCTGGATGCAGTGTTCGGGGCGGAGAATTATCAGGCGGAAATTATCTGGCGACGGACAAACTCTCGAAGCACTTCGGGTAAGTGGCCGCGCCTCCACGACACGATCTTCCACTATTCCAGAACATCAGCGGCAATATTTCACGCGCAAACGACATTGGGTGAAGTCGCGAAAGTCCCGCATACGTTGATAACCGGCGCCGATGGGCGAAAATATAATACTTTTGAGCTGACAGGAGCAGGGCGGACAAAGGAAGGCGAGAGTGGTAAGCCGTGGCGAAATTTCGACCCGGATCGGATGGGCCGGCATTGGGGGTACAGCCACACCCAACTCGATGAATGGGCCGCTGGCGGGCTAATACACTTCCCGGCCAAAAATGGATTTCCTCGTCGCCGTGCCGAGGAACCCTTTGATCCCAATAATCGACTTATAACTGTCGGGGATGTTTGGTCTGACATTGACCGGCTCAATCAAACGGCGAAGGAACGCCTCGGCTACCCGACCCAGAAGCCCCGCGCCCTTCTCGAACGGATCATCGCGGCCTCTTCCAATCCCGGCGACGTGGTGCTCGATCCCTTCTGCGGGTGCGGGACGGCGGTGGATGCGGCGCAGAAGCTCGGGCGGCAGTGGATCGGGATCGACGTCACCCACATCGCGATTGGGATGATCGAGAACCGGATGCGCGAGGGGCATGACGGCATCGTGTTCGACACGATCGGCGTGCCGAAGGATCTTGCTTCCGCCGAGCGGCTCGCCGCCGACGATCCGCACCAGTTCCAGCAATGGGTCAGCTGGCAGGTCGGCGGTTATCCGCGCGACAAGAAGGGCGGCGACAAGGGGGTGGACGGCTGGTTCAACTATCTGGCGCAAGGTTCGAAGATCGAGACCGGGGTGATCTCGGTGAAGGCCGGCGACAGCGTCAATCCCACGATGGTGCGCGATCTCGGCCGGGTGATGCAGCGCGACCGGCATCGCTTCGGCCTGTTCATCATGAAGGCGCTCCCCACGCGCGGGATGCGCGAGGAGGCGGCGTCGCATCCCACGATCGAGACCGAGTTCGGCCGCTTCCCGGCGCTCCAGATCGTCACGCTGGCGGAACTGATGCACGGCCACCGGCCGAAGCTGCCGCCGCTGATCAGTCCGGTGAAGAAGGCGGCGCGGGTGGAGACGCGCAAATCGCACCAGCCCGGCGCGCAGGGCAGCCTGCTCTGAATGTCCGTGACCCCGAAACAGGCCCTGATCGTACCCGAGACCATTCCCGAGTTGCGCCCGGCGCCAAGATAGGCGACGGTTTCGCGACCATGGACGACGCACGATCCGACATCCGCTCCGCGCTCGGCCGCAATCTCACCCACGGCATGCTCGATGCGCTTGGCCGCGCGATCGTGACCGGGGGATATGGCGGCAAGGTCTTCCCCACCGAGGCGGACCTCGCCAAGCAATATGCCGTCAGCCGATCGGTCACGCGCGAGGCGGTGAAGATGCTCACCGCCAAGGGGCTGCTTTCCGCGCGGCCCCGGCAGGGCACGATCGTGCAGCCGGAGGGCAGCTGGAACCTGTTCGATTCCGACGTGCTGCGCTGGCTGCTGGAGCGGAAATTCTCGATCGGCCTGCTGCGCCAGTTCAGCGAGCTGCGCGTCTCGATCGAGCCGGCGGCGGCCGAACTCGCGGCGCGCACCGCCACGCCCGAGCGGCTGGCGCTGATCGACGCCGGCTATCGGCGGATGGTGGCGGCGGAGGCCGGCAAGGACGATACGCTGGATGCCGACATCGCCTTCCACGTCGCGGTGCTGGAGGCGTCTGGCAATCCTTTCTACGCGCAGTTCCGCGATGTGGTGGAGACGGCGCTGCGCACCTCGATCCGCTTCACCAACCGCTTCAAGGGCCGCACCGCCAGCCTGCCGGCGCACAAGGCGGTGAAGGATGCGATCGAGGCGCGCGACCCGGCCGCCGCGCACGCCGCGATGACGCAGATCATCGGGGAGGTGCTGGTGCTGATCGGCGAGGCCGGGCAGCAGGGCGGGACGGAGGGGTAGTCTCGGTTGCCCGTCGTTGCGAGCGTAGCGAAGCAATACAGAGCCGCGAGCGCTGCGCATCTGGATTGCTTCGTCGCCGTGCTCCTCGCAATGACGAAGAGGGGAAGCGGAATTACTCCCCGCTCGTCATCTTCTTGATGAGATCGACCTCGGCCTGCCGATACGGCGTGCCGTCGGTATACAGCACGTCGTGGAACCACACGGTCGGCTCGCGCTGGACGTAGGGCACCTGCCAGCTGTCCCACGGCAGGTTGGTCTGCTCCTTGCCCTGCACGAAGCCCCAGTTGATCATGCCGACATGGTGCGCCTTGCCGATCGGCAGCGATCCGTCGAAGGTCGATCCCGCGCCGCGCGCCATGAACTCGGTGCAGATGATCGGGCGGCCATAGCCTTCCAGCATGGCGATGCGCTTCTCCATCTGCTCGGGCCAGCCGTAATCGTGGAAGGTGATCACGTCGGACTGGCCGAGCTGCACGTCTTCCATCGCGCTGTGCCTGTCGCCCGGCGCCCATTCCATGTGCTGCCACACGCCGCTGGTGAGCGGCTGCGTCGGATTGGCACTGCGCGCCCATTCGAAGACGTGGGGGAGCAGCGCGGTGACCAGCGCGGCCTTGTTGGCGGGCTGGCCCTTATACTGGTCCGCGCCATTGTCCGGCTCGTTCCAGACGTCCCAGCCGAGGATGCGGTCGTCCTTGGCGAAGGCGCCGACGATGCCCTTCACGTAAGCCTCGAGACGCGGATACTGCTTCGGGTCCTCCAGCGCGGCGATGCCGGGCGACTGGACCCAGCCCGAATTGTGGACGCCGGGGATCGGCGGATGCTGCGGGCCGAGCTTCGGGTTGGGATCCCAGCAGCTGTCG
Organism: Sphingomonas oryzagri; assembly: GCF_029906645.1. Taxonomy (NCBI): domain Bacteria; kingdom Pseudomonadati; phylum Pseudomonadota; class Alphaproteobacteria; order Sphingomonadales; family Sphingomonadaceae; genus Sphingomonas; species Sphingomonas oryzagri. Next base: position 87,024 of record NZ_JARYGZ010000005.1, read on the forward strand.
AACAGCACGAACAGCGGCTTGATGCCGTGCTTGTGCGCGATCGTCAGGAAAGTGTCGATGCGCTTGGCGAAGCCCTTGGGATCCTGTTGCCAGAGCTGATCGTGGAGGAACACGCGCATCGTGTTCATGCCCATCTTCTGCGCCCAGCCCAGTTCCAGATCGATGCGGGCGGGATCGAACGTGTCGGCCTGCCACATCTCGAACTGGTTGATCGCGTTGGCGGGCAGGTAGTTCGAGCCGACCAGCCATTTCTGCTGGCCGTACCAGGCCTTCGCCTGCGCGGGCGTCCAGCGGTCGCGCGCGTGCGCCGGGGCCGCCAGCAGCGCGGTGCCGGCGAGGAGGGCGAGGATCGCCGATTTCATGGTGGTCACTCCCTGATGTGGTGCGTCAGCGCGCCGAGAAGCGGAAGACGATATGGTTTTCGTAAGTCTGGCCCGGATCGAGGCGGACGGAGCCGAACGCCGGGTGGTTGGGCGTATCGGGGAACATCTGCGGTTCCAGCACGATCGCGTCGCCCTCGCGATAGATGTGGCCGGATTTGCCGGCGATCGTGCCGTCGAGGAAGTTGCCCGAATAGAATTGCAGGCCCGGCTGGTCGGAGAGGACCTCCATCACGCGGCCGGTGATCGGATCCTCGACGCGGGCCATCAGCTGCATGGCCTTGGGCTTGGCCTTGGTGATCACCCAATTGTGATCGTAGCCGCGCCCGAAGCGGAGCTGCTCGTCCCTGCCGTCCCGCACGCGCAGGCCGATCGCGGTGGGGGTGCGGAAGTCGAACGGCGTGCCGGCGACGGGGCGCATCTCGCCGGTCGGGATCGCGGTGGCGTCGGTGGGGGTGTAGGCGGCGGCCGGGATCATCATCTTCAGCCCCATTGCACCCGCGACCGAACCCTCGCCATCGAGGTTCCAGTAGGTGTGGTTGGAGAGGTTGACGACGGTCGGCTTGTCGGTGGTGGCGCCGTAATCGACCGCGAGGTTGCCCGCATCGTCGAGGCTGTAGGTGGCCGTGGCGGTGAGCGTACCGGGATAGCCCTGGTCGCCGTCGGGGCTGACGTAGCGCAAAGTCACGCTGGGCTTGGCCCCGCCTGTCGCCGAGACGACGGTCCACACCACCTTGTCGAAGCCCTTGGTGCCGCCGTGCAGCGCGTTGGGGCCGTCGTTGACCGGGGTCTGGTACTCCTTGCCGTCGAGCGTGAAGCGGCCCTTGGCGATGCGGTTGGCGACGCGGCCCACCGTGGCGCCGAAATAATTGGGCTTGGCGATGTAGCCGGCGAGATCGTCATAGCCGAGCACCACGTCGCCGGGCTTGCCGGTGCGATCGGGCGTGACCACCGACTGCACGCTGGCGCCGAGCGTGAGGATGGTCGCCTTCATGCCCTTGGTGTTGGCGAGGGTGATCGCCTCGACGGCGGTGCCGTCGGGCATCTGGCCGAAGGGCTTGCGCTGGATGGTGCCGGCAAAGGCTGGGGTCGCCAGAATGGCGGTGAGGGCGATGGTGATGCCCGTCTTCGCGATCATGTCGCTTGTGTCTCCTCTCCTGATGACCCGCTTGTGGGCCGGGCAGGGGAGGATGTCCAGAATTATATGATAAATGAATATTGCTGGAGGGGATCAGGCGGGCTGGCCGATGATCCGCGCCTCGCGCACGTAGGTGAAGGCGCCCGCGCCGGACCAGCCGCGCCCGTCCGGATAGCGCAGCTCGACGCCGGCCAGATCGCGCTCGTCGGCCAGCCGCATGTTGACCCCGGCCACCGTGTTGCCGCCGAACTTCGCCACCGCGCTTTCGGTCAGCACGAAGTGGGTGGTGGTCCCGCAGGTCGGGCAGAAGCGGATCTCGGCGCCGGGATCCTTCTTGTCGGCGCGGCTGTAGCCGATCGTTGTGCCCGATACGCGGATCTCGGCCGGATCGTAATAGGCCCACACTGCGCCCGACTTGCTGCAGAGCGTGCAGTTGCACTCGTTGAGATAGTCGGGCTTTTTCGCGGTCTCGACGCGGGCTTGGCCGCACAGGCAGGTCAGGGTCATGAGCGCCTCATAGCAAAATCGGCGCGTGGCCGATACCGGCGCTCAGCCCTTCACCCGCACCAGCATCGCGCCATGAGCGGGGACGGTCCAGGCGCGCCGCGCGGCATTGTCCGGTACGCCGGCCCAGACGTCGGTGAGCGTACCGATCCGCCTCAGCCCGGCATCCTCCGCCTCGAAGCGGATCTCGCGCGGGGTCGTGCCGCGATTGAACAGGGCGACCGCCACCGATCCGTCGGCGAGCGGCTTCGCCCAGATCTCGGCATCGCCATCCTTGCGGATGCGGCGGCCCTGTGCGCCCTTTACATCCTGATCGATCGCGATCACGCCCCGGTTCTCCAGCAGCGCGATGGTGGCGGGCGACATGGTGCGCAGGTCGTTGCCCAGCATCAGCGGCGCCGCCTGCATCGCCCAGAGCGTCATGTGGGTGCGATATTCGTCCTCGCTCATGCCCCCGTTGCCGACCTCCAGCATGTCGGGATCGTTCCAGCCGCCGGGGCCGGCATTGGCGGGGTCGCCATCCTTGTCGAAGCCGATCGCAGCCATCGAGGCATAAGTGTCCTCGATGTCGCCGGTGGTGCGCCACAGATGCCCGCCGACGTCGCGGCCCCATGTGCCGACCCGGTCGCGCCCATATTGGCAGAGGCTGTAGACGATCGGCCGCCCGGTCGCGCGCAGCGCCTGCCCCATCTGCTGATAGGCGAGCTTCACTTGCGCCGCCGTGCGATAGATGCCTTCGCCCGAGCAGAGATCGTATTTCAGATAGTCGAAGCCCCATGCCGCATAGGTCTTCGCATCCTGCGCGACATGGCCGTAGCTGCCGGTAAAGCCCGCGCAGGTCTTGGGGCCGGGCGAGCTGTAGATGCCGATCTTCAGGCGCCTGGCGTGGACGTAGTCGGCCAGTGCCTTCATGTCGGGGAAGCGGGCATTGGGGCGGATCGCGCCGTCCGGTCCGCGCGTGCCCTGCCAGCCGTCGTCGATATTGACGTAAGTGTAGCCCGCATCGCGCAGGCCCGAGCTGACGAGATGGTCGGCGATCTGGCGGACCGTCCTGTCGTCGATCGCGGCAGCGAAGCGGTTCCAGCTCGACCAGCCCATCGGCGGCGTCGCGGTGAGGCCGTCGGGCTTGAGCGTCTGCGGCGCGGGCAGGGGCGCGACCGGGAAGGCGAGGCGCTGCGCATCGGCCGGGGTGCCGCGCCGCGCCGTCTCGTCGACATGGCGCTCCCAGATGTCGCCGGTGACGTGGAGGCCGCCGCCGGATAGCGTCGCGGTCCACGTCTTCGCGGGCAGGCGGGGGTTGCCGTTGTCGATCTGGAAGCTCGCCTTGCCGCCGGTCACGTCCAGCGCGCGCATCGGCACGTCGCCATACCAGTCGGTCGTCAGGCTGCCGGTCCAGCCGTCCGCTCCCTTGGTCAGCCGCATCATGCGCAGGCCGGGAAATTCGTCCGACTTGGGGAACAGCCAGACGCCGCCTGGCGAGGCGGGTGCCGCCGCGACGGCGAGTAGCGCGACGAGGCTCAGCAGGCGTTTCATGCGGCCTTTCCGATCAGAGGGAGCATCGCGGGCGCGAGGCCATCGGCGGAGGCGGCGAAGCGGATCGGTCCGCCCGCATCGCCCGCCTGCACGATCGCGGCGCACAGGCCGTTGAAGGCGGAGCGTTCGCTGGCATGGTCCGGCTCGAGCGAGCGCGGGTCGCCATTGCCGACGCCGAGCAGTTTCGCGTCGCCGGTCAGCGTGAAGTGCAGCTTGTTCGATGCGGTCGGCACCTCACGGCCCTTCGCGTCGAGGATGGCGGCGCGGATCACCGCGACCTCGCCCGGCCTCAACGTCCGGCGATCGCTGGAGAGGCCGATGCGGGCCGGTGCGCCGGTCGTCTCGCGCACGGCGGTGAGGATGCGCTTGCCGCCCCGGAAGCCATGCACCTCGATCCGCCCCGGTGCGTAGGCGACCGGCCATTCGAGATGCCTGTTGCGCTCCACCGCCTTGCGGCCGAGGCTGCGGCCGTTGAGGAACAGCTCCACCGCCTCGCAATTGCTGTGCACCCAGACGGGCACGTCCCGCCCCTCGCGCCCCAGCCAGTTCCAGTGCGGCAGCAGGTGGAGCACCGGCTCCGTCCCCCACCAGGCGCGATAGTAATAGGCGTCGTCCTTGGGGAAGCCGCAGCTGTCGAGGATACCGAAGTTCGACGCGTTTTCCGGCCAGCGCTCGAACGGCGTCGGTTCGCCGCGATAGTCGAAGCCGGTCCACACGAAGCCGCCCGACAGGAAGGGTCGCGCGTCGTAGAAGGTCCACCAGCGCTCGGCGGTGCTCGCCCATTTTGGGAAGTCGGTGTCGTAGGCGGGGACGATGCCGGCCTTGTCGTCGCGGACATATTCGCCGCGCGTCATCACCGTGCTCGCCGTCTCGGTGCCGATCATCGGCTTGTCGGGGTGGGCGGCGTGGAAGGCGTCGATCTCGTCGAGATAGTAATTGCAGCCCTGCACATCGAGTACGCGGCTCGCGCCCTGCCCGAACTTGCCGTTGAAGGCCTCGGTGACGGGGCGGGTGCCGTCCAGTTCGTACACGCGGCGCTTCATCGTCTCGGCGATGCGCGCGCCGGTCTCGGTGCCGCGATGGATCTCCTCGTTGCCGATGCTCCACAGGATGATGCTGGGATGATTGCGCCCCTGCCGCACCATGCGGGCGAGCTGGCTCATCCCTTCGGCGTCGCTCGACATCTGGCGGGTCTCGTCCATGACGAGGATGCCCATCCGGTCGCACGCGTCGAGGATCGCGGTGTTGGCCGGGTGGTGGGTGGAGCGGTAGGCGTTGCTGCCCAGCGCCTTCAACTGCTCCAGCCGCCAGACGTGCAGGCTGTCGGGCACCGCGAAGCCGACGCCGGCATGGTCCTGATGGTTGCAGGTGCCCTTGACCTTGATGGGCACGCCGTTGAGGAAGAAGCCCTTGTCGGCATCGAAGCGGATCGTGCGGATGCCGAAGCGGCTTTCGTCGCGATCGACCGGATGGCCGTCGATCAGGATCTCGCTCGCCAGCGTGTAGAGCTGCGGCGTCTCCAGCGACCAGAGCGCCGCCTGCGCGAGTGCCGTCTCCTGCGGCACGGAGAGGCTGCCCCAGGCGGGCAGCGCCAGCGGTTCGGAGGTGAGTGTCGCCGCCACCCGCCCGTCCGGCGCGGTGATGGTCGAGCGCAGGCGCGCGGTGGCGGCGGGGCCGTCATTGTCGATCTCGGTGGCGATGCGGAGGATCGCGCCGTCGCCGCGCACCTCGGGCCGCACCGCGGCACCCCATTGGCGGATGTGGGCGGGCGCGGTCTTCACGAGGCGGACGTGGCGGTAGATTCCGGCGCCCTCGTAGGACCATGCCTCCCCCAGGCTCACGTCGCAGCGGACGACGAGGATGTTGGGTTGGCCGGGCTTGGCGAAATCGGTGATGTCGATGCGGAAGGGGGCGTAGCCGCTCTCGTTCGATCCGACGACGAAGCCGTTGAGGATGACGAGGCAATCGCGCGAGACGCCGTCGAATTCCAGCGACAGGCGGCTGCCGGCATCCTCCGCCGCGATCGGGATGGTGCGCCGGTACCAGCCGACGCTGCTCGCGGGCCACATCCGGCCGAGCGGCTTGAAGCCCTGATAGGCGCCGGTGCGGTCCTCCGCCGATCCGGGCGGGCCGAAGGGGGTGAAGGGCAGGTTGACCGCCCAGTCGTGCGGCAGGTCGACCGCCTGCCAGCCGCTGTCATCGAACTTGGCCTCGGCGACGGGCGTGCCGACGTCGCCGGACTTGCCGTAGGTGTCGGGCGAGGCGCCGAAGCCGAAATCCTGCTTGGGGTCGGAAGCGTGGCCGAGATGGAAGCGCCAGCCGCGATCGAGCGGCACGATCTGACGGGGCGAGGGCGGAGAGGTCGTAGCCTCCGCCATGTGGGGCAGGCCGAAGGCGGCAAGCCCGCCCGCCACGCCGGCACTCTTGAGGAGATCGCGGCGGGCGAGACGGGGCATGACGCTACCTCGAGGTAAAAAGGGGCGCAGTCTTCAAGACGCGGACGCTACGTACACGGGATGCCGGCCGCCCGACAGGAAGGGGATGGGCGGCCGGCGGGGGTGGATCAGAAGGCGACGCTGGCGCCGAAGAAGATCTCGCGGCCCATCACGTCGTAGACGCCGGCATAGGTGTTGCCGTTGCCGAACGTGGTGAGGATGTTCGACGAGATCGCCGGCGGATCCTTGTCGGCGATGTTGTTCACGCCGGCCCGCAGGGTCAGCTGCTTGTTGATCGCGATGGTGCCCGACAGATCGAAGTAATTGTAGGTCGGGATCTTGCCGTTGATGACGCTGCTCTCGCCGGTGTCGGACAGCTTCACCTTGTTGATGAAGCGCCAGGACAGCGACAGCGTCGCATCGTTCGGCGCCGTCCAGGTCAGGCGGGCGACATGGCGCCAGGCCGGGTTCGGCTCGCCGCACGAATAGCCGAAGGTGCCCTTGCACTCGTAGGCGGCGAAGCCCGGCTGCGGCTGACGCTCCGAATGGAGCAGCCAGGTGCCGACCAGATTGGCGTCGATCTTGCCGAACTTGCCGATATCGAAGCCATAATCGACGTTGAAGTCGATGCCCGACGTCATCAGGTAGCCGGTGTTGAGCGTGGTGGCGATGACGTAGCCGTCGTTCACCGTGCTGCCGAACAGCGCACCCGTCGCCGGGTTGCGGTGGAACAGCGCGCAATAATAGCTGTCGCCGGAGATGCACTGGCTGACGATCAGCGAGGGATCGAGCGAGCTGATATAGTCCTTCACCTTGATGTGGTAATAATCGGCGGAGAAGGTGAAGCCGCGCAGCTGGCGCGGGGTCAGCACCAGGCCGACCGTATAGGTGTCGGCCTTTTCCGGCTTCAGATTGGGGTTGCCGCCGTAAAGCTCGCTGCAGACGTCGGCCGGGCACTGGATGATGTGGCCGTACTGCGCGGAGCTGACGCCCGAGGCCGCGCAGGCGGTTTCCGAAGCCAGCGGCGTCGAACCCGCGCACGGATCGTCCAGCGTCACGTTGCCGACGCCGCCGGGGCCGAACAGCTCGCTGATGTTCGGCGCGCGGATCGCGCGGTTGTAGCTGGCGCGCAGGCGGACGTCGGTGGTCGGCGCCCAGTTCAGCTCGGCCTTGTAGGTCCAGACATTGTAGTTCGAGCTGGTGTCGGTCGAGCTCTGCGAGTTGTGGTAGGACGAATAGCGCACGCCGCCATCGAGCGTCAGCGTGTGGAAGAAGGGCAGGTTCTGCAGGATCGGAACCTCGATCTCGCCGAAGCCCTCGTTGACGGTGACGCGGCCGTCGGTCGGCGTCGCTCCACCTTCCTGTGCCACCGCATCGGCGAAGTAGTTCAGCGATTCATGGCGATGTTCGGCGCCGAACGCGATGTTGACGCCGCGGGTCGCCCACGGGCTGGTCAGCCCGAAGGTGCCGAGATCGCCGTTGATGGTGGCGGTGATGTCGGTCAGCGTGTCGCGTTCGCCGGTGTTGCTGGGCGAGAACAGATATTGCGCCTGATCCGACGAGATGCCGTTCGCCTGGAAGATGTTGATCGGCACGCAGTTCGGGTCCGTGCCGTCGATCACCGACTGGCAGGTCGCCACGCCGTTGACGTTGACGACGTCGATCGCGCGCTGGGCTTTGATCGTGTCGACGTTGTTCAGATAGGTCTCGTCCCACTTCACCAGTGAGTGGAGATAGTTCACGTCGTAGCTGAAGCCGTGGCCGATATCGCCGCGCACGCCCGCCGTGTAGCGGAAGTCGTTGTGGCGCAGGTCGTCCCGGCGCGAGAAGTCGCTGTTGAGGCGATAGCCGATCAGCGTCGGGATCGAGGTGCTGGTGCCGGCCGCCGATCCGCACAAGGCGGTCGCCTGCTGGCTGCTCATCAGCGGATTGTCGCAGTTGATCGAGAAGTTGCTGCCGAGGAACAGCGCCGATGCCGCGACCTGCGAGAAGGTGTGGTCGCGCATGAACATGAAGCTGCCGTAGAATTCGGCGGCCGGGCTGACCTTGAACTTGGCGAAGGCGCCGGCGGTGTAGCGCTGGTCGGAACGCTGCAGATAGTTGGCCGGCGCATAATTGTACGCGTAGCTGGTGTCGTAGGGCACCCAGGTCTTGGAGCCGTCCTTCGAATTGGTCAGGTAGCCAAGGCCCGCGCTTGGCCCGGCTTCGGGCGCGAAGGTGCCGTAGGTCGAGGTGCTGGACCCGCCGCAATAGAGGCCGGCGCCGTTCACACTATCGGTGTCGAGCTGGTTGAGAGCGCAGTTGGAAACGTCGCGGGTCGATTCGAGCACCGGAGAGGTGTGGCGATAGCCGCCATAGATGGTGATGTTGCCGCGACCGTCCGCGAAATTCTTGCCGTAGGCGGCGTTGACGTCCTGCTTGGCGCCGTCGATCACGGTCGATGGTGCATTGGTGTAGCCCTGGGTGGTGTTGAGCCCGCGCACATAATCATTGCCGTTGTCGTGCTGGGCGAAGCCGGTCTGCGCGTCCATGCGGAAACCGTCGAGATGGTCCCGGATCACGAAGTTGACGACGCCGGCCACGGCGTCCGAACCGTAGACCGCCGATGCGCCACCGCTGACCACATCGATGCGCTCGACCAGGGACGTGGGCACGAAGTTGATGTCGATCGCCTGCGACGACATCATGCGCTGGCCGTTGATCAGCGTGAGGACGCGCGTCGGGCCGAGATTGCGCAGGTTGATCTGCGCGGTGCCGTTCGATCCGTTGGACATGTTCTCGTTGGCGTCCGCGGTGAACTGCGGCATCCGGTTGAGAACGTCCTCGACGTTGACGGCGCCCTGATACTTGATCTCGGCGCTGCCGATGGTGGTGAGCGGGCTGTTGCTCTCCAGATCCGGCCGCTTGATGCGCGTGCCGGTGACGACGATCTCGCCGGCATTGTCGCTGCCCGCCGACGGATCGACCGCGCCCGGCGTGGAGGCGACCTGCGCGTGGGCCGAGGAGGCCATGAACGCCGCCACGAGCGCGCTGATCGCGGCGGAACGATGCTTCGATACCCTTGTCACGTCTCAAACCCCCGGTGGTTCTTGTTGCTGTGAGGGTGAGTGCAACATGATCGTAATTGTCTGTCAAATATTTTATACGATATCCGGTATGAAGTTTGAAATTCCGCTGCGGCCTGTGTCCGGAATCAGACAAGATCTATCGTGATGCGTCGCTCGGGCCGTCCCGATGCGGGCAGCGGGATGTCCGATCCGCGCGGTGCGGCGGCTGTCTTTCCATCGATCGTGATTCGGTGAATGGCGCGTCCCGAAGGCAGACGCACGCGCAGCAGCGTCTCGCGCGGCGAGCGGGGCGGCATCTGGACGGTCGCCTCGATCCGGTCGGCTGCGACCTGCCGCATGGAGAAGCCGCACGGCCCCCAGCGGGTCGGCGCGTCGGCGATGGCGATCGATTTGCCGGACAAGATCCAGCGCGTCGGCACCGCACGCGCGAGATGGAGCCGATCCGCATCGGCATCCTCATAGGCGAGCATCCAGCGCAGCAGCTTGGGGATGGTGAGCTGCGCGGGGATGCAGAAGAGCGCGAGGTCGCCGGTGATGCCCGACACCTCGCCCGCCACCCAGCTGCCGCGCGTATGGGCGTGGAAGCGGTGGCTGTAGAGGAAGAGCAGATACTCCTCGATCCGGTCCTGCCGGAGCAGCGCCTCGGCATAGCCGTAGGAGATGAAGCCCAATATGTCGCGGCTCTCGGCATTGGGCGCGCCGACATTGGCGACCACACCCAGCGTCGTGCCGCCGTGGCCGCGAACGCAGTCGATCACCAGTGCCTCGAGATCGGGCGGCAGCACGCCCGCCTGCAGCAGCTCGGCATAAGCGCGGTGCGGCCAGCCCTGTTCGGACCGCTTGCCGTGGGAGAGCGCCTGCCGAAACGTTTCGTCCACGCCGGGCAGCGGACCGATATAGGCCGGCTTCAGGTCGCGGCGGATGTTGGCGCGGATGCCCTGTTCCAGCCGCTGCTGGAGGCGGTGCGCGCGGTCGGTCCAGTCGGCGGCGTCGGCCGCGCTGCCCCCGATGCCGACCCAGATCCCGGCGATCTCGCGCCAGCCGCGCACCGCGAAGGCGGAGTTCGCCCAATAGGGCTTCCACCAGAGCGTCGGGTCCGGGTGGAGGCAGGCGTCGGACTCGCTCCAGCCGTGGATCAGGCCGTGGCCGCGATCGGTGGCGGGCAGCTTCAGGCTCGCATCGTGCAGGTCGGCGAGCAGGGTGGCGGTGGCGCGGATCTTGTCGCGATGCTTACCGATCGTCGCCGCGTCGCCGGTCAGCCGCAGATAGCGGGCGATCAGCGCCAGCGTCAGGCCATATTGCCCGGTCTCCGGCCCGCGCATGTCGACGAGGCCGTCGGGGAACACGAAGTCGGTGAAATACTGGTCCAGCACCGCGCGGGCCTGCGCGAAGCGACCCCACAGCAGGTTGGCGTAGAGCGAACTGGTGAAGGTGTCCTGGAAGCCGTCATATTCGGAACCGTAATAGTCGCGATCGACGGCGCCATATTTGGGCCAGGTGCCGCCCGGCCGCACGATCAGCTCCTTGGCGAAGGCGTGGTTGGCCATGTCGGCCCATTCGGCATCGGGCAGCGAGACGGTGACGCCCGGCACCAGCTCCGCCTGCCACGCGCGCGCGAAGCGGAACAGTGCGGTGTAGAAGGCCTCCGGCGTCGGATGCGCGCGGCGCGGCGGATAGGGAGCGTAGCTGTGGCCGTAATCGGCCGCGACGATGCGGCCGTCCTCGACATGCAGCGTGCGGTGCCACGTCTCGACGATGAAGCGGTTGTCGGCGTCGGTATCGGCGAAGACCAGCAGATCCCAGTGGCCGCCCCCTTCACGCGGGATCACCTTGTGGACGGCGGGGAGCCAGCCGCCGAGCAGGCCCTCGCGGCGGTGGAGCGCGATGTCGTCGCCGGAGAGTTCGGGGAAGCGATGCTCGGGCCGGTAAGTGCGGGTGCGACCGTTGCGGAACACCGGCATCGTGTCCTCGGCCTGTCGCGTGCCGACGAAGGTCGTCCAGGGCAGGCGCGCGCCGATCTTGTCCGCATCGAACTGCGAACCGGAGGGCGGGGCGGCGTCGCGCACACGGTCCGGATCGGGATCGCCGCCGCCGGCCAGCAGCCTGTCGGCGAGCAGGTCCGCATCGGCCAGCGCGATGTCGCGCATCTGGAGGCCGAGATGCGGCGGATCGGCGGTGGCGAACATCGGCTCGGTGCGCTTGGCGAGCGATAGGCCGCCGGTCGGCGAGGCGAAACTGATCGCGCCGTCGGCGTCGCGCAGATCTTCCCACACCGCCCAGCGCGTGCCGTCGATCGTGATCTCCGTGAGCTTCGTGTGGCCCGCCAGCGCATCGGGGGCGAGCGGCGGGAGCGGCGCTGCGGCGACCCCCTGCTTCGTCCCGACGATGGCGGCGCCGGCCACCGTGGATTGCAGGAAGTCGCGGCGGTTCATGGGGCCTCGCTGGAAGGGTGGAGGGGGGCGTTGAGGAGGCGACCGAAGATCAACGCGGCCAGCACGCCCGCACCGGCGATCGCGGCGTTGAGCAGCCAGAAGCCGGCCGGTCCCAGCGGCTCGTAGAAGCGGGCGAGCCAGCCGGCGGAAAGGTTGGCGACGAACAGCCCGGCATAGGCGACGCCCATCAGGGTCGCCGTGAGCCGGGGCGGGGCCGCGCGCGACACGGCGGCGAGCAGCACCGGCATCACGAACAGATAAGCGGACGACGAGAGCAGGAAATATCCGAAGCCCCACAGCACGCCGAGGCTATGCGGCTCCCGCCAGCCCCGCGCGTAGAAGGCGAGCAGCAGGTCGGCCGCCGCCAGCATCGCGCAGCCGATCGCGAACTTGCCGGTCACGCTCGGCTCGCGGCCCGCCGCCGCCTGCCGCTTCCACAGCATCAGCACCAGCGGGGTGGACAGCACCGTCACCAGCCCGTCGCTGGCGAGATACCAGGCGACCGGCATCTCGAAGCCGAAGAGGTGGCGGTCGGCGGCGGCGTCCACCCACAGCGGGAAGACGTTGTAACCCTCGCCGAACGGCACGTTGTAGAAGGCCGAGAGCAAGACGAGGCCGAGCAACGCGGCGATCCGCCTGCCGTCGCCCGCCTGCCCGGCCTCGCGCGTCACCGTACGCCCGCGCGGCCGGTCATTGGGCAACCAGCGCCAGCCCGCGCCATAGATCAGGATACCGATCAGCATCCCGAAGCCGGCGCTGGCGAAACCCCAGTGCGCGCCCTTCGCCTCGCCGATCGTGCCGCAGACCAGCGGGCCGGCGAAGGCGCCGATGTTGATGCCGAAGTTGAACAGCAGATAGGCGCGATCCCGCCGCGCATCGCCCGCCTCGTACAGTCGCCCGACCTGCGTCGCGATATTGCCCTTGAGGCAGCCGGAACCCAGGATCAGCAGCGCCAGCGCGATCAGGAAGCTGGCATCGAAGGCGAGCAGGAAATGCCCCGCCGCCATCAGCGCGGCGCCGAGCAGAACGGTCCTGCGCCCGCCGAGCAGCCGGTCGCCGACGAGGCCGCCGAGCAGCGGCGTCAGATAGACGAGGCCCGCGTACAGGCCGAAGATCTGCGAGGCGAGCGCCTGCGTGGAGAGCGGCCCGGTGATCGCCTCCACCGTCGCGCGGAAGCCTGCGAAGCCGAGCACCTTCTGCTCGGGATGCGCGGGCAGCAGCGTCGTCACCATGTAGAGGACGAGCAGCGCCTGCATGCCGTAGAAGGAGAAGCGCTCCCACGCCTCGGTGAGCGCGAGGAAGGCGAGGCCGCGCGGGTGGCGCCGGGCCGTCACGCGCGGGCCAGCCGGATGCGGGTCTGGCCGGTGCCGAGCGGGACGACATGCGCGCCGCGCTCGATCCCATAGCTGCCCGAGAGGCGATGGCCGCCCTCGATTACCAGCCGCGCCGCCGGGGTGTGGGCGTCGGCGGCGTCCAGCACCAGTTCGATCTCGCCGGTGGCCGGATCGAGATGCGCTTCGGCGATGCGCCCCGCCTCCAGCACCAGCCAGAGCTTTTCGGACGCGAGGAAGAGGCGGGAGCGGGCGCTGTCCTTCGGCGCGATCGAGACGCGGCCGGCACCCTCGCTCACGACACCCCCGAAGCCGACCCAGCCGAAATCGGGATGCCGCACCAGATAGGACGCGGTGGCGAAGGCATGGCCGAAATAGCTCATGCCGTAATCGCCCGAATAGGCGTCGAACCGCATCATGTCCGGATACGAGTGGAAGGCGCACGCGCCGAAGCCGTCGCGATCGATGTTGGTGAGCGATCCCATCAGGCCGCCGTAAGCGACGCGCAGCAAGTGGATGTCGGCGGGGTCGCGCCGGAAGCTGTCGAACAGCGGGATCGCGTTGAGCGACGAGCCATAATGATGGAGCTGCCGCTCGATCCGCGCGGTCTTGCCGGCAAACAGGAAATCCCAGTAGCGGCGCGCGCTGCCATTATAGCCCCAGTGCGGGATCAGCGGATCGTAGCCGAGGATCACCTCGCGGGCCAGCGCCGCCTTGGCCTCGTCGCCGAAGTGGCGCATCCAGACGTAGACTTCCTCCTGGCCGGTGGAATCCCACGGCATCTCGCTGCCGAACGGATAGGCTTCCGAACTCCACGTCTTCGCCCGCTCGCGCATCGCGGCTTCCAGCGGATCGGCGAGCGTTGCCATCCCCTCGCGCCGCAGATCGGCGAGGATCGCGACGAAGACGTCGCCCTCCATTTGCCCGAACTTCACATAGTCCGGCGCGAGCTTCGGCATGGCGATGGCAGTGTTGGCCGCGCGCTCCAGATACCAGCGCCAATCGTGCGCCGTGACCAGCCCGGTGCGGTTGCGCGCCAGCCGGTACAGCACCCATTGCGCGGCGGCGACGTGGACATAGTTGAAGGAGCGGACGATCGAATTGGCCTGATCGGGTTTCCATGCCGCCCACGTCGTCCAGTCGATCGCCGGGTCGTAATCCTGCGGGCGGGTGGGATCGTAGTGGAACAGGCTCTTGCGCACGCCATAGTCGGGCGTCTGGAGGTGGCGTTCGATCACTCCGACATGGAAGCGCTCGAACTTCGCGACCTCTTCCGCCACCGGATTGTCGAGCTGCTTCATGATCGCGGCCAGCCACGATCCGGCGCCGCCCTCGTCGCTCAGCCCCGCGATCCAGACGCGCTTCTCCTGGGTGACGATCGCGTCGCGTTCGCGATCGTAGCTCATGATCGAGGGGCTGCGGCCGAAGCGGTCGGCTTCGTCCTCATACCATTGCCGGGTGAACAGGAAGCGGCCGAGATCGGCGGAGGCGGTTTCCGCCGGCTTGGTCACGAAATAATGGATCGCCTGCCGCCCGCCATCGGCATGGTGGAGCGTGAGGCGGGCGCGGCCCCAGCCTTTGCCCTCGATCCGGAAGCGCCGCCAGCCGCCGGCCATGCCCGCATCCGACACGGCGAGCGCCCCGGCGGGCGAGACCTCGGCGATGGTGATCGCGCCGGCCGCCCTGACGAACAGGTCGCCGGGCAGGTCGGCGGGCAGCACGTAGCCGGGGATACCGATCGCGACCGGGCGGCCCGCCGCCTCCAGCCGCGTCTCGATGCCCCGGATCGAAGGCGCGAGGACGAAGCGGACGCCGACGGTGCGCGCCTCGCCGGGCTGGAGCGTGAAGGCGGTGGGGGTGTTCCACTGATCGGCGCCGCGCCACTCGCGATCGGCGAAGCCCTTGCTGGCGATCATCCAGCGGTAGAAGCCCTCGAAGGTCAGCTCGCGCTTGGTGCTGTCCTTCAGCAAGGCGGGCGCGCCGCCGTCGCCGGTGCCGTCGGCGATCGGCATATAGGCCTCGAACGGCGTGCCGGCTTCGGGCAGCACCAGCAGCGCCGGGCCTTTGCCGTTGAGCCGCGTCACCTGCAGATAGCCCGCGTCCAGCCCGACATAGGGATCCGCGAAGCAGGCCTGTTCGTGGGCCTGTTCCAGCGTGCGGCCGGTCAGGATATTGTCGAACGGCATGGCGAGGCCGAGGCCGCCGATCTCGACCGGCGCGGCGCTGCGGTTGCGGAGCGTGAAGCGGAGGACGAGATCGCCGCCCTCGTGCAGCCAGTGTCGGGTGACGGTGAGGGGCGAGGAGGGGGGAAGCGGGAGTTCGGCCGCCGCGATCTCACCCGATGCGGGGGCGAGCGCCCTGGGTTGCGCGCGGTGGAAGGCGCTGGAGAGATCCTGCCAGTCGCCGCCCGTGCGGTAGCGGATGTCGATGTCGCCCAGTGCATAGAGGCCCGAGGCGACCGGTGCCTTGCGCTTGGGCACGAAGCTGAACGGGCCGGCGTCGGGAGGCGTCAGTCCGATCGCCACGCCGGTCTGCGGGCAGAGCGTGAGCGACAGTGCCGAGGCGGATGACGGGTGCGTCTTCGGCTGGGTTGCACCAGCCGTGCCGGATTGTGCTACGAGGGGAAGGGCCGCCGACAGCGCGACCATCTCCCGGCGACTGAAATCCGACACCCCGCCCTCCGAATAGAATACGATATTCTATATTCGATTATGGGCGAGGTGCAAGGGAAGGATCAGGTCAGGCGAGCGGCCCGTTCGCCACCGGTTCGCCGAACACCGGCACGCCCTCCGCATCGTAGCCGAAGGGCTGCACGCGGGTGTGGCGGTTGGGATCGAACAGCGGGTCGCCGACGATCTTCTCGTAGTCGCGCCCGTGATAGACCAGCATGTCGCGGCCGCGCTCGTCCATCGTGAAGCTGTTGTGCCCCGGACCCCACACCTTGTTCTTCGGCGAGGACTGGAAGACCGGCACCTGCGACTTGGTCCAGCGCGCCGGGTCCATGATGTCCACGTCGTCGCGCACGCTCAGCATCCCCATGCAGTAGCGCGCATCGGTGGCGCTCGCCGAGTAAGTGAGGAACAGGCGACCGTGGCGGGCCAGCACGGCGGGCGCCTCGTTCACCTTAAAGCCGCGCGTCTCCCAGTCGAGCGTGGGCACGGAGAGGCGGGCCGGCTTGGCGGCGAGCGTCAGCGCCGAGGCCATCGGCGCGATGTAGAGATTGGAATTGGTGTCGATCCCGTCCTCGCGCTGCGCCCAGGCGAAATAGCGCGTGCCGCGATGGACGAAGCTGGTGGAATCGAGGTTGAAGCTGTCCCACGCCATCTGGAACTGGCCGAGCACGTGCCACGCGCCGGTCATCGGATCGTCGCCGTCGCAGGTGATGGCATGGGTGCGGATGCGGAACACGTCCTCGCCGCCGCCGCTCGGGCCGGCGGCGAAATACATCACCCAGCGGCCATCGACCTTGTGCAGCTCGGGCGCCCAGATGAAGCCGGAGAGCGGGCCGCTCGCCAGATGGCGCCACAGCACGCGCTCCTGCGCGGTGGCGAGGCCGGCGATGGTCTTCGACCGGCGCAGAACCAGCCGGTCATATTGGGGCACGGAGCCGGTCATGTAATACCAGCCGTCGTGCAGCATCACCTGCGCGTCGGCGCGCTGGCGGACGAGCGGGTTGACGATGCCGGCGCGGGCGCGGCGCGGCTTCGCGGCGAGCGCGGTGGCGGACAGTGCTCCGGCGCCGACGACGAAGCTGCGGCGGTCGATCAGGCTCATGCGTGTATCCTTAGCGCGCGGAGAAGCGGAACTCGATGTCGTTCCGATAGGTCTGGCCCGGCTCCAGCCGCACCGATCCGAAGGCCGGCTGGTTGGGCGTATCGGGGAACATCTGCGGCTCCAGCACGATCGCGTCGCCCTCGCGGTAGATATGGCCGGACTTGCCGGTGATCGTGCCGTCGAGGAAGTTGCCCGAATAGAATTGGATGCCCGGCTCGCGCGACAGCACCTCCATCACGCGGCCCGAGACGGGGTCTTCCACCCGCGCCATCACGCGCGGCGCGGGCGCCATCGTGCGACTCACCACCCAATTGTGATCGTAACCCCGGCCGTAGCGGATCTGCGGATCGGAGCCGTCGCGGACGCGCGTGTTGATGACGGTCGCCTTGCGGAAATCGAACACGGTGCCCGCCACCTTGCGGAACTCGCCGGTCGGGATCGCGGTGGCGTCGGTGGGGGTATATTCGTCCGCCGGGATGGTCAGCAGCTCGCCCAGCGCACCGCGCTCCGATCCCTCGCCGGCGAGGTTCCAGTAGGTGTGGTTGGAGAGGTTGACGACCGTGGGCTTGTCGGTGGTCGCCGTGTAGCTGACCGAGACGTCGCCCCTGGCGTCGATCGCATAGACGGCGGTGGTGGTCAGCGTGCCGGGATAGCCCTGGTCGCCATCCGGGCTGACGTAGCGCAGCGTCACGCTGGGCTTGGCGCCGCCGCTGGTCGAGACGACCTGCCACACCACCTTGTCGAAGCCCTTGGTGCCGCCGTGCAGCGAGTTCGGGCGGTCGCTGAGCGGGGTCTCATACTGCTTGCCGTCGAGCGTGAAGCGCCCCTTGGCGATGCGGTTGGCGACGCGGCCCACCGTGGCGCCGAAATAATTGGGCTTGGCGATGTATCCGGCGAGATCCGGATAGCCGAGCGCCACGTCGGCGAGCTTGCCGGCACGGTCCTTGACGAACAGCGACTGGACGCTGGCGCCGAGCGTGATGATGGTGACCGAGTTGCCCTGCGCGCTGGAGAGCGTGATCGCCTCGACCGGCGTGCCGTCCGGCATGGTGCCGAAGGGGCGGCGCGCGACGTCGGCGGCGCTCGCGGAGGTGGCGGCGAGGCACGCGGCGGCGGCGGCGATCGTCCAGGCTTTCATGCGGGTCTCCATGAGATGCGAAGGGGTCAGAGTGCGGCGCGGGGCCAGCCGTCCGCCGTCCAGTGGATCGGCGAGATGCGCAGCGTCGGTGCGCCGCCATGATCCTTGTCGTAGGCGTGATAGACGATGTAGTCGGTGCCGCCGTCGGACAGATAGGCGGAGTGGCCCGGCCCCCGGAACCGCTGCTGCTCCTGCAGGTCGGCCTTCAGGATCACGGTGCCCTGTCCGTCGAGCATCCGGCTGCCGTCCTCGCCCAGATACGGCCCGCGCACATCCTTCGATCGGCCGACCACCGTATAGTAGGTGCTGTTCACGCCCTTGCAGCAATAATCGTAGGAAGCGAGCAGATAGTACCAGCCGCCATGGCTGAAGAGATAGGGCGCCTCGATCGGCGCGGCGGCACCGGCGGGCGCGAGGCGCCTGGCCAGCGATATCGGCTTCTCGTCGGGCGCGAGCAGCTTGCCGGTCTTCGGGTTGAGCGCGAACAGCTTGATGCCCGACCAGAAGCTGCCGAGCGACAGCCAGTGGCGGCCCTGCGCATCGATGAAGTGATTGGGATCGATCGCGTTGAAATCGTCCTTGCTCGTCGACATCACGACGAGGCCCTGATCGGTCCAGCGATAATCGGGCGAGGCGGGATCGAGCGTCGGGCTGGTGGCGAGGCCGATCGCCGATCGGTTGCTGCCGAAGGTCGAGAGCGCGTAATAGAGGTAATAGCGGCCGTTGAAATAATGGACGTCGGGCGCCCAGAAGTCCTTCGTGCCCGGCACCGCTTCCTTGCCCCAGGCGGGCACGTCGTCGAACAGCCCGCCGAGCAACGTCCAGTGGATCAGATCCTTGGACGCGCGCGCGGTGACGAACCTGCCCGAACCTTTGTCCTTGCCGGTGCCGTAGACGTAGAAGGTGTCGCCCTGCTTGATCATCACCGGATCGTGGACCGGTGACAGATCGCCCGTCATCGCCGCGTTGATCGGGGATGGGGGGATCGGCGAGGGCGGAACAGGCGCGGGGGCCGCCGCCCCGATCAGGGCGGCGGCGAGGGCGAGACCGGTCAGGCGCAGCATGGCCGGCCGCCCGATCAGAACTTGAACCGCGCGCCGAACTCGAAAGTCCGGTCGTAGGTCCGCGTGTCGCGCGGCACGTCGGACGAGACGCCGGTCGTCACGCTCGTGCCGGTGAAGCGGTCATGATAGGTGCGGTCGAGCAGGTTGGTCGCGTCGAAGGTCAGCGTGAGCCAATCGACCGGAGAGTAGCTGCCCGAGAAATCGAGCTGCTGGATCGGCTTCACCTTGATCGTTCCGCCCTGCGATCCGCCCGAATTGTAGCTGTCTACGAAGCTCGACCGCCAATTGTAGGCGAGGCGCGCCGAGAAGCCGTATTTCTCGTAGATCGCGACGACGTTGTACGAATATTTGGAAACCTGCTGCAGCTTCGCCTGCTGCAGGGTGGTCGGATCCTGCGTGGTGCCGATCAGATAGGTGCCATTGATCTGCGCGCCGAGGCCGCTGAGCGGACCGGGCAGGAAATCGAAGAACTGCTGGTAGGCAAGCTCGGCGCCGTAGAGCTTGCCGCTGCCCGTGTTGCGCGGGCGGCTGACCAGATAGATCGCATCGCTGCCGTCGGTGTTGGTGCCGTGCACCTCCGGCGCCGCATAGGTCTGAATATAGCCGTTCAGCTTGTGGTAGAAGCCGGTGGCGGTCAGCGAACTGGTGCGGTTGAAATAATATTCGAGCGAGGCGTCGTAGGCGGTCGACTTGATCGGCTGCAGCGCCGGATTGCCGCCGCTGCCGGTACCGGCATAGGTCTGCGTGCCGGTCGATCCGCTCGGCGTGTAGCCGGTCAACGGGTTGAGCGCCGCGAAGTCCGGCCGGGTGATCGTCTTGCCGAAGGCGAGGCGCGCCTGCAGCTTGTCGCTGAGCTTGGCGCGCAGCGTCGCGCTCGGCAGCGCGTTCACATAGTTGGAGCGGCCCGAAACGCCGTTGCCGCTCAGACTCTCGACGGTGTTGACGACGCGTACGCCCGCGACGCCATCGACCGGTACGTTGCCCAGATCGAAATGATAGCCGGCCTGCGCGTAGAAGGCGTAGGTCCGTTCGTTGTCGAAGAAGGACAGCGCCGGATCATACGGACGCGCACCATCCGGCTGGCCGAAGATCGCGCGGATCGTGTCGGGATTGTCGAGCAGGAAGTTGGTGTCGCCCAGCACGAAATGATCGATGCCGAGCTTGCCGTCGACCAGGCCGCCCGGCGAGAGTGAGGCGAAGCCGGGGACGCTGGTGACCGGCGTGCCGTTCGGATCGGGGTTGCCGATCGGGATGGAGAGCGTCGCCTGGCTGGTCGCTCGACGGTTGGTGTAACGCGCGCCGATCTTGAAGTTGGTGAGGAAGCCGCCGTCGAAATCGTGCTGCAGGTCGCCGCGCCAGGCCCACTGGCGGCTGGTATCGACGCCGTGATTGTCGAACAGGGTCCGGATATAGAAGTTGCTCGGATCGGTCAGGTCCACGCCCGAGATGTTGACGTTGGGCGTGCCGCCCTTGTCGAAATCGATCGCCAGTTCGGGCGCGTTGAACGAGGTATCGACGATCACGTTGCGGTTGGGCACGCGGCTGCGGTTGTAGACCAGCTCGGTGGTGAACAGCGTGCGGTCGTCCACATGCCATTTGGTGCCGACATCGGCCTGCCAGGTGGTCGTCTTGTTCTCGAAGGCCTGCTTGGAGGTGAGGGTGTAGGCGTTCTCGGTCACGCTGCTCTGGGCGAGGCCCGAGCCGTCCGAGCGCGGGGTGACGGACGTCATGTTGCCGGCCTTGGGCAGGCCGATGAAGAAGTTGACGCCGTAACGCTCCTTATACTGGGTGTAGAGGCCGTCGGCGTAGAATTCGATCTTGTCGCTGGGGCGCCACTGGGCCGAGACGTTGTAGGCCATGCGGCGGCGATCGCCGTCGGTGTAGATGCCACCCACGGTGTCCGGCGTCGGGGTCGGCGCGCCCGAATAAACGAAGTCGAACGCCGTCTGGTCCTCATATTTGCGGCGGTTGTAGGAGGCGCCGGCCATCAGGCCGATCTCGCCGATCCCGGTTTCCCACCGATCGCTGATCAGGCCGCCGCCGAGATAGCCCCATTTGTTGGCCTGGTCCGAATAGACCGCGCGGCCGCCACCGGCGACGCGGAAGCCGTCGAAATCGAACGGACGGTGCAGACGGATGTCGATCACACCGGCGACGCCGCCCTCGATGATGTCGGGGGTGCTCGTCTTGTAGACGTCTACGCCGGCGAGCAGTTCGGCCGGAATGTCCTGCAGCGCGACGCCGCGGCCGGTGCCGGTGAACACCTCGCGGCCGTTGATCAGCGTGGCGACGTTGGGCAGGCCGCGGATGTCGACGCCGCTGGTTTCGCCGCGGCCGCGGCTGACCTGCACGCCGGTCACGCGCTGGAGGGCATCCGAAACCGTATTGTCCGGCAACTTGCCGATATCCTGCGCCACGATCGAATCGACGATCTGCACCGAATTGCGGCGGATGCTCTGCGCGCTGGACAAGCTGGCGCGGACGCCGGTGACGACGATGTCCTTGCTGGCGGCACCGGGATCGGGCGCCGGCTGCGTCGCGGTTGCGGTGCCGGAATTGGCGTCTGCGGCGGCATCCTGGGCGATGGCGGGCATCGCCGCCATCCCCAGCGCAAGGGCCGAGGCGGCAGTCATGAGCGAACGGCGATCGAAAGCCATTGGGTTCCCCTTCCTGATATGTCCGCACCGCTCAAAGCGCGGTGTCGTGTTTATTACTCAGACAATTTAGTAGCGAAGCCAAAAGCCGCTGGCAAGGGGCTTGGCAATGCCCCCCGTCAGCGGCGGAAATGTGCGGAAATGTAAGGAAAAATCAGTCGGTGACGGGCACCGGCGCGGGTTCGGCGTGGGTCGGGCGGCTGCCCCACAGCGCGTAGAACAGCACGTAGAGCTCGCACGCGGCAGTGAGCAGGAAGCTCCACTGCAGGCCGAAATTGTCGGCGATCTTGCCTTGCACGATCACCAGCGCACCGCCCGCGATCGCCATGATCAGCAGGCCGGATCCTTCTTCGGTCAGCGGGCCGAGGCCTTTGATCCCCAGCGTGAAGATCGTCGGGAACATGATCGAGTGGCACAGCCCGACGAGGATCAGCGCCCACATCGCCACCGGGCCGTGCGCGAAGGTGGCGACCAGCATGACCGCGAAGGCGGCCACGGCGAAGCAGGCCAGCACGCGATCGGCCGGTATCGAGCGCATCAGATAGGAGCCGATGAAGCGGCCGACCATCATCCCGCCCCACAGCAGGAAGAGATAGTGGGATGCCTGCTCGTGCGTCAGGTTGCCGATGTCGGGCTGCGACACGAAATTGATGAACAGGTTGGCGACACCGATCTCGGCGATCAGGTAGATGAAGATCGCGGGGACGCCGAACACGAGATTGCGATGCTTCCAGAGTGACTGGCCACGCCGCTCCTCGGCCGACGAACGGCGGTTGGCGCTCCCCATTTCCGGGAGGCGGAACCGCGCGATGACGATCGCGAGAGCGACCAGCACCGCTGCGACGATCAGGTAGGGCAGCACCACGGAATGGGCGTCGGCCAGCCGCTCGGCCGGCGTGAGATGGGCGGCGCCGGCCATTTCTGTGCCCGATTTCGAGCGGCCGAGGATCAGGTATCCGCCGAACAGCGGGGCGAGCGTCGTGCCCAGCGAGTTGAACGCCTGTACGAGATTGAGCCGCGAATCCGACGTCTCGGCCGGGCCGACCACCGCGACATAGGGATTCGCGGCGACCTGCAGCAACGTGATGCCGCTGGCGATCACGAACAGGGCGACAAGCGTCACGCCATAGGATGGCAGCAGGGCGGCGGGCGCCATGCCCAGCGCGCCCAGTGCCATGATGCCCAGGCCAATTACCATCGAGCGCTTGTAGCCGACGCGTTCGATCAGTTTCGCGGACGGGATCGACGCGAAGAAATAGGCGATGAACCAGGTCGATTCGATCAGCGTGGTCTGGGTGTAGTCGAGGTCGAACACGCTGCGCAGATGCGGCAGCAGCGTGTTGTTGATGACGGTGATGAAGCCCCAGATGAAGAACAGGCTGGCCAGCAGGGTGAGCGCCGGGCGATAGGTGGCCGACATGGGGGAGGCGCCGGCACTGGCGCTGGTGGTGACCGGTCCGGGCACTATATTTTCCTCATCCTGATGCCCTCGAAGTGCGGGCGGGGTTGCTCTTCGCTTTTTTGTCTGAGTATATGGGAGCAAGAAGCGCGTCAACGCCAAGGCGTCGTCGTGGCGGCGGGGAGGAGGGCAAGCCCATGAAAGCGAAGCGCAATTTCGCGATCGGCGGCGAGTCCCGGCATCCCGCCCGCGATGCTCCATGGCCAAGCGGTGCGCCGTTTCGCTGATCCTTGTCCGGAAGTTTGAAACCGATGCCCGATCCCGTGACCTCCCGCCCGCTCCGTTCGCGCGCGTGGTTCGACAATCCCGACAATATCGACATGACCTCGCTCTATCTGGAGCGTTATCTCAATTTCGGGCTGAGCCTGGAGGAACTGCGGTCGGGCAAGCCGATCATCGGCATCGCGCAGACCGGATCGGATCTGTCGCCGTGCAACCGCCATCACCTCGTGCTGGCCGAGCGCGTGCGGGAGGGCATCCGCGAGGCGGGCGGCATCGCGATCGAATTCCCGGTCCACCCCATTCAGGAGACCGGCAAGCGCCCGACGGCGGGCCTCGACCGCAACCTCGCCTACATGGCGCTGGTCGAATTGCTCTACGGCTATCCGCTCGACGGCGTGGTGCTGACGGTCGGCTGCGACAAGACGACACCGGCCATGCTGATGGCGGCGGCGACCGTGAACATTCCGGCGATCGCATTGTCGGTCGGCCCGATGCTCAACGGCTGGCACAAGGGCGAGCGCACCGGCTCCGGCACCATCGTCTGGAAGGCGCGCCAGATGCTGGCGGCCGGCGAGATCGACGAGGCGGGCTTTATCAAGCTCGTCGCCTCCTCGGCGCCGTCGACCGGCTATTGCAACACGATGGGCACCGCGACGACGATGAATTCGCTGGCCGAGGCGCTGGGTATGCAGCTGCCCGGATCCGCCGCGATCCCCGCGCCCTATCGTGACCGGCAGGAGATTTCCTACCGCACCGGCCTGCGCATCGTCGACATGGTGCGCGAGGATCTGAAGCCCTCCGACATCCTGACCCGTGAGGCGTTCCTCAACGCGATCGTGGTCAATTCGGCGATCGGCGGATCGACCAACGCGCCGATCCACCTCGCCGCTATCGCCCGCCATGTCGGCGCCGATCTGGAACTGAAGGATTGGGAGACGCACGGCCACAAGGTGCCGCTGCTCGTTAATCTTCAGCCCGCCGGCGAATATCTCGGCGAGGATTATTATCGCGCGGGTGGCGTGCCCGCCGTGGTGGCGCAGCTGATGAAGCAGGGCCTGATCCACGAGGATGCGATCACCGCCAACGGCAGGTCGATCGGCGAGAATTGCCGCGACGCGACGATCGAGGACGAGAAGGTGATCCGCCCGCTCGAACGCCCGTTGAGGGAGGCGGCCGGCTTCATCGTGCTCTCCGGCAATCTTTTCGACGCCGCGATCATGAAGACCAGCGTGATCGATGACGAGTTCCGCAACCGCTACCTCTCCAACCCCGACGATCCCGATGCGTTCGAGGGGCCGGCGATCGTGTTCGACGGGCCGGAGGATTATCACCACCGCATCGACGATCCGGCGCTCAACATCACGCCGGAAACGCTGATGTTCATGCGCGGCGCCGGGCCGATTGGCTATCCGGGCGCGGCGGAGGTGGTGAACATGCGGCCGCCCGCCTACCTGATCCGCGAGGGCGTCCATGCGCTGCCCTGCATCGGCGACGGTCGCCAGTCCGGCACGTCCGGCTCGCCCTCGATCCTCAACGCCTCGCCGGAAGCGGCGGCGATGGGCGGCCTCGCGCTGATCCGCACCGGGGACAGGGTGCGCATCGATCTGCGCAAGGGCAGTGCCGACGTGCTGATCCCCAACGAGGAGCTGGCCGAACGCCGCCGCGCGCTGGTCGAGGCGGGGGGCTATGCCTATCCGGCCTCGCAGACGCCGTGGCAGGAGATGCAGCGCGCTGTCGTCGGCCAGATGAACACCGGCGCGATCCTTGAAGGATCCGAAAAGTATCAGCGCATCGCCCAGACGCAGGGCGTGCCCCGCGACAACCACTGAGACGCTAAAAATCCTCCCCCTGGGCGGGGGAGGATTATCAAGTCAGGCGCAGGAGCGTCGCGCCGTGCGGCGGCAGGTGGCGCTCGATCCGACCGCTCGCCCGGCCGGTCGCGCCCGTCCACAGGTCGCGCGCCTGCACCGGCCCGCCGAGGCCGAGTTCGCCGAGTGCGATGCCGACGGTCTTGGGCGTGTCGGCGGCATTGAACAGCGCCAGATAGCGCTCGTTCCCGCCGCCCTCAGGCCGGGCCGACCAGATGTGCGTCCCGTCCTCGACGAAGTGCGGGCGGTTGGCGGTGCTCGCCTGATTGACCGCGATCACCTCGCGATTGGTGAGCAGCGCCAGCGTCGCCGCGTCGAGGTGGCGCAGATCCCCGCCCATGATCAGCGGCGAGCGGGCGATCACCCACAGCGTCATCAGCGTACGCTGCTCGTCGGGCGTGAAGCGGGTGTCGCGCGCGCCGAGCGCGAGGCGGCCGAGCGGCAGCATGTCCGCATCGGGCCAGCCGCCCGGCACGCGCCACGCATTCCAGTTTTCCAGCCGCACGAACTGGGCCTTGAGCATCGCCCAATCGTCCCAGAAATCGTCCGATATCCGCCACATCTGCGCGAAGCGGCGGACATGCTCCGCACGTGGCACCGGCGTCTCGCCCGGCGAGAGGCTGAGGACGATCGGCCGGCCGCAGCGCCGGATGGCGGTATGGGCGGCCTCGATCTCCGGCGCGTGGGCGTCATAGGGGCGGCTCATGTCGTCCATCTTGACGAAATCGACGCCCCAGCCGGCGTACAGCGCGAACACGCTGTCATAATAAGCCTGCGCGCCGGGCTTGCGCATGTCGACGCCGAACATGTCGGGGTTCCACGGGCAGATGCTCGCCGTGTCGGCGATGTCGGCCGCGCGGTAGGGCGTTCCGAGGATGGGCAGGTTGCGCTGCATGGCGAGGCGCGGGATGCCGCGCATCAGGTGGATGCCGAACTTCATGCCGAGGCCGTGGACATAGGCGGCGAGCGGCGCGAAGCCCTTGTCTCCCATGCTCGAGGGAAAGCGGTTGGGCGCGGGCAGCAGGCGGCCATGGCCATCCAGCGTCGGTTGCGCGACGGCGTGGTAATCGTATCCGGAGGCGCCCGGCTCGTACCACTGGATGTCGACGGTGAAGACGTCGTAGCCGAAGGGCAGCAGCTTTTCCGCCATGATCGCGGCGGTCTCGCGAGCCTGCGCCTCGGTGATGGTGGTGGCGAAGCTGTTCCAGCTGTTCCAGCCCATCGGCGGGCGCGGGGCGAGCAGGGGAGGCGCCCCCGCGATCCTGGCCCGTGCCGCGACCGGCGCCGCCGCGCTCGCCATCGCGCCGGTAAGGATCGTGCGGCGGTTAGGGCCGTTCGCCACCGTCAGTCCCTCAGCGAGAGTTCGGTGTCTTCCTGCGCGAGGCGGACGAGATCCGTCATCGCCGAACGCGCGGCATCGGCATCGGCGTCGGCGATCGCCTCGAACAGCACGCGGTGATCGGGCAGCGGATCGCGCGGCAGCTTGCGGCGGCGCTGCTTGAAGATCGTCGTCCAGCCCACCGCCGCCTCGATCGAACTGGCGAGCGAGATCAGCGGCGCGTTGCGCGTCGCCTGCAGGATGGTGTGGTGGAAGAGCTGGTCGGCCGCCTGACCCGCCGCCGTGGCGAGGCCGTGGCGCGCCATCTCCTCCAGCGCGTGCCCCATGCGGGCGAGGTCGGCGCCCTCGCGGCGGCGCGCGGCAAGTTCGGCGGCGGCCGGCTCCACGATCATGCGCAGCTCGAACAGGTCGCGGATGAAATCCTCGCTCGGCTCGCCCTCGAACGCCCAGGCGAGCACGTCGGGATCGAGCAGGTTCCAGCGGCTGCGATCGGAGACACGCGTGCCCGCCTTGGGGCGGCTCTCCACCAGCCCCTTGGCGGCGAGCATCCGCACCGCCTCGCGATAGGCGCTGCGCGAGACGTTCAGCTGCTCGGAGAATTCGATCTCGCCGGAGAGCGTGTCGCCCGGTTTGTAATGTCCCGTGACGATTGCGACGCCGAGGTCGTGGGCGATCGATCCGTGGATGCGCATGCCGAGCGAAGGTTTGGCGAGCCGGCCGAAGGGGGGCTTTTCCGTACGCGCCAAGCCTGTCTCTCCCTCATCCTGCACCCGCGCGGTTATACCGCGCCCCGTTGTGCGGACGACCATAGCGAAGGCTTGATCGCACCGCCAGAGCATCCTAGACAACTTGTCAGACAATATCATTATCGGGAGGATTAAGACGATGCTCGATCGCCTGTCGCGCCGCGTCGCGGGGTTCATGCTGGGGTGCGCGATGCCGCTCGCCGCGATGGCGCAGGCGCCTGCCGCGACCGTGACGCTCCACGCCGATCAGCCCGGCCCGCGTTACGACCGGCAGATTTTCGGCCAGTTCGCCGAGCATCTCGGCCATGGCATCTATGGCGGCGTCTGGGTGGGGAAGGGATCGCCGATCCCCAACATCGACGGCTATCGCAAGGACGTGATCGACGCGCTCCGGGAGATCAAGGTGCCGGTGGTGCGCTGGCCCGGCGGCTGCTTCGCCGACGAATATCACTGGCGCGACGGCATCGGCCCGGCCAAGGCGCGCAAGGTCAGCATCAACACCCATTGGGGCGGCGTGACAGAGCCAAACAGCTTCGGCACGCACGAATATATGGGTTTCATGGATCTGCTCGGCGCGCAGGCCTATGTCGCGGGCAATGTCGGTGATGCCAGCCCCGCCGAAATGGCCGAGTGGGTCGAGTACATGACCTCGCCGACCGGATCGACGCTGGCGAAGGAGCGCGCCGCGAACGGCCATCCGGCGCCGTGGAAGGTCCCCTATTTCGGCATCGGCAACGAATTGTGGGGCTGCGGCGGCAACATGCGGCCCGAATATGCCGCCGACGTGACGCGCCGCTATGCCACCTTCGTCAAGGCGCCGGCCGACCAGAAGATCATGAAGATCGCCAGCGGCCCCAACATCGACGATTATCACTGGACCGACGTGATGATGCGCGAGACCGGCAAGATGATCGACGGCATCTCGCTCCATTACTACACCTTCCCCGGCAGCTGGGAGGACAAGGGATCGGCGACGCAGTTCGACGAACACGCCTGGGCCTCGACCCTCGCCCACACCTGGAAGATGGACGAGCTGCTGACCAAGCATTCCGAGATCATGGACAAATATGATCCAGCAAAGCGGGTGTGGCTGGTCGTCGACGAATGGGGCACTTGGTACGATGTCGAGCCGGGCACCAACCCCGGCTTCCTCTACCAGCAGAACACGCTGCGCGATGCGCTGGTGGCGGCGATCAACCTCAACATCTTCGCCAAGCACGCCGATCGCGTGAAGATGACCTCGATCGCGCAGATGGTGAACGTGCTGCAGGCGATGCTGCTCACCGACGGGCCGCGCATGGTGAAGACGCCGACCTACTGGGTGTTCGATCTCTACAAGCCCTGGCAGGACGCGACGGTGATCCCGGTCGATATCCGCTCGCCCTGGTACGACAAGGACGAGTTCGCGATTCCGGCGGTGAGCGCGTCGGCGGTGCGCGACACGAGCGGGCAGGTGCATGTCGCGCTCGCCAATGCCGATCCGGACAAGCCCGAGACGGTGAGCGTGAAGCTGGCGGGCGTGACGGCGGGTGGCGTGACCGGCCAGATCATCACCGCGCCGGACATGCACGCCTTCAACAGCTTCGATCGCCCGGACACGGTGCGCCCGGCGGCGTTCGACGGCGCGCGGATCGCGGGCGACACGCTGACGGTGACGCTGCCGGCGAAATCGGTGGTGGTGCTGGGGCTGCGCTGACCCCTTCATCCTCCCTGCGCGAAGCGTGGGGAGGGGGACCACCCATAGGGTGGTGGAGGGGCGGCGGTGGCACACCGCCGCCTGCGACGGCGGCCCCTCCACCATGCTCCGCATGGTCCCCCTCCCCAGCAGGCTGGGGAGGATGAAGTCAGAACAGCTTGATCTCCACCAACCGCACCGCGGCCCTTGCGGGCTTCTTCACCAGCAGGCGCAGCTTGGCGCTACTTATCGCTGGCCACGCGATCCGCGTAATGCCATTCGCGACCGGTGGGGGCAGCGACGCGGCGGGCACGTCCTTCCAACCGCCATCCCAGACCTGCAGCCGATAGGCGGAGGGCACCGCGAAATCCTTGCCGTCGGCGTAGAAGGCCAGTTCCGCCGCGTGGACCTGCGCCGCCTTGCCGAGATCGACCGCGAACCAGTCCCATGCGTGCGCCGAACCGATGGTGGACCAGCCGTTCGCCATTTCGGGGAAGAACCACACCCGCCCGTCGAGCGCGCCATGCAGCGCGGCGGGATCGGCGTTCACCGAGGCCGAGCCTTTCGGATAGTCCGATCGCACGAGGTTCACCGCGAGATCGATCGGCCGTTCTATGGGCGCGAGCGGCTTGCGCGGGAGGGGCACGGTCAGCCGTTCCGGCACGACGCTGTGCGCGACCTGCGCCCCGTCCACCAGCAGGGTCAGCCCCGCGCCGTGGCCGTAGCGGCTGCCGTCCGCATCCCACAGGATCGTCACCAGATGGCCGTGATAGGGAACGTCCTGCAGCGCGAACCATGGCAGATATTCGGGGTCCTTGGGATCGGCCGGAATCAGCGGCGCGACCTCCAGCACGTCGTCGGCGCGCGGGCGCAGGCCCGCGAGGCCGGTGACGATCAGGTCGTCGAAGCCCGAGTGGAAATAATGATGGCTGCGCGCGAGGCCGACGATCGGCTTGCCGGTCTGCGGATCGTAATCCTCCTGCAGATCGGGATGATCGCCCAGCATATGCAGCGCCGCATATTGGTGGAGCAGCCGCAGATAGTCCGATCGCGTCGCCACCGTCTGCGGCGGGCCTTCGAGCAGGTTGGCAAGGCCGGTCAGCGCCTGCGTCGTCTGGAATGGCCAGACCGGGCCGTTCCACTGGCACTCGCGCCCGCCGCTGGCCGCATCGTAGCGATACTGGCGCATATAATATTGGTAGGACGGCTCGACGGTGCGCATCCCCTTCGGGCCGCCCAGTTCGGCGGGCGAGAGCAGGTGCGACCAGGCGGAAGCGAAGCGCGGATCGCCCGTCACCATGTCCACCGTCCACGGCAGATAGCCGACCAGCTCGCGGCCCCGGATCGGCGCCCAGGCGCGGACATACTCGTTGCCCTTCTGGTAGCGATCGACGAAATGGCCGAGCGCCGGGCTCCACAGGTCCGCCTCGACATGTGCCTTCAGGTCGGCGGCGCGGGCGGCATAGTCGGCGGCGGTCGCCTCGTCGCCGGCCAGCGCCGCGATCCGGCCGATCGCGCGGGCATTGTCGAACATGTAGGCGTTGATCGAGGGGCGGAAGGCGTCGCCGCCCCGGAAACCGTCCTTGCCGCCCGAGGCGTCGATCGAGGAAATGGTATATTCGGTCGCGTCGAGCAGCGGCTCGATCCAGTAGAGCCGGCGATCGAAATCGAAATGATCGTCCCACAAATTGTAGACGTGGCGCATCGCGTCGAGGTGGCGGGTCGCGGCGGTGGCGTCTCCGTCGGCGAGATAGCGGCCCCACACCGCGCCCGCGATCCCCTCGCTGAAATGCCGGTCGTTGCCGCCGCCTTCGTAGAGGAAGTTCACGTAATCGTCGGCGTACCGCCGGTCGCGCAGCCAGCGCCCCTCCACGATGTGGAAGGCGGTGGCGTCGTTGAGGCTGGCATAAGGCTCGCGCTGCCAGCTCACATCGTCGAGGAATTCGGTGGAGATATAGCCCTGCCGGCCGAGATCGCGCTGGTGGGCGCGGAAAATCTGCCAGCGATAGTAGAATATCCGCGTCAGCAGCGGATCGGACGCCTCGAAGAAGGGGATATTGCCTTCATACCAGGGCGCATCGTTGCCGAAGCGATCGACCGCGATGCGATGCTCGTCGAGCGGGAGCGCGGCCGGAAGGGGCGCGGCGGCGCCGACCAGCAGCGCCGCCAGCAGGATGCGAAGCCGCCTCACGCCATGGCGGGCACGGCCGGCTCGTCGTGGAAGGCCTCCACCTCGATCCGCTCCGCGCGCAGGAAGGCGTCGGCGACATGGCGCAGCGGGGCGCGATCCACGTCCTGTGCGCCCGCCGCGATCAGCGACGCGAAGCGGACGTAGAGACCGCGATATTCCGCCTCAGGCGGCAGCGGCTGGGCCACGCCGTCGACCGTCATCTCCGCGCCGCCTTTCGACAGGACGAGCCGGCCCTGATCGGTCTCGATGCGGATGTCCCAGGTCTGCGGGCCGGTCTGGCGGAAATCGAGATCGGCGGTAAGCGGCGCGCCGTCCGCCATCACGAAGGCGAGATCGGCCGCGATCGGCGACTGCTGGTTGGAGGGATAGGAAAGCGTGCCGCCGGTCAGCAGGAAGGGCGGCAGGATGTGCGTCGCGATCGAGAGCGCGTTGATCCCCGGATCGAACACGCCGAGCCCGCCCGCCTGCCAGATCCAGCGCTGCCCCGGATGCCAGACGCGCACGTCCTCGCGCCAGATGATCTGCGCCGACAGGATGCGCTTGCCGGCGAGCCACGCGCGCGCCGGCTCGACCGCCGGGGCCTCGCGGCTGTGCCACGCGGCGAAGAGGGTCAGGTTGCGCTCGGCCGCGAGATCGCAGAGCAGCGCGACCTCGCTCAGCGTCGCGCCCGGCGGCTTTTCGAGCAGCACATGCTTGCCGGCGAGCAGCGCGTCGCGGGCGGCGGCGAAGCGGGCCTGCGGCGGCTGGCACATCGCCACCGCCTCGATCCCCGGCTCCCCGGCCAGCATCGTGGCGACGTCGCGATAGGTCCTGCCGGTCGGGCATTCGCCCTGGAGGGTCGCGCCGCAGACCAGCTCGAAATCGTCCGAGGCGGCGATGGCGGGGAGGTGCTGGTCCTGCGCGATCTTGCCCAGGCCGACGATCGCGAGCTTCACCGCCATCAGAGCGCCTTCACCGTGACGCTCTCTTCCTCGGCGATGGCGATCGGGTTGCGCACGGGCAGGCGGAAGGGCGCCGCCTCGATCTCGAACACGTCGCCCGGCTGGGTCCGCACGCCGTCGCTGAACGAGAGCGTGGCGGTGCCGAAGAAGTGGACGTGGACGTCACCCGGCCGACGGAACAGGCCGTATTTGAAATGATGATGCTCCAGGTTGGCGATCGTGTGGGACATGTTCGCCTCGCCCGACAGGAAGGGCTTTTCCCAGATCGTCTCACCATCGCGGACGATGCGGCTGGCGCCGCGCACGTCGGCGGGCAGGTCGCCGACCAGCAGCTCCGGACCCAGCGCCGCCTCGCGCAGCTTGGAATGGGCGAGCCACAGGTAATTGCCCCGCTCGGTGACGTGATCCGAGAACTCGTTGGCGAGCGCGAAACCCAGGCGCACCGGGCTGCCGTCGGCATCGATCAGGTAGATGCCGGCGATCTCCGGCTCCTCACCCGCATCCAGCGCGAAGGCGGGGGAGCGGATCGGCTGGCCGGGTGCGACGAGCTGGCTACCGTCGCCCTTGTAGAACCATTCGGGCTGCGCGCCGACTGCGCCGTCGGCGGGCTTGCCGCCCTCGACGCCCATCAGGAACATCTTCATGCTGTCGGTCGGCTCGGGATTCTCCTTCGCCGCGCGGTGCATCTTGTCGCGTCCCTCGGCCGAACCGAGATGGGTGAGGCCGGTGCCCGTCATCAGCAGATGCGCGCTGTCCTCATGGTCGATCGGCGCCAGCAGATCGACCGAGGCGGGGTCGATCGCCTCGCCCGCGCCGGCCGCCGCGACGGCTTCCGCCAGCGTCTGCCCGGCGGCGAGCGCGGCCTTGGCGAGCGCCACGACGCTCGCCGCACCCGGCACGACATGGGCCTGACCATCCTCGGACAGCGCGGCGACACGGCGGGCGCCATCGGCGGCCCGGAACTGGATCAGCGATAGGGTCACGTTTTTCCTCTCCGAAAGTCTTGGGCCGTCAGGCCGGGCGCGACACCGTGCCGTCGATGCGGCGCGACAGGTGCCACGGATTCGCCTCCGCCAGCGCGGGCGGAAGCAGCCCGGCGGGCAGGTTCTGGAACGACACGGGCCGCAGGAAGCGCGCCATCGCCAGCGTGCCGACCGAGGTGGTGCGCCCGTCCGACGTCGCCGGGAAGGGGCCACCATGGACCATGGCGTGGCTCACCTCGACGCCCGTCGGCCAGCCGTTGGCGAGAATGCGGCCGACCTTGCGGGCGAGCACCGGCAGCAGCGTCGCGGCATCGGCTTCGTCGGCTTCGTCGAGGATCAGGGTGGCTGTGAGCTGGCCTTCGAGGCCGGCGATCACCGTGCGCACTTCGGCCAGATCGCGGCAGGCGACGATCGCGGAGGACGAACCGAACACCTCATGCCCCAGCGCCGCGTCGGCGAGGAAGCTCGTCGCATCGGTGCGGAACAGCGCGCCCTGCGCCTGGTTGGCGCCGCTTGCCGGGCAACCGCGCGCGACCGTCTCAATCTTGTCGTGGCCGGCGAGCGCGGCCACGCCCTTGTCATAGGCGGCGTGGATGCCCGGCGTCAGCATCGTGGTCGCGGCGGCGCCGGTCAACGCCTCGCCGGCGGCCGCGACGAAGCGGTCGAGCGCGTCTCCGGCAATGCCGATGACGAGGCCGGGATTGGTGCAGAACTGGCCCGAACCCATGGTCAGCGACTGCACGAAGGCGGGCGCCAGCGCGTCACCACGGGCCTTCAGCGCGGCGGGCATCAGCACCACCGGATTGATGCTGGACATCTCGGCATAGACCGGGATCGGCTCGGCGCGTTCCGCCGCGATCTTCATCAACGCGAGGCCGCCGGCGCGCGATCCGGTGAAGCCCACCGCCTTGATCCGCGGATCGGCGACCAGCGCGCCGCCCAGCTCGATCGAGGGACCGGGCAGGTAGGAGAAGGTGCCTTCGGGCAGGCCGCAGGCCGCCACCGCATCGCGGATCGCGCGGGCGACCAGCTCGCCGGTGCCGGGGTGGGCGGGATGGCCCTTCACCACCACCGGGCAACCGGCGGCGAAGGCGGAGGCGGTGTCGCCGCCCGCCACCGAGAAAGCGAGCGGGAAGTTGGACGCACCGAACACCGCGACCGGGCCGAGCGCGACGTTGACGCGGCGCAGATCCGGGCGGGGCAGCGGCTGGCGATCGGGCAATGCCGGATCGATCGTCGCGTCCAGCCAGTCGCCCTGGCGGACGGTGGCGGCGAACAGGCGCAGCTGGCCGACGGTGCGGCCACGCTCGCCCTCCAGCCGGGCACGGGGCAGGCCGCTTTCCTGCATGGCGCGAACGATCAAATCGTCGCCGATCGCGACGATGTTCTCGGCGACGGTTTCGAGGAAGCGTGCGCGCTCCTCCGGCGTGGTGGCGGCGTAGGCATCGAACGCAGCGTCGGCGAGCGCGCAGGCCTTCGCGACATCGGAGACGTCGGCCGAGCCGAAGCGCGGCTCGATCTGCTCGCCCGTCGATGGATCGATGGCCGAGAAGAAACTGGTGCCGGCTTCGTCACGCGAGCCGATCAGGATGGAACCCTTGATCATCTTCCGCCTTTAATTACTCAGACAAATAGTATCTAGCAGGCCCGGCGAGTCCGGGCAAGCCGATGCTGCCCTATAATCGTATACGAAAAATCTGTCAGGAAAAATGGCCGAGCCGCCGTTCGATCGCCGCCGCGCAGGCCAGAACGTCGGCAAGCGGGGCGAGGCCATCGGTCGGGTGCGCCGGGCGCGAGAGCGAGATGGCGGCCACGACCGCGCCGTCCGGCCCACGCACCGGGGCGGCGATGCAGAAGAGATCGTCGGCGATCTCGCGATCGTCGATGGCGTAACCCTGCGCGCCGACCTTCGCGATCTCGGAGGCGATGGCGGGGGGATCGGTGATCGTCCGCCCGGTTAGCGGCACGAAGGGGCCGGCGGCGAGATAGTCGGCCAGCCGTTCCGCCTCGACGGCGGCGAGCAGCACCTTGCCGATTGCCGAGCAATAGGCCTCCAGCTGCCCGTCCTCGCGCGTGAAGAGCGCACGGCCGCCGCCCTGCTCCTTCACCACATAGGTCACCATGTCGCCCTCCAGCACGCCGAGATGGGCGGTGGCGCGCATCGTGCGGGCGAGCCGGCGCAGCGGCGCGCGGGCGGCGCTGGCGATGATCGCACGGGGATCCGACGCGATGCCGAGCGACGCGAGTGCGAGGCCGGGGCCGAAAAATCCGCGCTTTCCCTGTGCAAGCAGCCCGTGGCGGGCGAACAGCGCGACGGTGCGGTAGGCGCTCGACAGGGGGATATCGAGCGCGGCGGCATGGTCCGCGATCGGTCGCTCGGCGCCGTCCCGCGCGACGCTGAGCAGCAGCGCGATGGCGCGGTCGAGGGTCCCCGGCGGATCGGGCGGAAAATCCATCGTCTCACTCTATGAGAAAATCGGTGGCCGGTAAATTGCGTCGCTCCCAAGGCGGTCCATAATGGCGGAAACGAGCGAGGGAGAGGATCTTGGGCCGAAGCATCGAGCAAGCCGCCGCCGATCTGCGCGCCGCTTATGCCGGTGGCACCATCGCTCCGCTGCGCGACGTGCTGGAGCCGACCGATGCGGACGGCGCCTATGCGGTGCAGGAACTCAACACCCGCCACTGGATCGGCGAGGGGCGCAGGCTCGTCGGCCGCAAGATCGGGCTGACCGCCGCCGCCGTGCAGAAGCAGCTCGGCGTCGACCAGCCCGATTTCGGCGCGCTGTTCGCCGACATGCGGATCGCCGACGGTGGCACGCTCAGGGCGTCCTCAGTGCTCCAGCCCAAGGCGGAGGCCGAGGTCGCGATCGTGCTGGCGAGGGATATAGACGACCCGGCGGTGGATGCGGACGGCATCCGCGCCGCGACGGCGCACGCGGTCGCCGCGATCGAGATCGTCGACAGCCGCATCGCCGACTGGACAATCACCTTCGCCGACACGGTGGCGGACAACGGCTCCTCGGCCTTCTTCGTGCTCGGCAGCCGCGAAGTGCAGCTCGACGGGCTGGACCTTTATTCCTGCGGCATGGTGCTGGAGGTGAACGGCGCGGTCGCCTCGCTGGGTGCGGGGGCGGCCTGCCTCGGCCATCCGCTGAACGCCGCCGCCTGGCTGGCGCGCACCCTGATCGCGCGGGGCGAGCCGCTGCGCGCCGGCGACGTCCTGATGACCGGCGCGCTCGGCCCGATGATCGCGCTCAACCCCGGCGACCGGGTGCGCGCAGTGATCGGTGGCCTCGGCGAATGCAGCTTCGATTTCGAGGGGGATCGGGCATGCCCAAGGTGAAGGCCGCGATCATCGGATCGGGCAATATCGGCACCGATCTGATGATCAAGATCATGCGCACGTCGGACGTGCTGGAGATGGGCGCGCTGGTCGGCATCGATCCCGCCTCGGACGGCCTCAAGCGGGCCGAGCGGCTGGGCGTCGCCACGACCGCGGAGGGGATAGAGGGGCTGGTGAAGCTGCCCGTCTGGAACGAGATCGGCGTGGTGTTCGATGCGACCTCGGCCGGCGCGCACGCGCGGCACAGCGCAATCGTCACCGGCGCGGGCAAGGTGATGATCGATCTCACCCCGGCGGCGATTGGCCCCTATGTGATCCCGGTCGTCAACGGCGACGACCATCTCGATGCGGCCAACGTCAACATGGTGACGTGCGGGGGGCAGGCGACCATCCCGATCGTCGCCGCGGTCTCCTCGGTCGCGACGGTCCATTATGCCGAGATCGTCGCCTCCATATCGTCCAAGAGCGCCGGCCCCGGCACACGCGCCAATATCGACGAGTTCACCGAGACCACCAGCCACGGGATCGAGAAGGTCGGTGGCGCGGCGAAGGGCAAGGCGATCATCATCCTCAACCCTGCCGAGCCGCCGATGATCATGCGCGACACGGTGTTCACCCTGTCCTCGGGCGCAGAGGAGCCGGAGATCGCCGCCGCGATCGAGGCGATGGTGGCGAAGGTCAACGCCTACGTCCCCGGCTACCGGCTGAAGCAGAAGGTGCAGTTCGAGCGCTTCGGATCGAACAATCCGGTCCGCATCCCCGGCATCGGCACGTTCGAGGGGGTCAAGACCAGCGTCTTCCTCGAGGTGGAGGGCGCCGCGCATTATCTGCCGGCCTATGCCGGCAATCTCGACATCATGACCTCGGCGGGCCTGCGCACCGCCGAGAAGATCGCCGCGCGCCGGCTGACGAGGGAGGCGGCGTGATGCGCTTCGATCCCACCCGGACCAAGCTCTACATTCAGGACGTGACGCTGCGCGACGGGATGCACGCGATCCGCCACCAGTACGGCATCGATCATGTCCGCAGGATCGCGAAGGCGCTCGACGAGGCGAAGGTGGATGCGATCGAGGTGGCGCATGGCGACGGCCTCAACGGATCGAGCTTCAACTACGGCTTCGGCGCGCATACCGACTGGGAATGGATCGAGGCGGTCGCAGACGTGATCGACCATTCGGTGCTGACCACGCTCCTGATCCCCGGCATCGGCACGATCGAGGAGCTGAAGCACGCCTACAGGCTCGGCGTCCGCTCGGTCCGCATCGCGACGCATTGCACCGAGGCCGACATCTCGAAGCAGCATATCGCCGCCGCGCGCAATCTCGGCATGGACACCTGCGGCTTCCTGATGATGAGCCATATGATCGAGCCGGACGCACTCGCCAGCCAAGCCAAGCTGATGGAAAGCTATGGCGCGACCTGCGTCTACGTCACCGATAGCGGCGGCGCGCTCGACATGGACGGCTATCGCGCGCGCTGCGAGGCCTATGACCGCGTGCTCAAGCCCGAGACCCAGCGCGGCATCCACGCCCACCACAATCTCTCGCTCGGCGTCGCCAATTCGATGGTCGGCGCGCAGGCCGGCGCGATCCGCATCGATGCCAGCCTCGCAGGGATGGGGGCGGGGGCGGGCAACGCGCCGCTGGAGGTGTTCATCGCGGCGGCCGACCGCAAGGGCTGGCTGCACGGCTGCGACCTCTACAAGCTGATGGACGCAGCCGAGGAGCTGGTGCGCCCGCTGCAGGACCGCCCGGTGCGCGTCGACCGCGAGACGCTGAGCCTCGGCTATGCGGGCGTCTACTCCTCCTTCCTGCGCCACGCCGAGAAGGCCAGCGCCGACTACGGCGTCGATACCCGCGAGATCCTCGTCGAGCTGGGCCGCCGCCGCATGGTGGGCGGACAGGAGGACATGATCGTCGACGTCGCGCTCGACATGGCCGGGCAACGCGCATGACACCCGACTCCCGCCGGAGGATCGACCAATGACCGCATCCGCTTCCACGCTCGAGGCACCGGCCGCGACCCAAATCGCCGCCGATCGCGACTGCCGCAACTTCATCGCCGGCCAGTGGGTCGAGACCGGCCGCCTGTTCGAGAATCGCAACCCGATCGACAACAGCCTCGTCGGCCAGGTCCATGAGGCGGGCCGTGCCGAGGTGGATGCAGCGGTGACGGCGGCGCGCAAGGCGCTGCGCGGGCCGTGGGGCAAGCTGACGCTCGATGAGCGCTGCGCGCTGCTTCACAAGGTCGCCGACGAGATGATGCGGCGCCATGCCGATTTCGTCGCGGCGGAGCTGGCCGATACGGGCATGCCGCTCGCCTTCGCCAGCAACGTCAATGTCCCGCGCGGCGCCGCCAACTTCAAGGTGTTCGCCGACCTGTTCCGCAATGTGCCGACCGAGGCCTTCGCGCAGGACGTCCATCACGGCGGCAAGGCGATCAACTATTCGCTGCGCTCCCCGCGCGGCGTGATCGCGGTGGTCTGCCCGTGGAACCTCCCGCTGCTGCTGATGACGTGGAAGGTCGGCCCGGCGCTTGCCTGCGGCAACACGGTGGTGGTGAAGCCGTCGGAGGAGACGCCGTCCACCGCCACCCTGCTCGGCGAGGTGATGCGCGACGTCGGCGTCCCCGAGGGCGTCTACAACGTCGTCCACGGCTTCGGGCCGGACAGCGCCGGGGCTTTCCTGACGGAGCATCCCGGCGTCGATGGCATCACCTTCACGGGCGAGACCGGCACCGGCGAGGCGATCATGCGCGCCGCGGCGAAGGGAGTACGCCCGGTATCGTTCGAACTGGGCGGCAAGAATCCGGGGATCGTCTTCGCCGACGCCGATCTCGATGCGGCGATCGAGGGGATCACGCGATCGACCTTCCAGAATACCGGGCAGGTCTGCCTCGGCACCGAGCGCGTCTATGTCGAGCGGCCGATCTTCGATGCCTTCGTCGCGCGGCTGAAGGCGAGTGCCGAGGCGCTGGTGATGGGGCCGCCCGATCGCACCGGCGTCACCATGGGGCCGCTGATCTCGCAGGAGCATCGCCGCAAGGTGCTCGGCTATTACGAGAAGGCGAAGGCCGAGGGCGCGACGATCGTCACCGGTGGCGGTGTACCCGCGATGGGCGATGCGCTCGACGAAGGATCGTGGGTCGAGCCGACGATCTGGACGGGCCTGCCGGACTCGTCCGCGATGCTGCGCGAAGAGGTGTTCGGCCCCTGCTGCCATATTGCCCCCTTCGACACGATCGACGAGGTGATCGGGCGCTCCAACGCCACGGCCTACGGCCTCGCCGCGACGGTATGGACGCAGAACCTCTCGACCGCACACCGGATGGGGGCGGAGCTGGAGGTCGGTATCTGCTGGATCAACAGCTGGTTCCTGCGCGACCTGCGCACGGCGTTCGGCGGCGCCAAGCAATCGGGCATTGGGCGGGAAGGCGGGGTGCACAGCCTCGAATTCTACACCGAGCTCAAGAATGTCTGCATCAAGCTCTGACCCGGAAGACACCATGGCCTTGACCCCCGATCTGATCGCCAGCCTTGCCGAGCATCTCGAGACCGCCGAGCTGGAGCGGCGCGAGGTGGTGAAGATCACCGATGCGCATCCGGACATGGACTGGGACGACGCCTACGCCATCCAGGCCGCGATCCGCGACCGCAAGACCGCGCGCGGCGTGGCGATCGCCGGCTACAAGGCGGGCCTCACCAGCCATGCCAAGATGAAGCAGATGGGTGTCACCGATCCGGTGTTCGGTTTCCTCACCGATTACGGGATGATCCCCGATGGCGGCGAGATCGACACTGCGACCTTGATCCACCCCAAGGTGGAGGCGGAGATCGCCTTCGTGCTCAAGCATGAATTGAAGGGGCCGGGTTGCCATATCGGAGCGGTACTTGCGGCGACCGACTTCGTGCTGCCGGCGGTCGAGGTGATCGACAGCCGTTACAAAGATTTCATCTTCGATCTGAAGAGCGTGATCGCCGACAACACGTCCGCCGCGCGCTGGATCACCGGCGGGATCGCGACCGACGTGCGTGGGTTGGATCTCAGCAACCTCGCGATCGTGATGGAGAAGAATGGCGAAGTGGTGGGGGAGGCGACCGGCGCCGCGGTACTCGGCCATCCCGCGCAAAGCGTGGCTATGCTGGCCAACATGCTCGGCCGCCGGGGCGAGTCTCTGCTCGCCGGCGCCTTCATCATGACGGGTGGCGCGACCGAGGCGGTCATGGTCCATCCCGGCGACGAGATACGCGTGCGCTACGATCATCTCGGCACCTTGACGATGCGCGTGGTCTGATGGTCAGACCAAGGTCGATGGGTGGACGATTGCGTGAATCTTCATTATATCGAGCGGTATGAAAAACATGGATACAGCCGTCGCGACCCGCGGACGCCCGCGTGAATTCGACGCGGACGACGCGCTGGCGGCGGCGCTGAGGGTGTTCTGGACGCGTGGCTACGAAGGCGCGTCGCTCAGCGAGCTGACCGAGGCGATGGGCATCACGCGCCCCAGCCTCTACGCCTGCTTCGGCAACAAGGAAGCGCTCTTCAAGAAGGCGCTCGATCTCTACGAGACCGAGAAAATGGCCTATATGCAGACCGCGCTGGACGCGCCCACCGCGCGCGGCGTGGCCGAACGGCTACTCCATGGCGCGCTGGCCAACCAGGCGAGCAGCTGCGATCCCAAGGGTTGCCTGGGCGTGATCTCGTCGGTCGCCTGCGGGGCGGAAGCCGAGGCGATCAAGGCCGAGGTGGTGGCGCGCCGCGCCTCGTCCATGGCGGCGCTGGTGCAGCGATTCGAGCAGGCCAAGGCGGACGGCGACCTGCCAGATGGCGTGGAGCCGGAGGCGCTCGCCCATTATCTCATCGCGTTGCTGCAGGGGCTGTCGGTGCAGGCCGGCACCGGCATGTGCTGCGACAATCTGGGTCGCATGGTCGATACCGCGCTGGCGATGTGGCCGGGGCGATAAGTCCGGCTGAAGGGTCGCGTCGAAAAACTTTATCGAGCGGTACAGAAAGCGGTTGACGCAAAGCGGCTACGCTCTTTATATACCGCTCAGTAAGGAACAAGCGACGCGGAGCTGCGAGGTTCCTCATCGATCGATGTCCGGTCCGGCGATGGAGTAACCATCCTCCCTCTCGCCACGAAACCAAGGTTGCCGCCTCGCGGCTTCGTCTCATCAGGGCACTTCCGCGCTCGCCCGCTGACGGCGCGCGGGGCGGGGATGCCGTATATTCGTAAGGGGTTGTCCCATGGCCTATCTCGACACCCGCGAGGCCTTCGCCACCGCAGCGCCGGTCGGTGCCTCCTCGATCCCCGCCGCCTTCGAGCGCAGCGAATGGGAAGTGATCGTGCTGGCGCAGCGCGATGACATCGCGTCGCTTCGCGCGCCGGGCTGGCTGGCCCGCACCTTCGCCGCCCTGTTCGGCGGCAATCCGGATCGCCGGCTCGCCAGCCCGCGCCTGGAGGCTTTGCGCAGGCTTGCCGTCCATGCCTGGCATCAGGGCTACGCCGTGCCCGTCTCGGCGATGAAGGGCTTCAAGGAAGTCGGTTTCTCGACCGATCAGCTGGAGTTGCTGCTGTCCAGCATCGCCCAGGGCCGCACCGCCGATCGCCACGGTTACTGATCCCCATCGGGGGCGACGCTCACTCCCTCCCCCTCCGAGGTCGTCCCTGCGATCCCCGGCCGGCTCTCCCCCCTCCGCCGGCCGGGGATCTCCCCCAAGATCCGGTCTAGCGCCCGATCGCGCTCGCGTGGTCCATCACCTTGCGCGCCAGCGCTGCGAGCATGTCGAGCTTGTCCTGTTCGGGCAGATCGCGGGCCTGATTGTCGATGACGCACAGTGCGCCGAGCGGCTGGCCGTTCTCGGCCACCAGCGGCATGCCCAGATAGAAACGGATGTCCGGCCCGGACAGCACCAGCGGATTGCCCGCGAAGCGTTCGTCGGAACTCGCGTCGGTGACGAGCAGCGGCTGGCTGCAATCGAGCATCGCATGCGCGCAGAAGGAGGCGGCTCGCGGCGTTTCCGAAGCCCCAAGGCCGAAGCGCGCCGGGAAATACTGGCGCTCGTTGTCGACGATCGAGATGGCGGCGATCGGCGTACCGAACAGATCGGCGGCCTCGCGCACGATGGCGTCCAGCGCGGGATCGCCGGCGGCGTCAAGCAGGCCCGAAGCCTCGACCGCGCGCTGGCGGTCATCCTCATCATCCGGGCGGCGGGCGGGGCTGTAATAGATCGTCATGCGGCGTTCGCCATGTGGGTGTGATCCTTCCGCCGATCGGGCCGCAGGGGCAGCACGACCTGGCCTGTCGGGGCGGGCTGGAGATCGAGGCGGGCGACGCGCAGCGCATTCTTGCCGCCCCGCTTCACCTCGTACATCAGGGCATCGGCGGATTCGACCAGCCTGGCCGTGTCCGCGACCTGCTGGGCCGGCACCACCATCGCGCCCATGCTGCAGGTGACGGCGTGGCCGGTGCTGCGCAGAATGACGCTCAGCCGATGGTGCAGCCGCTCGGCAGCGATGTCGCCCTGCGCGCAGTTGGGCACCGTCATCAGCGTCACGAACTCGTCGCCGCCGATCCGCGCGAACAGATCGTGCGAGCGGATCGCATCGCTTGCCTTTTCGGAGAAATCGCAGAGCAGGCGGTCGCCGGCGGCATGGCCGAACCCGTCGTTCACGCCCTTGAACCCGTCCAGATCGACATAAGCGAGTACCAGTGAATCGCCCCGTCGCTGCGCGTGGCTCACCAACGAGCCGAGGCGGCGCTGGAAGGCGGCCTTGTTGAGCACCCCGGTCAGCGGATCGGTCGTCGCCGACCAGCGCGCCTGATCGAGCGCATGGCGCAGGCCGGAGGCGATCGCCACCACGAAGATCGCCGTCAGGCAGCGCGCGAGCATGTTCCAGAACAGCGTCGCCCGCCCGACCTGGGTGGTATGCAGATCGAAGCCGAAACGGTGGTTCGCCGCCAGCATCAGAACGGCGAACACGCCGACGCCGAGGCCGGTCCGCTCGCCCACGCACCAGCTGCCGAAGCAGGCGATCGCGAGGTAGAAGATTCCGAAGTTGACCTCCGGCCCCGTCTCGAAATCGACGATGGCGGTGACGAGCAGGGCTATGCCGAGCACGATCTGCGCGCGTGATCGCGGCAGACGCATCGAGGCTTCCGCCATACGAGCGAAGGTGGCCGATAAAGGGGACGCGGATGGGGGCTGTCGCCGCACTGGGACCTCCGAAACTACGGCCCCATTGCTAATCTGGATTGGTTACCCAGGAGTTGATCTTCCGCACCGATACGACCTTCGTCTAAGGGCTTGCACGAAGACGGGAGAGACGCATGGACTGGACGCTGCGGCCGGCGGGCAGGGAGGATGCGGATCGGCTGGCGCTGATCGGCGCGGCGACCTTTCTGGAGACCTTCGTGGGCATATTGGAAGGCGACGCGATCGTCGCGCATTGCGCGCGCGAGCATGGCGTCGATGCCTATCGCGCGCTGCTGGCGACAGAGCGGAGCGCGGCGTGGATCGCGGAGGCGAAGGCGGGTGGTGCGCCCTTGGGGTATGCGCTGGTCACCGCGCCGAAGCTCGCGCAGGCGGAACCGGGCGATCTGGAGCTGAAACGGATCTACAGCTTCTCGCGCACCCATGGGACCGGGCTGGGTGCGGCGCTCATGGGGCGGGCGACGGGCCATGCCGAGGCGGTGGGGGCGAGGCGCCTGCTGCTGGGTGTGTTCGCCGGAAACATGCGCGCGCTGGCTTTCTACCGAAGGCACGGTTTCGCGAAGATCGGCGAGCGCCGCTTCCGCGTCGGCAGTCAGGAATGTGAGGATGTGGTGCTGGCGAGGCCGTTATTCGGCGAGGGCCGGTAGCGAGCAGACGTCGATCCAGCGCGCATCGACCAAAGTGGCGAGCCGATCGGGCGTCAGCCGCACCGAACTGGTGCGTGATCCCGCCGCCGGATAGACCTCGGCGAAATCCTTGAGCGATACGTCGCAATAGACGGGAAGGGGGGTGGCGAGCCCGAACGGGCAGACGCCGCCGACCGGGTGGCCGGTAAGGGCCTCGACATCCTCGGCACACAGCATGCGCGGGCGGCCTCCGAATGCGGC
Organism: Sphingomonas oryzagri; assembly: GCF_029906645.1. NCBI lineage: Bacteria > Pseudomonadati > Pseudomonadota > Alphaproteobacteria > Sphingomonadales > Sphingomonadaceae > Sphingomonas > Sphingomonas oryzagri. The sequence continues at coordinate 131,346 of NZ_JARYGZ010000005.1, forward strand.
CTTGGTCTTGCGGTTGTCGAGCCGGGCGTCGCCTCTGGCAACGATCAGGATCGCCTCGTCATTGACCCTGATGGACAAAGTCTTGGCGATCTGTCCCGGCTCGACCCCCAGTGCCAGCGCCGCCTCGTTCACCGTGGCGGTGCTGGCACCCTGATCTATGATCCCGATATCGGGCGCTTTTTCCGCAAGGAAGGCGCGAACGCTATCGAGGCTCACGGGATCTTGCCGAACGGGGCTTAGCCGTTCAGCTTGTCCTTGACGGCCTTGGCCGGCGAGAAACCCAGCTTCTTCGAGGCGGCGATGGTCATCGCGGCGCCGGTGGCCGGGTTGCGGCCTTCGCGCGCCGGGCTGTCCTTCACCTTGAACTTGCCGAAGCCGGAGATCGAAACTTCGGTGCCCTTGGCGGCCGCATCGGTGATGGCGGTGAAAACGGCGTCGACGACCTTGCGGGCGTCCGCCTTCGACAGGCCGTGGCCGGCAGCAATCTGCTCGGCGAGCTCGGTGTTATTCATGGAACTCGTCTCCTCCTTAACGAAGCCGGAGCACATAGCCGTGGAATTCGGGCAAGGTCCAGCCTGAACAGGCGTTTTTCGGGCGATTTAGGGCAGCAGGAGGGTCGAACCGGTCGTGGAACGCGATTCGAGCGCGCGATGGGCGTCCCCGGCATCGGCCAGAGCGAAGGTCTGGCCGACCGGGATGGTGACCGCGCCGCTGGCGATCTGCGCGAACAGCGCGCCCGCGAGATCGCGGCGTTCCTGCGCATTGCGGGCATAATGGGCGAGGGTCGGTCGGGTGACGAAGATCGATCCGGTTTGCGAGAGCGCGAGCGCGTCGATCGGTGGCACCGGGCCGCTGGCATTGCCGTAGGTGACGAGAAGCCCGCGCGTCGCGACCGAGGCGAGCGAGGCCGCCCAGCTCGCCTTGCCGACGCCGTCGAGCACCGCCTCGACACCCTTGCCACCGGTCAATTCGCGGACCCTGGCGGCGAGATCGTCCATCGGGCAGGAGAGGGCGTGGTGGGCGCCGAGCTTCGTGGCGATCGCCGCTTTCTCCGCCGAGCCGGCATGGGCGATCACGGTGACACCGATCGCTTTCAGCCATTGCACGAGGATCGAGCCGACCCCGCCGGCGGCGGCGTGGACCAGCACGGTCTGCCCCGCCGCGATCTTCGCGCACGGGCCGATCAGGTAGGCGGCGGTCATGCCCTTGAGCATCGCGGCGGCGGCGGTCTGGTCATCGATCGTGTCGGGCAGCGGGACGAGCAGGTCGGCGGGCAGCGTGCGGACGGTCGCATAGCTGCCCGGCGAGCCGCCGGCATAAGCGACGCGGTCGCCTGCCTTCAGCCCCTCCACACCTTCGCCGACCGCCTCGACAACGCCCGCGGCTTCGGTGCCAAGGCCGGAAGGCAGCGTCATCGGGTAGAGACCGGTGCGGTGATAGGTGTCGATGAAGTTCAGCCCGATCGCGCTCTGCCGCACGCGTGCCTCACCTGCACCGGGTGCGGTGGGAGCGATCTCCTCGCGCTCGATCTGCTCGGGGCCGCCATGCGCGCGGATGATCATGCGGAAATCGGACATGCGGGTCTCCGTCAGTCGGAAATGGCTTCGGTGCTCAGGATCTCGATCGCCTCGGGCTTGCCGCCGAAATCGACCTTCTCGCCGACATAGCCGCCGATCATCGCGCGGGCGAGCGGAGCGGAGAAAGCGAGGCGGCCCTCATTCGGCTCGGCCTCGTCGTCGCCGACGATGTCGATGCGCTTCGTCTGGCCGTTGAGCTTGAAGGACACGCGCGATCCGAATGCCACCTCATCCTCGGGCGGCGGGGGCGTGGGCTGGGCGGTCGCCTGACGGGTACGCCAGTAGCGCAGGACGCGGCCATGCTGTTCTCGCTCGGCCTCGGGCAGAGCGGCGGCGTCGATCGCCTCCAGCTCCGCCACCTTCGCCTCGATCTGCGCGAGGCCGCGCGCCGTCACCAGATTGGGGCCGGGCGGCAGCGGCAGCTCGAATTTCGGTTCCTTATGCTCGTCGTCGCTTTCGCGGCGGAACGCTACGCTCACGGTGATCCTCTCCCTCGTTCGAGAGGGCGATATGGCGATGACCTTTCGGTTACGCCACCCCGATCACGAGGCGTCCCAAGCCTGCCGGATCAGCGGCACGAGCGGCGCGATCTCGTCTGCGGAGGTGATCCGCATCTCCGCCTTCAGCCGCTCCGACCAGACCGGCCGCTTCGGCGCGACGAGGCCGGGCGCGGCGTCCGGCTCCACCGCGAGGCCGAGCAGCACCGCCCCCTTGTCGGGCCGGGCGGCGGCGAACTGGTAGGCGCGCGAGAAGGCCGAATAGGTCTTGCGCTGGCCGATCACGACGTCGGGCAGCGCGACGATCTGTGCCTTCACCGCCTCGAAGATCGCGCGCAGGGCGTCGTCCTTCCACAAGGTATCGGCAAGTGCATCAGGCTGCCCCCAACCCGTTTCCTTCGGGAACGCGATGCCGAGGATCACCGATGCGCGGTTTTGGCCGAGGCCGTGATGCTCCTTCATCCAGCCCAGCCGCGCGCGATGCTTCGTTTCCGGGCAGGTGCGGGCAATGGCGGCCCATTCGTCCAGCGACTTGCCGGTTTCCTTGACCAGATTCTCCTTGATCGAGGCCATCCACGCCTTCTGCTGCGCGGTCATCGTATCGGGTGCGGCGGGCATCGACATCCTCCCCTGATGCGCTCCGCATCATAAGGCGCTAGAGGCGGACACGAAACAAGCCCTGGAGCGCGCAGCTTGAGCAGGCCCGACAAGCACTTCCACTCGATCCACGCCCACGGCTTCGTGCGCGTCGCGGCGGCGACCCCGATCGCGACCGCCGGCGATCCCGCACGCAACGCCGAGGCCGCATTGGAACTGGCGAAGGAAGCGGATGCCGCCGGCGTCGATCTCGTCGTCTATCCGGAACTCAACATCTCTTCCTACGCGGTGGACGATCTCCACCTGCAGGACGGTTTCATCGCCTCGACCGAAGCGGCGATCGCGGCCGTCGTGGCAGGGAGCGCGAAGCTCAAGCCGGTGCTGCTGGTCGGCGCACCGCTGCTGCGCAACGGCCGGCTCTACAATTGCTGCTACGTGATCGCGCGCGGGCGGCTGCTCGGCATCGTGCCGAAGAGCTTCCTGCCCAACTACCGCGAATATTACGAGAAGCGCTGGTTCGCGCCCGGCGTCGGGCTGACCGGCCTCAGCGTCGAGATCGGCGACGAGAGCGTGCCCTTCGGCACCGACCTGCTCTTCGCCGCGTCCGATCTGCCGGGCTTCGTCTTCGCCGCCGAGATCTGCGAGGATTACTGGGCGCCGACGCCGCCTTCCACGCAAGCCGCGCTGGCGGGCGCGCTGATCCTCTGCAACCTGTCCGCCTCCAACATCGTGATCGGCAAGGCGCGAGAGCGGGCGCTGCTGGCCGCCGCCCATTCGGCGCGGACCTGCTCCGCCTATGCCTTCGCCGCCTCCGGTCCGGGGGAGAGTACCACCGATCTGAGCTGGGACGGGCAGGCCTTCATCTACGAGCTGGGCGACGAACTGGCCGCCTCCTCGCGCTTTTCCGCCACGGCGGAGCTGACTATCGCCGATGTCGATACCGGCCGCCTGCGCGCCGAGCGGATGCGTTTCGGCACCTTCAACGACGCCGCCGCCGCCGCTGGCCATCCCGAGACGCGCACTCGCCGGGTGAGCTTCGATCACAAGCCGGCCTTCGCTGACATCGGCCTCAAGCGCGCCGTCGCCCGCTTCCCCTTCGTGCCCGATGATCCCGCCCGGCTCGACGAGGATTGCTACGAGGCGTTCAACATCCAGGTGGAGGGCCTGTCCAAGCGCGTCTCAGCGTCGCGCGCCAAGCGGCTGGTGATCGGCGTGTCCGGCGGGCTGGACTCGACCCACGCGCTGATCGTCGCGGCCAAGGCGTTCGACCGGCTGGGCCGTTCGCGCGCCGACATCCTGGGCTTCACCATGCCGGGCTTTGCGACGGGGGCCGATACCAAGGGTAATGCCTGGGCGCTGATGGATGCGCTCGGCATCACCGGCGCGGAGATCGACATTCGCCCCGCCGCCACCCGGATGCTGGAGGATATGGACCACCCGTTTGCGGGCGGCGAGCCGGTCTACGACGTGACCTTCGAGAATGTGCAGGCGGGACTGCGCACCGACTACCTTTTCCGCCTCGCCAACCAGCGCGAGGGGATCGTGGTCGGCACCGGTGACCTGTCCGAGCTGGCGCTGGGCTGGTGCACCTACGGCGTCGGCGACCAGATGAGCCATTATGCCGTCAATGCCGGCGTGCCCAAGACGCTGATCCAGTTCCTGATCCGCTGGTGCATCCAGACCAGCCAGTACGACGCCGCGACGGACGAGGTGCTGGCCCGCATCCTCGGCACCGAAATCTCGCCCGAGCTGGTGCCGGCGGGCGCGGACGGCGCGATCCAGTCGACCGAGGCGAAGATCGGGCCGTATGCGCTCAACGACTTCTTCCTCCACCACATCGTGCGCTGGGGAATGGACCCGGCCAAGATCGCTTTCCTCGCGCTCAAGGCATGGGGCGATGCGGAGGCGGGCGAATGGCCGCTCGGCGTGCCGGAGGCGCAGCGCGTCGCCTATGACCTGCCGACGATCCGGCATTGGCTGGAGCGCTTCCTGTTCCGCTTCTTCCAGATCAGCCAGTTCAAGCGCTCGGCCATCCCCAACGGCCCGAAGGTCTCGACGGGCGGCGCGCTCAGCCCGCGCGGTGACTGGCGGGCGCCGTCGGACGGCACGGCTGCGCCGTGGCTCGCGGCGCTGGAGCGGGTGCCGAAGTCCTAAATCCTCTCCCTTTCGGGGGAGGATGAGATCATTACGCCTTCCGCAAAGCCTCCGGCTTGTGTGCCGCGCGCTTGCCTTCGTCGGTCTCGACGATGAACTGCGGATCGTCCTTCGACGCGGCGACAGTGTGACCCTTTACGCTGGTGCGTTTGGTGACCTTCTTCACCACCTTGCCTTCGGCGGTGCCGCCATGGGAATTCCACTCCACGCGGTCGCCTTCCTTCACGTGTCCCATCTCCTGTCTCCTCAGGCGACGGAACGGGCAGGGGCGGGGCGACGTTCCGGACGCGAAGTGGAGGCCCGATGCGCGACGACTATCTGATCTTCACGCCGGACGATGTCGATCTCACGCGCTCGCCGCTGCGGCGGGGCGTGGCCGAGCCGACCTTCGTGCTCGGCGCCTTCAACCCGGCGCTGACCCGGCTGCCGTCGGGCAACCTCCTGCTGATGGTCCGCGTCGCGGAGGCGCTCGCCAAGCCGGTCGAGGGCGACCATGCCCGCGCGATCCGTTGGACGGCCGACGGCTACGTCCTCGATCCGCACCCCGTCGCGGGTATCGACATGGCGGACCCGCGCTATTTCCTCGTGAAAGGCGGTGCCTATCCGCAGATGGGGCTGACCTCGCTCAGCTGGCTGCTGCCGGTCGAGCTGACGCCGGACGGTCGGGCCATCGTCGCCGTCCACTACGATCGCGCCATCGAGCCGCGTGCGTCCTACCAGGATTATGGCATCGAGGATCCACGCATCAGCCGGATCGACGGGCGCTACTACATGACGGTCTGCTCCTGCTCGGCGGAGCGGCACGGCACCTCGCTCTACACCTCCGGCGACGGGTTCGATTGGCGGCTGGAGGGGCTGGTGCTCGATCACCAGAACAAGGACATGCTGCTGTTCGAGGGCAAGCCCGGCGGCAAGTTCTGGGCGCTGACCAGGCCGATGGGCGAGCTGTATTTCGCCTATCCCGAACATGCGGGCTTCGCGGGCGGGCCGGTGATCCACCTCGCCTCGTCGCCCGACGCTCTGCACTGGAAGCCGTGCGACCGGCCCGGCATCCGGGCGCGGCGCGGCTCCTCCTCGGCGATGAAGGTGGGCGGCGGTACGCCTCCGATCCTGACCGACGCCGGTTGGCTGGCGCTCTATCACGGCGTCGAGCCGCGCGAGAAAGTCGGCGTCTATCGCACCTTCTGGGCGCTGCTCGATCGCGACGATCCCGCCACCATCCTGCGGCTGGAAGACTCGGCGCCGCTCATCGAGGCGGACCCGGAGCTGACCCACCCGATCGCGCACCGCCTCTATCTGCCGACGCCGGTGGTGTTCACGACCGGGATCGTCGGCGGTGGGGCGAGCTTCATCGTGGCGAGCGGCGAGGCCGATCTCGCCTGCCGGATCACGCATATCCCGAAGAGCCGGTTCGCCTGATCCGTCCCGCCGAGGGACTCGCGGGACAGCGAAAATTCCGCAGCCAAAGGGTAAACAGTTCGTTAAGCTGCGACCATGTTCGAGGCAACGCGCACGCTTTCCGCACAGTCGCTGTCCGCAGCGCTGATCCGCCGCCGCAAGCCGCTGATGCTGGCACCACCCGCTTATGCGGTGGAAATGCCGATCGAACTGGTCGAGGAGACCGAAGCCCGCTGGCCGGGCTGGAAGCAGGATCTGCGCTTCTTCCTAGGCTGCTATGCCGCCGGGCTGGTCTTCTTCTTCATCATGTTGAGCTGAACGCCGGCGCGCAGGCGCGGTGGAGCCGCCAGGCGACGGCCGCTGCCGCGACGCTGCCCGCCGCCGTGACGATCAGCGTGTCCTCGACCCGCACGCCGACGCGCACCAGGCCCGCGAAGAGCAGCGCCCCCACCACCATCGCGCCCGAATTGACGATGTTGTTCGCCGCCACCGTGCGCGCGGTGTGGAGCTTGTCCACCGTGGTGGTCAGGAAAGCGTAGAGCGGCACCACGAACATGCCGCCGAACACCGCGACGCCGAACAGGTCGAGCAGGATGTGCTTGGCGTGGGGGAGGTCGACGAAGGCCCTCCAGCCGATCATCGCCTCCGGAGCTTCCCACCGCGTGATGACATGATGGAGATCGAGCAGGCAGGCGCCCATCAGCAGTGCCACGGCGGGCGCGTAGCGGGCCGAAACGGTGCCGCCCAGCATCCGGTTGATCGCGATCGACCCGACGCCGACGCCGACCGAGAAGACGGCGAGGAACAGGGTCGCGACCTGCTGGTCGGCCTCCAGCACGTTCTTCACCAGTGGCACGAACAATGTACCGAGGATCGCGGCCTGCATCCAGAAGCAGCTGATCGCGCCCACCGCCAGCATCAGGCGCGGCACGTGGAGCGTCTCGGAAACAAGACGGATTGAGGCGCGCACGACGTGCAGGTCGATCGTATGATCCTCGATCACCGGCGGGGCGGGGGGCACCTTGGCGCCGGCAATGCGGCCGACCAATGCGATCGCCATGATCGCCGCCGCCACTGCCGGCGCGGGAATCACGCCGCCCGCGAGGATGCCGAGCAGCACGCCGATATAGGTGCCGGCCTCGACCAGGCCGGTGCCGCCCAGCACCTCGTCACGATGCAGATGCTGGGGCAGCAGCGCATATTTGATCGGGCCGATGAAGGTGGAATGCGCGCCCATCGCGAACAGCGCGAGCAGCAGCAACGTCACCGATTGCAGCATCAGCCCGACCGCGCCGACCGCCATGATCGCGATCTCGGCGGTCTTCACCAGGCGGATGATCCACGCCTTGTCGCGGCAGTCCGCGAGTTGGCCGGCGAGCGCGGAAAAAAGGAAGAACGGCAGGATATACAGCGCGTTGGCCGCCGCGTTGAACGCCGCCTCCAGATGATCGTCCGAGAAGATCCGGTAGGTGACGAGCATCACCATCGCGGTCTTGAAGAGATTGTCGTTGAAGGCGCCCAGGAACTGGGTCGTGAACAGCGGCAGGAATCGCCTGCGCGCGAGAAGCCTCAAGGATGCCTGCATATCGGAACGCGAAAACCCGTCTTTCCCCAAGGATGCGACGCGACATAGCGCAGCCGGGCGCCGACGCCAAATTCTACAATGGCCGAACCGCATCGAGGTTCAACGGAGTGGTTCAATCCGGCGCAACCTTCGGCTAGGCTGTCGCACCGATGCTGTCCCTGCCCAATATCCTCACCCTGTCGCGTATCTTCGCCGTCCCGATTCTGGTGGGCCTGCTGTGGCACCCCGGACCGGTCGGCTATGTGCTGGCCTTCCTGCTCTACGCGCTGGCCGGGATCACCGACTATTTCGACGGCTATCTGGCGCGCGCGCAGGGCACCGTGTCGAAGCTCGGCATCTTCCTCGATCCGATCGCCGACAAGATCATGGTCGCGGCCGTGATCGTGATGCTGATTTCGACCGAACGGGTGATCGGCCCGCATCCGGTGGTGACTGGCTGGCACGTGATCGCCGCACTGGTGATCCTGCTGCGCGAGATCGCGGTGTCGGGGCTGCGCGAATTCCTCGCCCAGCTGTCGGTCTCGGTGCCGGTCAGCCGCCTCGCCAAGTGGAAGACGACCTTCCAGATGGCGGCGCTCGGCCTGCTGATCCTCGCGGGCGCGTTGCCGGCGATGCCGTGGGTGCATGACGTGGGCCTCGCCTGCCTGTGGCTGGCGGCCGCGCTGACGCTGATCACCGGCTGGGACTATCTGCGCGTCGGCCTGAAGCACATGGACTGATCATGATCCGGTTGCTCTATTTTGCCTGGGTGCGTGAGGCGATCGGCAAGGATGGCGAGGCCGTCGATCCGCCGGCAGATGTCGCTGATGTCGCCGCGCTGGTCGCCTGGCTGGCGGCACGGGGCGGGGGCTATGCCGAGGCGCTCGCCGATCCGGCACGGTTGCGCGCGGCGGTGGACCAGACCTTCGCGCCGCTTTCCACGCCGATCGCCGGAGTAGGGGAGATCGCCCTGTTCCCGCCGGTGACCGGCGGATGAGCACCCGCGTAGCCGCGCAGGAAGACGATTTCGACGTCGCGGCCGAGCTGGCGCGGCTGGAGGCGCTGGGCGGCGGCGGGGTGGCGAGCTTCACCGGCGTGGTGCGCGGCGGTGATGGGCTGACCGCGCTGCGCCTCGAAGCCTATCCGGGCATGACGCTCCGCGCGCTGGAGTCGATCGCGGCGGAGGCGATGGCGCGCTGGTCGCTGCTCGGCTGCACGCTGATCCATCGCCATGGCACGCTGGCGGTGGGCGAGCGGATCGTGCTGGTCGGCACCGCGTCCGGGCACCGGGCTTCGGCGCTGGAGGCCTGCGCCTTCCTCATCGACTGGGCCAAGACGAAGGCACCGCTTTGGAAGCAGGAGCTGTTCGCGGATGGCTCCGCCCGCTGGGTCGAAGCGCGCGCGGAGGACGATGTCGCGGCCGCCGAATGGGACGCCAGCGCGGAGCATGGCAAGCCCTGAACTTCATCCTCCCCACGCTTCGCGCAGGGAGGATCAGGGTTACGCCGCCTTCTTCAGCGCCGCCGCCAGCAGTTCGAATTCCTTCGCGCGCGGGCTGCCCTTGCGCCAGGCGAGCGCGATGCGGCGGCTCGGCTTCTCGGCGTCGAGCGGGCGGGCCTGCACGCCGGTGCCGTTGAGGATGCCGGCCTCGATCGCCATCTCCGGCAGCAGCGTGACGCCGAGGCCATTGTCGACCATCTGCACCAGCGTATGCAGCGAGGTGCCCAGCATCGCGGCCTCCGCGCCCAGTTCCGGCCGGTTGCAGGCGGCCAAGGCATGGTCCTTCAGGCAATGCCCGTCCTCGAGCAGCAGCAGCTCGCGCTCGTCGATCGCCTCGGGTGGTACGCGGTTGGCGAACTCCGCCTTCTGCGCCTCAGGGAAAGCGAAGAAGAGCTTGTCCTCGAACAGATCGGCCGATTCCACGTCACCGCAGCGATAGGGGAGGGCCAGCAGCACGCAGTCGAGCCGCCCGCGCTGGAGCGAATCGCAGGCCGATGCCGTCACCTCCTCGCGCAGGTAGAGCTTCAGGTCCGGCCATTCGGCGCGCAACTTGGGCAGCAGGCGGGGCAGCAGGAAGGGGGCGATGGTGGGAATCACGCCCATGCGCAGCTCGCCGGAAAGCGGCTTTCCTGCCGCGCGTGCGAGATCAGTCAGCACGTCCGCCTCGGCCAGCACGCGCCGCGCCTGCATCGCGATCCGCTCGCCCACGGGGGTGAAGCGGACGACGCGTCGGGTACGCTCGACCAGCGTCAGGCCCAGCAGCGACTCCAGCTCGCGAAGCCCGGCCGACAGCGTGGATTGCGTGACGAAGCAGGCTTCGGCGGCATTGCCGAAATGGCCATGTTCCTGCAACGCCACGAGATATTGGAGCTGCTTCAGCGTGGGGAGATAGGTGCTCATAGAACGGCTTTTTCGATCATGGGCACAAGAATAATCGATTTGCCCTATCCATGGCAATGCTGCAGAGCCGCATCGAAAGTTTCGCACCCGCACACGGCGGGTGCCCATTTGGGAGACCAGACATATGCTGACCGTTGGCGACAAGTTCCCGGCCCTCACCCTTCCCGTCCAGCAGGGCGTCGACGCCCTCCCGAACGGCGAGACGATCGATACCGGCGACACCGGCGGCAAGTGGAAGGTCGTGTTCTTCTGGCCGAAGGACTTCACCTTCATCTGCCCGACCGAGATCATCGGCTATGGCGACCTGAAGGGTGACTTCGCCGATCGCGACGCCGTTCTCATCGGCGCCTCGACCGACACCGATTTCGTCCACTTCGCATGGCGCAAGTCGGACGAGCGTCTGGCCGCCTGCGATTTCCCGTGGATCGCCGACAATTCGAAGAAGCTCGCTTCCGCGCTCGGTATCGTCGCCGAGGAGGCTGGCGTCGCCTACCGCGCGACCTTCATCGTCGATCCGCACAACGTCATCCAGCACGTCACCGTGAACGGCCTCAACCAGGGCCGCAACCCGGCCGAGGCGCTGCGCGTGCTCGACGCGCTGCAGACCGACGAGCTGTGCCCCTGCAACTGGTCGCAGGGCGAAGAGGTTCTGAAGCCGGCCGCGTAATCTGCCCGCTTCATATGCTCTAAGCGCGGCCCGGCTTCTCCCCCTCCCCGAACCGGCCGCGCTCTCTGGGGCGCGCGGGACCCTGTCTCGCGCGCCCCTTTCTATTCCAGGCCTTTCTCAGGAGATTTCCATGTCGCTCAAGACCTTCGCCGAAGCCCTGCCCGATTATGCCAAGGATCTGCGCCTCAACATCGGCTCGCTGGTCGGCGATCAGACGCTGGGCGACCAGCGCAAGTACGGCCTGCTGCTCGCCTGCGCGCACGGTACCGGCTACAAGCCGATCGTCGAGGCTGCCGAGGCCGAGGTGGAGGGCAAGCTCTCGGCCGAAGCCGCCAATGCCGCGCGTGCCGCCGCCGCGATCATGGCGATGAACAACGTCTACTACCGCTTCGTCCACCTCGCCTCGAACCCCGAATATGGCACGCTGCCGGCCAAGCTGCGCATGAACGTGATCGGCAATCCGGGTATCGAAAAGGACGATTTCGAGCTGTTCAGCCTCGCCGTCTCGGCGATGAACGGCTGCGGCATGTGCATCGATTCCCATGAAAAGGTGCTCAAGGGTCACGGCGTCCCGTCCGAGGTGATCCAGACGGCGGCGCGCATCGGTGCCGTGGTGAAGGCGGTCGCGACCGTCCACGCGACGCTCTGATCGTCCCATAAGCGGGCAGGGGGGCTTCCATAAGGAGGCACCCCCTCGCAATCTTTACCGTCCGGTCCTAAATAGGGCGCTGGACAAGGGGAGTTGCATTGATGCCCGGCCGTCTGGTCGCCTATCTGGATTCGATCAAGGCGCGCGATCCCGCGCCGCGATCGCGCTGGGAAGTGCTGCTCTACCCCGGTGTGTGGGCGGTCTTCTATCACCGCATCGCGCACGCGCTCTTCAATCGCCGGATGTTTTTCCTCGCGCGGCTGGTGAACCACTGGTCGCGCATGGTGACCGGCAACGACATCCATCCCGGCGCGGTGATCGGCCGCAACCTGTTCATCGATCATGGCTGGTCCGTGATCGGCGAGACGGCGGTGATCGGCGACAACGTCACCATCTATCAGCACGTCACGCTGGGAGGCACCAATCCGGTCAACGGCGTCGGCGGCAAGCGCCACCCAACCCTGCTGGACGGTGCGGTACTCGGCTCCGGCGCGCAGGTGCTGGGGCCGGTGACGGTGGGCGAGGGTGCCAAGGTGGGCGCCAACGCGGTCGTCACGCGCGATGTGCCGGCGGGCGCCACGATGATCGGTATCCCGGCCAAGCCCATGCTGGTCGATGCCGCGGAAACGCAGCGCTTCACGCCCTACGGCACGCCGTGCTGCGACCAGTTCGATCCGGCCTCGCAGCGCCTCGAGATCATGCGCTGCGAGATCGAGCGGCTGTCCGGCAAGATCGAGGAACTGATCCGCGAGCGCGACGATGCCCGCAGCAAGCTCACCCGCACCGCCCCCGATCGGGAGAGCGCGTGAGCGCGGTCGTCACACCCTTTCCGGGGAGCGGGCGGCCGGGGCAGGTCGCCTTCGAGCGGCCCGAACTGATGCGCATCCTCGATCTCTACGGCCGCATGGTCGCGGCCGGGCACTGGAAGGATTATGCGATCGACTTCGGGCGCGAGGCGGCGACCTTTTCCGCCTTCCGCCGCACCGCCGAACGTCCTGAATTCCGTATCGAGAAGCGCCCTGCACTGCGTCATCGCCAGGGGATGTGGGCGCTGGTTGGCGAGCATGGCGCGGTGCTGAAGCGCGGGCAGGAACTGGGGCCAGTGCTGGCGCCGGTCGAGCGCAAGCTGATGAAGCTGGTCGAAGACTAGAAGCTCATCCTGAACTTCACCTTCTTGCCCCGGATCCTGAGCATGGCTGGGTCATGAGGCGGTGCGGGAGGTGGGGTGAGGTCGGTGGCGAGCCAGCGGGTCGCGCTTGCATGATGGCCGATTTCCATCGCGGGGCGGACGGCGAAGCGGGTCAGATCGAAACGGCTGGCGAGTGGTAGGTGCGAAGGTTCGGGCGGCATCGCCTCGGCGGCGCCGGCCCACAGGACAGATGCTAAGACAAGCCACCCACGCATGACCTGAACCCAATTCGCATGACAGCGGGTTCAAAGCCTGCGTGGGTAGCCGGGTTCCCTCAGATCAGGCCGAACGCGGTGTCAGCGCGGTGGGCTGATGCGCTTCCGGCAAGCGGGTGCGCAGCCCATCCGGCAGAGCGGAGAGCACGGCGGCACGCACGCTCGTCCAGTAAGCCGAGAGCATCAGCAGCGCGGAACCGAGGATCAGTGCCGTCAGCGCGATGTTGAGGCTGACCGCGCCGAACTCGCGGAACAACTCGGACAGCGCGTAGAGCACATAGGCCAGCGCCGAGACCATCAGCGCGCGCCGGTCGATCGCCAGCGCCACCAGCCCCAGCACGATATAGAGCGCGACCACCACGCTCGCGCCGCCGAGGCCGACGCCGCCCTGCAGCAGCCCCATCATCGCGAATACCGGGTGTACGATCAGCGGCGCGGCGAGCAGGTGCAGCCAGAAGGCGACATCGGCGCGACGCGTCTCGCGCTTCGGATCGCTCATGTCCCAGCGCATTGCGAGGCCGAAGATCACAAGGCCGGCGACGAAGGCCGGGGTCTGTACCCCAACATGATCGGAGGCCTGCGGCACGATCGAGGCGATCAATGCGAGCAGCACCGCGACACCGGTCGCCGCACCCGCCGCCACCGTGATCGGCACGTGGAAGCGTCGCCAGTGCGCCCAGGCGCCGCCGCCCGCGACGAGCGCGGAGCCGGCGATCACCAGCGCGCCGATCGGCTTGTCGAGGCCGTGCGGGCCGGTGGTGTCGAGCATCGCCGCGACAGCCGAACCGGTCATCGCGAACAGCCCGCCGACGAAACCGACGAGCAGCAGGATCGAGGGCAGCGCCATGCGGCGGCGTGCGGTGAACAACTCGGCCAGCGCCCAGCTCGCCACCGCGACGAACAGCCCGCCGAGCGGCCGCGGCCCTTCGGCGAGACCGAGCGGGATGGCCTGCCCGATCCAGCCCAGCGCCACCAGCAGCAGCACGCAGGCGATCGAAACGAAGATGTCGTTGAAGCCGGTGATGAGCCGGAAATGTTCCTCGTCCACCGCCGCCGTGCGGCTGGCGCGGGCCAGGAATGAACGCATACGCTCGATGGACTGCCGGTCCACCACACCCGCCGCGATCGCGGCCTCCAGATCGTCTTCGCTGTACATGAGCGGTTTCCTCCTGAAGTGGAGGATACGCTTAGTGTATTAGTGATGCAATACGGCATGTCGCTGGATGCCAAAACGGCCCGGGCGATCGTTCGCCCGGGCCGCCGGCACCCTCTCCCGAGGTGCTGCCCGATGATCGTTCGTCTTACGCGAACTGGTTCATCGTGTTGTGGGCGCCGCCGGCCTTGAGCGCGGCCTCGCCGGCGAAGGCTTCCTTGTGATCGTCGCCGATGTCGGAGCCCGACATGTTCTGGTGCTTCACGCAGGCGATCCCTTCGCGGATCTCCTTGCGCTGCACCCCGGCGACATAGCCCAGCATGCCCGCCTCGCCGAAATACTCCTTGGCGAGATTGTCGGTGCTGAGCGCAGCCGTGTGATAGGTCGGCAGCGTGATCAGGTGGTGGAAGATGCCGGCGCGCTTCGCCGCATCCTTCTGGAAGGTGCGGATCTTCTCGTCGGCTTCCTTGGCCAGATCGGTGGCGTCGTAGATCACGCTCATCAGCGCGGCGCGCTCGTATTGCGACACGTCCTTGCCCGCCTCGGCCCACGCATCATAGACCTGCTGGCGGAAGTTCAGCGTCCAGTTGAAACTGGGCGAGTTGTTGTAGACCAGCTTGGCGTTCGGGATCACCTCGCGGATGCGATCGACCATGCTGGCGATCTGCTCGATATGCGGCTTCTCGGTCTCGATCCACAGCAGGTCCGCCCCGTGCTGCAGCGAGGTGATGCAATCGAGCACGCAGCGGTCCGCACCGGTGCCTGCCCGGAACTGGAACAGGTTCGAGGGCAGGCGCTTGGGGCGCATCAGCTTGCCGTCGCGGTTGATGATGACATCACCGTTGCGCGCGGTCGCCGGATCGATCTCCTCGCAATCGAGGAAGCTGTTATACTGGTCGCCGATGTCGCCAGGCTCGTTCGAGACGGCGATCTGCTTGGTCAGGCCGGCGCCCAGCGAGTCGGTGCGGGTGACGATGATGCCGTCGTCGACGCCGAGCTCGAGGAAGGCGTAGCGGCAGGCGCGGACCTTGGCGAGAAAGTCCTCGTGCGGCACGGTGACCTTGCCGTCCTGGTGGCCGCACTGCTTCTCGTCGGAGACCTGATTCTCGATCTGCAGCGCGCAGGCGCCGGCCTCGATCATCTTCTTGGCGAGCAGGTAGGTCGCCTCGGCATTGCCGAAGCCCGCATCGATGTCGGCGATGATCGGCACGACGTGCGTCTGGAAATTGTCGATCTGCGCAAGCAACTCGGCTTCCTTCGCGGCATCGCCGGCGGCGCGCGCCTTGTCGAGATCGCGGAAGATCAGGCCCAGCTCGCGGGCGTCGGCCTGCTTGAGGAAGGTGTAGAGTTCCTCGATCAGCGCGGGCACGCTGGTCTTCTCGTGCATCGACTGGTCGGGCAGCGGCCCGAAATCGGAGCGCAGCGCCGCGACCATCCAGCCGGACAGGTACAGATACTTGCCCTTGGTGGTGCCGAAATGCTTCTTGATCGAGATCAGCTTCTGCTGCCCGATGAACCCATGCCAGCAGCCCAGCGACTGGGTGTAGTTGGCCGGATCGGCATCATAGGCGGCCATATCGGCGCGCATGATCTTCGCCGTATATTTCGCGATGTCGAGACCGGTGTTGAAGCGGTTCTGCAACTTCATGCGCGCCACCGCCTCCGGGCTGATTCCGTCCCAGGTGCCGTTGAAGCGCTCGATGAGGGCGCTCGTGGTGTCGATTTCGGTCTGATAGGTCATGATGCTTCCTGGGACGTTGGGTAATGGTGGAAAGGCCCGTCTCAGCCGAGGCGGCCGAGGCGGTGGTAGAGGTTGCTGAATTTGACCGACTCCGGGCTGTCCGCGACGGTGCGCAGATGCGCGGCGACGGCCTCGCGCAGCAGCTGGAAGTCCTCGGTCGAGAAGACGGCGCGGGCGCGGGCGGGTTCGGGCTGGATCATCGTCTGGGTGGTCATCGTAGCTCTCCGTGTGCTGGGGCGATCCCGTCGAGGGGCCGCGTCATGAACAGGGAGATGCGCCCATCGCTCCGCCGTTTGAAGAACGATGAGTGACGATTGGTAGAGGTGTGACCGGTTCAATCTGTCACATTATGACAACGTGAACGCTGGTTTCATGGTCAGCCGGCGTTCAGTAGCGTGGGCGCAGAGATGGCTGCGCAGGGTCGATTTTTCGGGGTTTCATCATGGTAAGGCGTGAAGTGTCGCATCGCTTGCTGCTCGTCGGCGCAGCGACCGTGTTGCTGCAGACGGGCGTGACGGCGGCCGTGGCGCAGTCCTATCCGCCGCCGTCGCAGCAGGGAGGCTATGACGACGATCAGGGGCCTCCACCCGGCTATGACAGTCGACAGGCGCCGCCCGCCGGCTATGACGACGATGGCGGTCAGGGTGGCTATCAAGGCGACGACCAGGGGCCGCCGCCGGGGCAGGGCAATTACCCGCCTCCGCCGAATGGCCGATATTCCGGCGGCCAGTATGCGGCGCCTCCGCCTCCGCCTCCCGGCTATGACGGATCGCAGCTTCCCCCACCGCCGCCCGGCTATCAGGCTGGGCCGGACGCCGCGCAGCAGGCGACACAGGACCAGCAATATGCCGCGTATGCCCAGCAGTGGGCGCAGGCCTATTGTGTGAAGGCCCATGCCGATACGGGCGCCGGCGCGGTGATCGGCGGCGCGATCGGCGCGCTGCTCGGGTCGAGCGTCGCCGGCCGTCACGATCGTGCGGGCGGGGCGATCCTTGGCGCCGGCGTCGGCGCACTCGGCGGGGCGGCCGTCGCCAACGGGACGAACAGCAACGCCACCAGCCCAGGCTGTCCGCCGGGCTTCGTCGTGCGCGGCGGTGCGCCGGCCTTCGCATATGGCGGGCCGGCTTATTATTATGCGGCGCCGACCTGGTATCACCCGTGGGTGTTCTACGGCGGAGTGTGGACCTACCGGCCGTACCCGTACCACGTCTGGTATTACCGCCATTACGGCTGGGGTGGCCCGCGCGGCTATTATCACGGCCCGCGTGGTTACTATCGCCGCCGTTGGTGATCGGCCGGCCGGGGCGCCACGGCGCCCCGGTCAGTTTCAGGCTGTGCCTTCGGAATCCAGCGCATAGCCCGCCGAGCGGACGGTGCGGATGATGTCGGGCATCGCGCCGTCGTCGTTGATCGCCTTCCTCAAACGGCGGATATGGACGTCCACGGTGCGCGGCTCGATGTCGGCTTCCCGGCCCCAGACCGAATCGAGCAGCCGCTCGCGCGAGAAGACGCGGCCGGGATGTTCGAGGAAGTGGCGGAGCAGGCGGAATTCGGTCGGCCCCAGCGCGATCGGCGAACCGTCGCGGCGGACCTTGTGGCCGACCAGATCCATCTCGATGCCGCCATATTCCAGCCGCTCGCCGGCCAGCGCCGGGCGCACGCGGCGCAGCACGGCGGACACGCGCGCCAGCAGCTCGCGCGGGCTGAAGGGCTTGGTGACGTAATCGTCGGCGCCGGTCTCGAGGCCGCGAACGCGATCCTCTTCCTCGCCACGCGCGGTGAGCATGATGATGGGGAGGTTGGCGGTCTCGGCGCGGCGGCGCAGGCGGCGGCATACCTCGATGCCTGACAGGCCCTCGACCATCCAGTCGAGCAGCACGAGATCCGGCGTCTGCTCGGCGGCGAGCAGCAGCGCTTCCTCGCCGTCGGGCGTGCGCTCGACGTCGAAGCCTTCCCGCTCCAGATGCCACGAAACCAGTTCGGCGAGGGCGGCGTCGTCCTCCACCAGCAATACCCGTCCGGGCATTCGTTTACTCCGCGCCCGGCGTGAGGGGGTCGCCGCCGCGCGGACGCTCGATCAGCTGCTCGCCGGTGGCGGCGAAGAACACCATCTCGGCGATGTTGGTCGCGTGATCGCCGATCCGCTCGAGATTCTTGGCGATGAACAGCAGGTGCGCCGATTCGGTGATGCTGGTCGGGTTCTCCATCATGTAGGTGAGGAGGGTGCGGAACAGCGAGTTGTAGAAATCATCGACGTGGCGATCGGCTTCCTGCACCGCCACCGCGCCGGCGGCGTCGCGCGCCGCATAGGCGTCGAGCGCGCCGCGCACCATGTCGCTGACCGAACGGGCCATCGCCGGCAGGATCGCCATCGGCTCGGACGAGCGCATCTCGGCGAGCAGCGGCACGCGCTTGGCGATGTTCTTGGCATAGTCGCCGATGCGTTCGATCACGCCGGAAATCTTGAGCGCGGCGACCGCGTCGCGCAGATCGTCGGCCATCGGCGCGCGCAGCGCGATCAGGCGGAGCACGGAGCGCTCGATCTCGGCCTCCAGCTCGTCGATCTTGCGATCCTCCTGCACCACCATCGCGGCGGCTTCGAGATCAATGCGCGAGAGCGCCTGGATCGCGGCGGTGATCGCCGCCTCGGCACGGCCGCCCATCTCGGAGACGAGGCCCCGGATCTGGCCGAGATCGCTGTCGAACGCCTTTACGGTGTGGCCGGTGGTCGCCATGTCTTGAAAGTCCCCAATGCCGGACGACAGCCTAGCCCGCGACGACCGCGAACGAAAGGTGGAGGCGCCCGTGAGGCCTCTGCATGGGAATTGTTACAATATCGGGTCAACCCCGCAGGAAGGTCGGCTGCTCGAACTCGAGGTGGTTGTCGATCACGTCATCGTGGTAATATTCGAGCAGGGCGCGCAATCCTGGGACGCGCCCTTCGTCGCTGTGTCTGCTGACAAGAAAGAGCCGGATCGCCGTACCATAGGTGTTAGCCATGCTCTTCGTGCTTGTCCCGACATCGGCTTGCAATTGTGCCGCCGGGTCGTCGGATCGCAAGGTGGGGCGCGGCGGATGCAGGATGGTAAGTTGATCCTTGAGCGCTAGGGCTTGGGCGAGCGGAACGATGCCGATCGCGCCGGGATTCCCGGCTACAATGCGGGCGACCATCGCAGCATCCGCGCCGTGGCCCGCATAGGCACCGTCAGTGCGCACCTTCTGAGCATCCTGCAGGATCGGGCCGTAGAGCGTGTCGGCGATGCCGGGCGTCGGTGTCGGACCGTGGATGACGATCGGGATGGCGGGCAGGCCGGGGCGTACATTGGCCCATGTCTTCGCGTTCGAGGTCAGCGCCTTGGCGATGTCAAAACGGGAGAGGTCGGAGAAGGTCGGGGCCCCCTTCGCCTCGACCAGCACGACCGCTGTAGTGCCGATTGGCTTCTGCTCGATATCGGTCGATCCGTTCGCGGCGCAGCGGGCCTGCTCGTCGGCCGTCATCTTGCGCGTGGTGATCAGGATGTCGGGGCGGGTCGGATTGTCCCTGTCGCAGAAGCGGGCGATGCCCTCACCGGTGCCGCCCGCGCGGACCAGTGGGGCCAGCACGTCCGGATCCTCGCGCATCAGCCGCTCGGCGACTTCGGTAGAGAGCAGGTAACCGGCGCTCGATCCGGCGATGTGGATCTGGTGCGGCGCGGCGCCGGTCGGCGCCTTCGAGCAGGCGGCTAGCGGGAGGAGGGCGAGCAAGGCGAGGCGACGCATGGCGGCAGATGTAGCGCCAGACTCCCCTCCCTGAAAGGGAGGGGCAGGGGTGGGTCTCGGGTCACGATACGGGAACCAAGTGTGGCAACCCGAAAGTCACGCGTGCCTCCACCCACCCCTCGATCCCCTCCCTTTCAGGGAGGGGAAGCCGGTTCATTCCGCCGCCACGCTCTGCGTCGTCGTCGCGATCGGCAGCAGCACCGTCACCGTGGTGCCGACGCCCTGCGTGCTGGCGATGTCGAGCCGGCCGCGATGGCGCTCGACGATGTGCTTGACGATGGCGAGGCCGAGGCCGGTGCCGCCCGCCTGCCGGCTGCGCCCGGCATCCACGCGGTAGAAGCGCTCGGTGAGGCGGGGGAGGTGCTGGGGCGCGATGCCCTCGCCCTCGTCGGCGACGGCGAGCCGGATCATGGTCGTGCCGCTGCGCATCACCTTCACCCGCACCGCCTTGGCCGGATCGCCATATTTGAGCGCGTTGCCGACGAGATTGTGAAGCAGCTGCGAAAGCTGCGCGCGATCGCCCGAGACCGGCGGCAGGCCATCCTCGATCGCCAGCTCGATCCGGTCCTTGGTCTTGTCCCCGCGCAGCGTGTCGGCGGTCTCGCGGGCCAGCGCGCCGAGCGCGATCGTATCGGACGGGGTGCGGTGCTTGTCCGCCTCGATGCGCGACAGCGAGATCAGGTCGTCGACCAGCCGCTGCATCCGCCGCGCCTCGCCGGCCATGATCTTGAGGAAGCGCTCGCGCACCGGCGCCTCGTCCGGCCCGTTGGCATCCTCCAGCGTCTCGATGAAGCCGATCAGGCTGGCGAGCGGCGTGCGCAGCTCATGGCTGGCATTCGCGACGAAATCGACGCGGATGCGCTCGGTGGCGCGGGTCGCGGTGCGATCCGACAGGCGGACGAGGCGCGCGCCGGCGCCGAGCGGCTGGGTGGAAAGCACCCAATGCCGGTCCGCCGCGCCCAGCCCGATGAGATCGACGCTGCCTTCCGCATTGGCATCTCGGGTCAGCAGTTCTGCGGCCGCGGGATGGCGGATCGCGACGCGGACGTCATCGCCGACGACATGCTCGCCGAGCACACGGATCGCGGCGGCGTTGGCGCGGACCACCTGCCGTCCTTCGACCAGCAGCAGCGGATCGTCGACCGCGCCGAGCAGATCCTCGACCTTGGGGGCGGCGGGGGCGGGGGGCGGCGCGGGCTCCGCCTCGGGTTTCGGCTCCCGGCTCCAGCGCTGGGCGACCCACATCAGCAGCGCGATGCCGACGCCGAGCAGGATCCCGGCCGACAGCGTCACCGGCTCGGCTGCGGCGGCGAGCGCCAGCGCCAGCCCGCAGACCAGCGCCAAACCACCCAACACGCCCGCTATGCCGATACGCTCCATGCCGTTCCGTCCCGCTTTGCGCCGATCCCGCGACAACCGCCTCTTTATGCGCCGCTCCGTTTACGCTTATGTAGGGAGGAATAACGCATTCGGGGGCTTGATGGCTGAGGATTGTGACAAGCCGGAGAAATCCGCCGAAAATGCCGATACGGTGCGGCCTGCCGGCACCGGGCGGCGCGGCGTGCTGATGCTCGGCGCGGTCGCCGCCTCCTCGGTAGTGACGGTGCGCCCGGCGCTCGCCTCGACCGCCGCGTCGGTGCTCAACTGCAAGATCCCGATCCCCGATCCGCCCCACAACGGCCAGTATATCTCGGCCGAGGGGCGACTGGTGGCACCGGGTACGCAGGGCGCCTTTGCGCCTGCACCGCGCCCGGTGACGGGAGACGAGGCGAAGAAGATGATCAACGGCATGTCGCCGCCGGGTTTCGATCCCAACGCACGGCAGGCGTACGTCAACTACATCCGCCGGCTGCAGCACGGCACGAGTGGCTTCACCTGCTACGCCTCGCTGCAGATGCCGGGGCGCTGAGCCTGTTCTGACATGCGCTACGCGGCCGATCCGCCGACGGCCCGGCTGACGGTCGCGCTGGACGCGCTGGTCGCGATCTACCACCGGCCTTCCGGCACGACGCACCTGCTCGCTTCGCCCGCGCCCGAGCTGCTCGATGCGCTGGGTGAGGGGGCGGCGGATGCGCCCGAACTGCTCGCGCGACTGTCGCGGCAGTTCGAGCTGCCCGATGCCGCCGCCGAGGCGATCGAGGCGCGGATGGAGGAACTGGTCGCGGCGGGCCTCGCCTGGCGCGCATGAGGCACGGCGTCCGGCTTCAGGTGGGACCGGTGGGTTTCCGCATCGGATCGGACTGGCGGGGCCCGGTCGCGGCGCTGGAGCGGCTCTACGCCGGTTATCCGCGGCCCGAGGTGCCGGACGTGACCGTGCGCCTCTTCGCCCAGCGGCCGTGGCGGAGGTTCATCCGGCCATCGGTGGAGATTTCGGGCGATTTCTGGTTGCCCGACGCGGCGCCGCTGCCGCTCGCTCAAGGGTTGCTCGCCGCCGAGATGGGGATGAACCTCCAGGTCGCGCTCGGCTGGCGGCGGCATCTGCTGCTTCATTGCTCAGCGGTGGAGCGCGACGGGCGGGTGCTGTTGATGTCGGGTGCCAGCGGATCGGGCAAGTCGACGCTGGCGACGATGCTGGCGATGCGCGGCTGGCGCTTCCTCGGCGACGAATTCGCCTTCGTCGGGCTGGACGATGGGCGCATCCATCCCTTCCCCCGCGCCTCCAGCCTGAAGAACGAGGCGGTGGCGGCGGTGCGCGCGGCGGGCGGCACGGTCGGCCCAGTGCTGGAGGGGACGCCCAAGGGGACGATAGGCTACTGGCGCCCGCCCGAAGGCGCGATCGCCCGGATGCACGAGGCCGCGCCACCCGCGCTGCTGCTCTTCCCGCGCTTCGGTCGGCCCGAGGCTGTCGAGCGGCTGGCAGCGAGCGAGACGTTCATGCTGCTGACGCAGGCGTCCACCAACTACGTCTCGCTGGGCGAGGCGGGTTTCGGCGCGCTCAGTCGGCTGGTGCAGAGCGTGCCGGCGCTGGGGATTGACTATCCCGATGGCGACGCCGGAATCGCGCTGGTCGAGCGGCTGTGGGGGGAGCTGTGAGCGATCTCACTCCGTTCGTCCTGAGCGAAGTCGAAGTGCGTGCCTCACGCGCATCG
>NZ_JARYGZ010000006.1 GCF_029906645.1 Sphingomonas oryzagri
CTACACGCCGAGCCGCCGCCCGCATGTCCCTTCATCCAACCAACAATGAGAAAGATCAAACCGCTGCGCCGACAACCTCTTGTCCCTCCCTTTCGGTCGGGGCAGTGTGGCTGCCGATGTAGCGGTGAACCGCGTTTCGCTGTTGGCGAAGCGCCGTTGACGAGGGGCTATCTATGGGCGGTCGCTCCCCCCGTCAACCGCGTTTTGCAATTTTGTTGCGCTTTTATCGAAAGTGCCCGGAAACCGGGCTTTCTTAACCCCTGCGCGGGCATAGACCCACCATGCAGAGCGTGGAGAATCGGGTGTCGGCGATTCGTGAAGGGCAGGAATCGGCGGAATCGGGCGGCGAAATGACCGCGCGAATCCGCAGCGCGGTCATTTGGCGGTCGGGCAGCCAGATGATCGGCCAGCTTGTCATGTGGGGATCGACCTTCCTGGTCCTGCGCCTGCTGACGCCAGGCGACTATGGCCTGTTCGCGATGACCCAGGTGGTGATCGGCCTCGCGCAACTCCTCAATGGCTACAGCTTCGCATCTTCACTGGTGCAGGCCGAACAGCTCGACACGCGCCGGGCCAGCCAGGTGTTCGGCATGCTCATCATGATGAACTTCGGCATGGCGGCCGTACAGTTCCTGATGGCCCCGCTCGCCGCAGCCTATTTCCACCAGCCGGCACTGACCCTGATGCTGCGGGTCCAGTGCCTGCTGCACCTGACAACACCCTTCATCGTCGTGCCGCAGGCGCTGCTCAGCCGGAACATCGATTTCCGTACGCAGGCACGCGCCAACCTCGCCGCCGCATTGTCGGGCGCGATCGCGGGGCCGGTCTGTGCACTTGCCGGGTTCGGCGTGTGGACTCTGGTCATCGCGCCGATCGTGATGTTCTGGACGCGCGCGATCCTGCTGCAGACGCTCGGCCACTGGTGGATCCGCCCGCGCTTCGCGCTCGCGGGAGCCGGTGCGATGTTCGGCTATGGCGGCATGGTATTGGTGAGTGACGTGCTGTGGTTCGTGCAGAACCAGGCCGATACCTTCATCGCGGGCCGCCGTTTCGACGCCCACATGCTCGGCCTCTATTCGGAGGGACTGTTCCTCACCCAGCTGTTCATCAACAAGTTCGTGCCGGCGCTGAACGAGGTCGCCTTCCCGGCCTATGCGCGGATGCAGTCGGATCGCAGCTCCGTCGCCTGGAGCTTCGCCAAGGCGCTCTCGATCATCATGGTCGCGGCGATGCCCTGCTTCATCGGGCTGGCGGCGACCGCCGAGCCGCTGGTGCTGACGGTGATGGGGCCGAAATGGGCGGAGGCGGTGCCACTGGTGCGGCTGCTCGCCTTCGCGATGCCGTTCACGACGCTCCATGTCCTCTACCCGCCCGCCACCAACGCGCTGGGCAAGCCCAAGATCGCGGCGATCACCTCGGCGGCGGGCGCGGCGGTGCTGCCGGTCGCCTTCGCGGTCGGCGTCGGCTACGGGCCGATCGGCATGGCGGCGGCGTGGGTGGTGTCGATGCCGCTGCTGGTGCTGCTCTCCTCCAGCCTGTCGCTCCCGGTGCTGGGGCTGAGCTGGGCGCGGCTCGGCCAGGCGGTTCTGCCGCCGCTCGCCGCCGCGCTGGCGATGGGCGCGGTTGTGACCGGGATCGATCACCTGCTCCCACCGATGGCCGCGCCTCTGCGGCTGGCGAGCCTCGTACCGGTGGGCGTCGTTGCCTATGCCGGCTTCGTCCTGCTCTTCGCGCGCGATATCGTGCGTCAGGCGCTGGCGATGGTGCGCGGCCGGGGCAAGCCGGCCGCCGCCTAATTGCCGGCGATGTAGAGGCGCATCGCCTCGGCATCGGCCTCGATGCGATCGATGCGCAGCTTCACCAGATCGCCGATCGAGACGAGGCCGACCACCGCGCCGCCCTCCACCACCGGCAGATGGCGGATGCGCCGCTTCGTCATCAGCGCCAGTGCCGACATGATCGGGGTGCTTTTCTCGACGGTCAGCGCCGGCGAGGTCATCACCTCGGACACGCGGCGATCGAGCGCCGCCGGCCCTTCCTGCGCCAGCCGGTAGATCACGTCACGTTCGGAGAAGATCCCCTCCACCCGCCCGCCGGCGATCACCGGCACCGCGCCGATGCGCCGGTCGGCCAGCAGTTTCACAACTTCCCCGACGCGCTGATCGGGGCCGACGGAGATGATCTCCGCACCCTTGTTCTGGAGTATCGCCGCGATCGTCATGCCGGCTCCTCTCATTCTCGTTGGCGAAGCCGGCCCTTTGCGCCGGCCCGGTTGATCATCCCACTTTCGCGGTCCAATGGAAAGCCATGCCGCGCCACGATCCCGCCCCGCGTTCGTCGATCGCCAACCCGCACGCCTGGGCGCGTTTCCGCACGATCATGCGCTGGATGACGCTGCTGGGAATCGCCTGCGTGATCGGCGCGCTGGCCTATCTGCGGGACGGCGGCACCCCGATGACGGCGCAGGTCGTGATCGCCACCGCGCTCGGCGTGTTCCTGACGGTGCTGGTCGGCACCGGGTTGATGAGCCTGATCTTCCTGTCGCACGGCAGCGGCCATGACGAGCAGGTGGACGACCCCTTCGACGAGCGGCGCTGAACGACGAAAGGGCGCCGCCCCATTGGAGCGACGCCCTCTCGTTCAGATCCGGCGATACCGATCAGGCGGCAACGTCGGCTTCCGATGCGGTGCGACGGGTGCGGCGCTTGCGCGGCGCAGGCTCGGCGGCCTCGTCCTCGGCCTGGCCATTCGCCGCATCCCCGGCAGACGCCGAGAAGGACGGCGGCAGGCGATCGACCTCGATCCGCTGCGGTGCTTCGGCCGAGTCTTCCGCCTTCACCTTGCGGGGGCGGCCACGGCGCGGCTTGGGCGCGTCTTCCTCGGCAGCGACAGGAGCGGGAGCGACCTCGGCAGCCGGCGCCTGCTCCACCGGCGCAGCGGCGACCGGCTCGCGATAGTCGCGGCGCTCACGGCGATTGCCGCGATCTTCCCGATCGTCACGACGGTTGCCGCGATCCTCGCGATCGCCACGGTCACGGCGGAACTGGCGATCCTGCTGCTCGGGCTGGTGCTCGCGCGCTTCGGTCTCGGCGCCGTCGTCGGTGCCTTCGCCCTCATCGCCCTCGCCGTCGAAGTCTTCGTTGTCGAAGCGCTGACGACGCTGCTGCTGATGCTGGTTCTGATCCTCGAAGCGCGACCGGGATTCCGCCAGCACACGGAAATAATGATCCGCGAACTGGTGATAATATTCGGTCATCACCCGGTCGCCCTGGGTCTGGGCGTCACGCGCGAGATTCTTGTATTTCTCAAGGAGCTGGGCGGCATTGCCACGCGCCCGGTTGTCGATCCGGTTACCCCTGTCGCCACCGTTGTTGGGGCCCCGCATCTGCTGCGGACCGCCGCCACCACGGCCACGGCGACGGCCGTTCTGCCGATTGTTGATCAACGTCTGAGAGTCCTCGTTCTTGTGGCCTTGAAAGTCACCACTCCTGCCGGTGCAATTCCGGCGTCATCATCCGGGCCATCCCGGCGATTCCTGCGTCCGATCCATGGCCGGCGCCAGCGACAGGACACACCCCGAGAGGCGCGCCCGATCCGCGTCGCCACCCCCGCCCAGCGGGAGCAACAGGCCATCGGTTTCGGCATGGGGCTACAGCGTTGGAAACTCGCGTTCCGATGCTGAATGGCCCCCGTTCCTGATCGCTATGTAGTGCGCCCAAACGGCAAAACCAAGTCAAATATGCGTCTTATCGCCGCGTTGCCACGATACAGCGATCGAGGCCGGCAAGGTCGTGGCGGATTTGCACCACCAGCCCTTGCGACGCGATTAACGAGGCGACGGCCGCGCCTTGCGTCGCGCCGATCTCGATGCAGGCAACGCCGCCGGGCGCTAGCTGGGCGGGCAGCAGCGGGGCTATCGCGCGATAATCGTCGAGGCCGTCCGCGCCGGCGAAGAGAGCCGAATGCGGCTCATGCTCGATCACGTCGCGGGCGAGCGGCTCGGCGGTGCCGATATAGGGCGGGTTGCAGAGGATCAGATCGAACGCCTCGCCTGTGCCGGACCAGTCGCCTTCGATGATTTGGGCGCGGCCGGCCATACCCAGCGCCTCGGCATTGGCCTGAGCAATGGCGAGCGCCTGGGGCGAGCGGTCGATGCCGACGCCGGTAGCCTCGGGCCACTCGGCCAGCGCGGCGAGCAGCAGCGCGCCGGAGCCGGTACCGAGATCGAGGATGCGTTTCGGCCCGGATGAACCGGCGAAGTGAGCGACGGCCACCTCGATCAGCGTCTCACTGTCGGGGCGCGGGATGAGGACTCCGGGGGCCACCTTCAGCCGGATCGTCCAGAAATCGCGATGCCCGAGGATGTAGGCGATGGGTTCGCCGGACATGCGGCGCTCCAACAGGACTTCAAACGATCCGTTCGCACTGAGCGTAGTCGAAGTGCGGGCAGCGGGCGCCGCGCTTGCAGCCTGTCCTTCGACTACGCTCAGGACGAACGGGGGGATGGGCTGGCCCAGACCCGCAAGGATCATCGCTTCCCGCGTCACCCCCAGCGCCTCCGCCATCAGCAGCTCGGCATCGAGCCTCGGTGTCTCGGAGGTTTCGGCCAAGCGCGTAGCCGCCGCCCGGATCGCCGCCCCGATGGTCTCAGGCGGCGACATCGTCCAGCGCGGCGAGCCTTCCCGCCTCGTCCTCGGCGATCAGCGCGCCGATCAGCTCGTCCATCTGGCCCTGCAGGATCTCCGGCAGGCGGTGGAGCGTCAGGTTGATCCGATGATCGGTCACGCGACCCTGCGGGAAATTGTAGGTGCGGATGCGCTCGGAGCGGTCGCCCGATCCCACCATCGCCTTGCGCGATCCCGCCCGCTCGTTCGCCAGCCGCTCGCGCTCGCGCTCGTAGAGCCGCGCGCGCAGCACCTTTAGCGCCTTGGCCTTGTTCTTGTGCTGGCTCTTCTCGTCCTGCTGGATCACGACGAGGCCGCTCGGGATATGGACGATCCGCACCGCGCTGTCGGTGGTGTTGACCGACTGGCCGCCCGGCCCCGACGAGCGATAGATGTCGATGCGCAGATCCCTGGCCTCATCGATCTTCACATCCACCTCCTCCGCCTCGGGCAGGACGGCGACGGTGGCGGCGGAGGTGTGGATGCGCCCGCCGCTCTCGGTGACGGGCACGCGCTGGACGCGGTGGACGCCGCTCTCGAACTTGAGCCGCGCGAACACGCCCTGGCCGGTGACGGAAGCGACGACCTCCTTGTAGCCACCCATCTCGGCGGCATTGGCGGACATCAATTCGACCCGCCAGCCCTGCGTATCGGCATAGCGCTGGTACATCCGGAACAGGTCACCCGCGAACAAAGCCGCCTCGTCGCCGCCGGTGCCGGCGCGGATTTCGAGGATGGCGGAGCGCTCGTCGGCGGCATCCTTGGGCAGCAGCGAGATGGCGAGGTGGCGCTCGGCGGCAGGCAAGCGATCCTTGATCGCCTCGATCTCTTCGGCCGCCATCGCGCGGATCTCGGGATCGGGATCCTCGCCCATGCCGGTGAGCACCGCGAGCTCGGCGCGCAGCCGCCGCACCTCGGCCGCCGCACGCGCGACCGGCTCGATCTCGGCATAATCCTTGGAGAGCTGGACGAACTGCTCGGGCGGCAGATCGGCGCGCGCCATCGACGCCTGCAGCTCATCGCGCCGGCCCTCGATCTGGGCAATGCGTTCGGCGGAGATGGAGGTCATGCGGCGCCCGGTCCGCCTTTGAGTATTTCCGCGATATACTGAGCCCCGGTCGACGAAGCGCTGCCAGTCGGGATTTGCCAAAGCAGCGACAGAGGCATCGATCCAATGGATTCGATAGAGGCTGTTGCCTGCTGACCCTCCACCAGATTGCGAACGATGATCTTGCCCTCGGACAGCTCGTTATCGCCGAGAATGAGCGCGTAGGTCGCACCAGAAGCGGATGCCTTCGCCATCCGCTTCTTCATATTGCCCTTGAAGGCCATGTCGGTTGCGACGCCGCTGCGACGCAGCTTCGCAACGAGGCCAAGCGCAACCGCCTCGGCCGCTTCGCCCATCGGGACCATGACGGCTTCGATCGCCTCAGCCGCCGGCTCTTCCAGCAGCATCCCCAGCCGCTCGATGCCGGCCGCCCAGCCGACCGCCGGCGTATGCGGGCCACCGAGCGTCTCGATCAGCCCGTCATAGCGGCCGCCGCCCAGCACCGTGCCCTGCGCGCCGAGCCGGTCGGTCACGAACTCGAAGGCGGTGTGGCGGTAATAATCGAGGCCGCGCACCAGCCGCGCGTTGCGCGTCCACGCCACGCCCGCCGCGTCCAGCCCCTTGGTCACCGCCTCGAAGAAGGCGCCCGCCTCGGAAGACATATGATCGTCGATCCCCGGCGCGGCGTCCGCGATCGGGCGGTCCCTCGGGTCCTTCGAATCGAGGATGCGCAGCGGGTTCTTGTCGAGGCGCGTCTGGCTATCCTCGGAAAGATCGCCGCGATGCCCCTCGAAATGGGCCACCAGCGCCTGCCGCCACGCATCGCGCGTTTCGGAATCGCCCAGCGTGTTGAGCTGGAGCGTCACGCCGTCCGCGATGCCCAGTTCCTTCAGAAGCTGGTCGGCGAGCACCAGCAGCTCGACGTCCGCCGCCGGCTCCGCCGCGCCGATCACCTCGGCGTCGATCTGGTGGAACTGGCGGTAGCGCCCCTTCTGCGGCCGCTCGTAGCGGAACACCGGGCCGTGCGTCGCGAGCTTGAGCGGCGCGAACTGCTGCCAGCCCTCGGTCAGATAGGCGCGGCACAGGCCGGCGGTGAATTCCGGGCGCAGCGTCAGCGAATCCCCGCCGCGATCCTCGAACGTATACATCTCCTTGGAGACGACGTCGGTGGTCTCGCCGATCGAGCGGGCGAAGACGGCAGTCGCCTCGAAGATCGGGATCTGGACCTGCTGGAAGCCGTAAAGACGGCGCACCCGCTCGAACGCTTCGACGACCGCATGATGTCGCCGCGCGGACTCCCCGAAAAGATCCTGCGTTCCTCGGATGGGCTTGGGGGTTTCAGGGCGTGCCATGGGGGCGGCCTCCTAACCTAATTCCTTCAAACGGAAAATATCATTCGCAATTGCACAATAAGACGCTTGTGGATGACATATCCGAACCGCTATTCGCGGCCACGCTATGAACATCGATCTCATCCCCGTCGGGGCCAATCCGCCGCACGAGCTCAACGTCATCATCGAGGTGCCGGTGGGCGGCGAGCCGGTGAAGTACGAGTTCGACAAGAAGTCGGGCGCGCTCTTCGTCGATCGCATCCTGCACACGCCGATGCGCTACCCGGCGAACTACGGCTTCGTGCCGCACACCCTCTCGCCGGACGGCGATCCGCTCGACGCGCTGGTGATCGCGCGCTCGCCCTTCGTACCCGGCTCGGTGGTGCGCGTCCGCCCGATCGCGGTGCTGCGGCTGGAGGATGAGGCCGGCGGCGACGAGAAGCTGATCACCGTGCCCGACGAGAAGACCTTCCCTTACTATAACGACGTCGGCGAGAAGGGCGATCTGCCTGAGATCATCATGCAGCAGATCGAGCATTTCTTCACCCACTACAAGGATCTGGAAGCCAAGAAGTGGGTGCGCATCGGCACCTGGGGCGACGCCGAGGAAGCGCGCCAGGTGATCGTCGAGGCTATCGAACTCGCCAAGAGGAAGAAGGCCGAGACCGGCACCGACGCCGGCGCGAAGGCGCTCTGAAATATTTGAAATAAAATTGCGCGCTCTGGACGATCGTATCGGAGCGCGCAAAAAGGCTGACTTCGTTCTGTAGCGGAGTCGTCGCTTTCATGTTTTCCCTGTCCCGCCTCGCGCTGGGCGTGGCGCCCCTGGCGCTGATCGCCGGTGCCGCGCACGCCGGCCCGCAGCCCGCCGGCAACAGCCTGCCCCAACCGGTCACCATCACCGACACGATCCCGGCGCCGCAGGACACGCCCTATCCGGGCGGCACGATCCAGCTCGCGGTCGATGCGACCGACGTGACGCGCGGCATCTTCTCGGTGAAGGAAGTGATCCCGGTCGCGCAGGGCGGCAAGCTCACCCTGCTCTTCCCGAAATGGCTGCCCGGCAACCACAGCGCGACCGGCCAGATCAGCAAGATCGCCGGGATCGCCTTCAGCGTCGACGGCAAGACCATCCCCTGGGTGCGCGACACGGTGGACGTCTACGCCTTCCATCTCGATCTGCCGGCCGATGCGAAGGCGGTGACCGCCACCTTCCAGTATCTGTCGCCGACCAAGTCCGATCAGGGCCGCGTCGTCGCCACGCCCGACATGCTGAGCCTGCAATGGGATTGCGTGGCCTTTTACCCGGCCGGCTATTTCGTTCGCCAGATCCCATTCTCCGCGAGCGTGCAATATCCCAAGGGCTGGAAGTCGGCGACGGCGCTGGCGCCGGGCCTGTCCGGCGACACCGTCACCTATCCGACGGTCGATTTCGAGACGCTGGTCGATTCACCGACCATCGCCGGCCGCAACATGGTGAGCCACGATCTCGCCCCCGGCGTGAAGCTCGACATCGCGGCCGACCGGCCCGACCAGCTGGTCGCCACGCCCGAGCAGCTCGCCCCGCACAGGAAGCTGGTCGAACAGGCGATCAAGCTGTTCGGCGCGCAGCATTACGACCATTACGATTTCCTCTTCACCCTCTCCGACAATCTCGGCGGCGAGGGGCTGGAGCATCATCGCTCGTCGGAAGACGGCACCGGCGCCGATTATTTCACCGACTGGGCCAACCAGGCGCCTGATCGCAATCTGCTGGCGCACGAGTTCACCCACAGCTGGGACGGCAAGTTCCGCCGCCCGGCGGACCTCTGGACGCCGGATTACCGCACTCCGATGCAGGACACGCTGCTCTGGGTCTATGAGGGACAGACGCAGTTCTGGGGCTACGTGCTCCAGGCGCGATCGGGCCTCGGCACCAAGCAGGAAATCCTCGATTCGCTGGCGGCGACCGCGGCCTACTACCAGAACAGCCCGGCCAAGGACTGGCGCTCGGTCGAGGACACCACCAACGATCCGATCATCGCGCAGCGCCGGCCGAAGGGCTGGACGAGCTTCCAGTGGTCGGAGGATTATTACGAGGCCGGCAAGCTGGTGTGGCTCGATGCGGATCAGCTGATCCGCGAGAAGACCGGCGGCAAGAAGTCGCTCGACGATTTCGCCCGCGCCTTCTTCGGCGTGCGTGATCGCGACTGGGGCGTGCTGACCTACAGGTTCCAGGACGTGGTCGATACGCTCAACAAGGTGATGCCCTATGACTGGGCCACCTTCCTCAACGAGCGGATCAACCAGCCGGGCGCCAAGTTCCCGCTCGATTGGATCACGCGCGGCGGGTACAAGCTGGTGTATCAGGACACACCGACGAGCTGGTGGAAGCAGCGCGAGAAAGGTCGCAAGATCGTCGATCTGAGCTACTCGATCGGCCTCACGATCAGCAGCGGCGACAGCAAGGGCGCGATCAGCGGCGTATTCTGGGGCAGTCCCGCTTTCGACGCGGGCGTGACGGTCGGCTCCAAGCTGCTCGCGGTCAACGGCCGCGACTATGACAAGGATCTGCTCACCAGCGCGATCACCGCCGCCAAGGCCGATGGCAAGCCGATCCACCTTCTGATCAAGCAGGCCGACCAGTATCGCGACGTCGCGATCACCTGGCGCGGCGGCCTGCGCTATCCGACGCTGGAGAAGGTCGGCAAGGGCGAGACCGGACTGGACAAGCTGCTCGCGCCGAAGTGACGATACCCGTCAGCCCTTCCCGTTCGCGCGGGAAGGGCTGACGAAGAATTCACGAGACGGCGGGGCGGCCGGCGCTATGCTCGCCGACATGGCTCTCTCGCTCCATCTCGGCCGGCGCATCGCGCCACCGCGCTTCATCGCCTTCGTGCTCATCCTGGTCGCGGGGCTGCCGATCCTCCAGCCGCTGCTGGGCTGGCGACAGGGCGCGATGGCAGCGTTCGACGTCGCGGCGATGATCTTCCTCGTCTCGCTCTGGCCGCTGCTCACCACGCCGCACGCTAAGGAAATGCGCATCCATGCCGAGCGCAACGACGCCAATCGCGCGGTGCTGCTGGCGATCACCGGCGCGGTCATGCTGGTGGTGCTGGTCGCGGTCGGATCGGAACTGATCGAGAAGGACGCGCCCAAGCCGCTGGCGATCGCGCTGATCATCGTCACTCTGGTGCTGAGCTGGCTGTTCTCGAACATCGTCTATGCGCTGCACTACGCCCACATGTTCTACAGCCAGGAGGCCGGCGACGAAGGCTGCGAGGATACCGGCGGGCTCGATTTTCCGAGTACGAAGGAGCCCAATTACTGGGACTTCGTCTATTTCAGCCTGACGCTCGGCATGACCTTCCAGACATCCGACGTCGAGATGACGACGACGCCGGTGCGCATCGTCGCCACCTTCCACTGCTTCGCCGCCTTCATCTTCAACCTCGGCGTGCTGGCCTTCACGATCAACACGCTGGGCGGCGGCTAGGCCCTCAGCAAACGGACCTGCTCGGTCGAACGGCGGCGATATTCGTCGGTCGAATAACGATGCGTGCCGACGAAATGGAGGAAGCGGGCGTCCGGATTCGGCGCCTCGTTCCAGTAATTGAGGTAGCGGCGATAGGGCAGCGGCCGCATCCCCGGCTCGTTGGCGAGCAGGAAGCTGGAGGCGACCTGCTCGGTGCCCCACTCGGTCCAGCGCTGCTTGCCGACCAGGTCCTCGCCGGCCAGCGAGAAGGCCTCCGCCTCCGGGCGCCCCGAAGGCCCGCCCCGCGCGAAGCCGGTGAAGCCCGAGCAGCCGCGTACGTAGCGATAAGCGGCGGCGTCGGGATAGGCGGCAAAGCTGGTCTCGATCGCGGTCTGGATATGGAGGCGCCCCGCCGGCGCGCCTTGCGGATAGCGATGCGCCACGAACTCCGGCAGCGGCAGCGCGCCGACACCGTCCGTCTCGGGATCGCCGAGCAGGGTGAAGCTGTGATTGCCTTCGATCGCCGCCAGCACCTCGGGCACGTCGCCCACCGTCACCGTGTCCGAATCGAGCTGGATCACGAAATCGTCGGCGCGCAGATCAAGCAACGTCAGCAGCCGCTCCCAGGTGCCGCCCTGCGGGCAGCGGCCGGTATCGACATCGCGGATCGAGCGGATCTCGGGATCGCCCAGGTGATGCGCCAACACCGCCTTGTCGGCCTGCGTGAGCGATCCGTCGTCAAGGATCGCGATCCGGCCGATCCTGAGCCGCGCGTGCAGCGACTTCACCGCGACCAGATAGGGCAGCAGCACCCGCGTGCCGATCATCGAGAAGATCACCACCCGGTCGGCCGTCGGCACGATCGGCGGCGTCGCCAGCACCGCGCGTGCGGCGCGCAGGTGCAGCGTTTCGCGGCCCTTGCGGAAGATGCGGTCGATCATCACCCCTTGCGTCCCAATCCGTTCGTGTCGAGCGAAGTCGAGACACGTTGCGCCCGCGTCCCTCGACCACGCTCGGGAC
Organism: Sphingomonas oryzagri; assembly: GCF_029906645.1. Taxonomy (NCBI): domain Bacteria; kingdom Pseudomonadati; phylum Pseudomonadota; class Alphaproteobacteria; order Sphingomonadales; family Sphingomonadaceae; genus Sphingomonas; species Sphingomonas oryzagri. The sequence goes on from NZ_JARYGZ010000006.1 coordinate 11,518, forward strand.
GAACGGGAGAGAACTTAACCGGCGGCGGTCACTTCCCCGTTAACGCGAGCCGCTCGATCCCCTCGCCTTCGATCCGCCACGGCTGCCAGCCCTCGTTGCGTTTCGCGCCGATCCGCTCGTAGAATTTCATCGCTTCGGTGTTCCAGTCGAGCACCGCCCAGTCCATCCTCGCGCAGCCTCGCGCCAGCGCCTCCTCGGCGAGCGCGACCATCAGCGCGCGTGCCACGCCCGATTTGCGCTCGCTCGGATCGACGAACAGATCTTCCAGATAGAGACCCGGTCGCCCCGTCCAGGTCGAGTAATTGAGGAACCAGAGCGCCAGACCCACCGCTCGTCCGTCGCGCTCGGCGATATGGGCATGGACCTGCGCGCCTCCCCCGAACAGGTTCTCGGTGAGCATCGCCTCGGTGGCGATCACGGCGTCCGGCTCCCGCTCGAAATCGGCGAGCGCGCGCACCATGCGCAGGATATCGGCCTCGTCGCCGGGCGCGGCGGCACGGATGGCGAGGCTCATCGGGCGGCCGCCGGTGAAATTGACAACATTGACAGCTGTGAGAGCAAAAAACGAACTCCTGAGTGCCGTTCGATCGCCACCCGATCGATCAGACGAGACCCTGACAGGCGCAATCCTACAAGGGAAGGCCCCGCATCACTGTCCGCTCAACCGTACAGCCCGTGCGAATTTGATCGGATTATCGCGCGCCAGAACCGCCACTATCTTGGCGCCACCCCATCAAGGAGACCTCTCATGTCCCATCCCGACGTGACGCGCGCCGGCACCTTCCGGCTCGGTGATCGCACTGTGAACCGCCTCGGCTACGGCGCGATGCAGCTTGCCGGCCCCGGCGTGTTCGGCCCGCCCAGGGATCATGACGCGGCGATCGCCGTGCTGCGCGCGGCGGTGGAGAGCGGCATCGACCATATCGACACCAGCGATTTCTACGGCCCGCACGTCACCAACAGGCTGATCAGGGAAGCGCTGCATCCCTACCGCGACGGCCTGACGATCGTCACCAAGGTCGGCGCCAAGCGCGGAGAGGATGCGTCGTGGAACCCGGCCCAGTCGCCCGCCGAGCTGGAAAGCGCGGTGCACGATAACCTGCGCAATCTCGGCCTCGACGTGCTCGACGTGGTCAACTTCCGCGCCATGGGCGATCCCGAGGGCCATGGCCCGGCGGAAGGAACGATCGCCCCGCAGTTCGAGGCTCTGGCGAAGCTGCGCGAGCAGGGGCTGATCCGCCACCTCGGCGTCAGCACGATCACCCCGACCCAGCTTGCCGAGGCGCGCGGCATCGCGCCGGTGGTGTGCGTGCAGAACCTCTACAACCTCGCCCACCGCGAGGATGAGGCGATGATCGACGATCTGGCGAAGGACGGCATCGCCTACGTGCCCTATTTCCCGCTCGGCGGGTTCAGCCCACTCCAGTCCGATGCGCTGTCCGCGGTGGCGGAGCGGCTGGGGGCGAAGCCGATGCAGGTGGCACTCGCCTGGCTGCTCCACCGCGCGCCCAACATCCTGCTGATCCCCGGCACCTCGTCGGTCGGCCATTTGCGCGAGAATATCGCGGCGGGCGGGCTGGAGCTTCCGGTCGACGCGCTGGCGGAGCTGGACGGTATCGGCGCGAAGACGGTGGCCTAAGGCACCTGCGAAATCGCGCCGATCGTCCCGTAGAAACCGGCATGGCGGAGCGTCTTCACGATATCCGCCATGCAGTCGTAGGAGATCTCGCCGCCCGCCTTGCCGATGAGGTGCAGCGCGATCCCCTTGTCGGGCAGGGCCGCGACCAGCGCGTCCTGCCCGGCCTCTGTCGCGATGTCGCCGGTGTCGACACCGTTGACCTGCGGCACGCAGCCCTTGTGGGTCGCGTCGTGGCCGACGAAGATCGTCTGGTGGCGACGCACCTCGGGCGCCTCCGGTCCGACCGCCACCAGCCCCAGCAACAGGCCGGCGATCACTCCGCCGCGACCGCCTGTTCCGCTGCCGCCTTGTGCGCTTCCAACTCGGCCGCCTTGGCCTCGACCAGCTTGACGACGTGATCGACCATATCCTCGTCGGCGATCGTGTGATCGGTGACGCCGGAGAGATAGATCATGTGCTTGCCGTTACCGCCGCCGGTGACGCCGATGTCGGTCTCGCGCGCCTCGCCGGGGCCATTGACGACGCAGCCCAGCACCGAAAGCGAGAGCGGGGTCGAGATGTGCTTCAGCCGCTCCTCCAGCTTCTCGACGGTGCGGATCACGTCGAAGCCCTGCCGCGCGCAGGACGGGCAGGAGACGACGCGCACGCCCCGCGTGCGGATGCCGAGCGACTTCAGGATCTCGTAGCCGACGCGCACCTCTTCCTCCGGCTCGGCCGAGAGCGAGACGCGGATCGTGTCGCCGATCCCGTACCAGAGCAGCGAGCCCATGCCGATCGCCGACTTCACCGTGCCGCCGATCAGGCCGCCGGCCTCGGTGATGCCGAGGTGCAGCGGGCAATCGACCGCTTCGGAAAGCTGCTGGTAGGCGGCGACGGCGAGGAACACGTCGGACGCCTTCACCGCGACCTTATATTCGTGGAAATCGGCGTCCTGCAGCAGCTTGATGTGATCGAGCGCGGATTCGACCAGCGCCTCCGGGCACGGCTCGCCGTACTTTTCGAGGAGATCCTTCTCGAGCGACCCGGCGTTGACGCCGATGCGGATCGCGCAATTGTTGGCCTTGGCGGCGTTCACCACCTCCTGCACGCGGGCGGCGGAGCCGATGTTGCCGGGGTTGATGCGCAGGCAGGCGGCGCCGGCATCGGCGGCTTCGAGCGCACGCTTGTAGTGGAAATGGATATCCGCGACGATCGGCACGCGCGCGGCGCGGACGATCTGCTTGAGCGCCGCCGTCGATTCCTCGTCGGGGCAGGACACGCGGATGATGTCGGCGCCGGCCTCCTCGCAGCGGCGGATCTGGTCGATCGTCGCCTTCACGTCGGTGGTCAGCGTGTTGGTCATGGTCTGGACGGTGACGGGGGCGTCCCCGCCGACGGGAACGTTGCCGACCATGATCTGGCGGCTCTGGCGCCGATGGATATCGCGCCACGGACGAACGGACATACTCAAGCCTTCGCGGTTGCTTCGCCTGCCTCTATAGGCGCTCGATGTGGCAAAAGTAAGCGCTCCGGAGGCTTACCTTTTGCTCATGGGACGATCCATCCCGCCGTCATTGCGAGCGAAGCGAGGCAATCCACGGCCACCAGCGCGGCGTCGATGGATTGCTTCGTCGCTGCGCTCCTCGCAATGACGGCGGGATTGCGAATGGGAGAGTGCGAGTGGGCTGGACCCTGATGATCCATGGCGGCGCGGGCTCGATGCAACGCGGCCAGTTGAGCGAGGCGGACGAGCAAGCGGGCCGCGCGGGGCTGTCGGCGGCACTGGAGGCGGGCGGCGCGGTGCTGCGCGATGGCGGCTCCGCCCTCGATGCGGTGGAAGCGGCGGTGAAGGTGCTGGAGGATGATCCCGCCTTCAACGCGGGGCGCGGATCGGTCTTCACCTGGGACGGCCGGATCGAGTGCGACGCTGCGATCATGGACGGCAGCGACCGCAATGCCGGCGCGGTGGCGGGCGTCACCGCGACCCGCCACCCGGTCAGCCTCGCCCGCGAGGTGATGGCGAACAGCGCGCACGTGCTGCTCTCCGCCGCGGGGGCCGACGCCTTCTCGAAGGAGCACGGGCTGGAGCAGGCGGCGCAGGACTGGTTCGCCATCCCCGAACGTCGCCGCCAGCTCGACGAGATGAAGGCGCGGCCCGAAGGCGCGTTCGATTCGGGGATGAAATATGGCACGGTCGGCGCGGTGGCGGTGGACGAGGCCGGCCATGTCGCCGCCGCCACCTCGACCGGCGGGCTCACCGCCAAGCGCTGGGGCCGGATCGGCGATTCGCCGCTGATCGGCGCCGGCACCTATGCCGACGATCGCGCCGCCGCGATCAGCTGCACCGGATCGGGCGAGCATTTCATTCGTCTCGGCCTCGCTCACGAACTGTGCGCACGACTGCGGCTGTGCGGCGACGAGCTGTCGATCGTCGAGCAGGACCTGATCGCCGAGCTGGGCCGGATCGGCGGCAAGGGCGGCTTCATCGCCGTCACCCCGCAGGGTGAGGCGCGCTGGGCGTTCAACACGCCGGGCATGTATCGCGGCCGGATCGGCCACGACCGAGCCGCGCAGGTGGCGATCTTCGGAGACGAGGGCTGATATGTCGGTTCGGCAATGCTTCTGACGCGCCTTCGCGCTAGGGCGCGCGCATGATTCGCATCCGCCTGTTGCTCGCCGCGCTTGCCGCGCTGTTCCTCTCCGCCTCACCCGCCGCCGCCTGGTGGGAATATGGCCACCAGACGGTCGCCGCGATCGCCTGGCTGGAGGTGACGCCGCAGACCCGTGCGGGGATCGACCGGCTGCTGCGCCAGTCGAAGCTGCTCGACACGCCGACCTGCCCCGCCCGCACCATCGAGGACGCGTCGGTGTGGCCCGATTGCGTGAAGACGCTCGGCGACCGGTTCAGCTATGCCTACAACTGGCATTTCGTCGATATCGACGTGTGCAAGCCGTTTGATCCGAAGGGGCCGTGCGCGGGCGGCAATTGCGTGATCAGCCAGATCGAGCGCAACCAGCGGCTGCTCGCCAACCCCAAGCTCAACCCGCGCGAGCGGCTGATGGCGCTGATCTTCCTCGTCCATTTCGTCGGCGATCTGCACCAACCGCTCCACGCCTCGGAACGCGACGGCGATCAGGGCGGCAACCGGCTCAAGGTCCATTACGGCGCGATGCCGCATACCAATCTGCATTCGGTGTGGGACGGGCTGCTCGCCGATCGCGCGATCTCGACGCCGCCGGGTGGTGCGAAGGGGCTGCTCTCCGGCACGACGCGCGAGAGCCGCGCGCTGATGGCGCAGGGCAGCGTGACGGATTGGGCGAAGGAAAGTTGGACCGTCGCGCACGACGTCGTCTACCCGACCGCGACTCACGCCCCGGCCTGCCCGGCGACGTCGCCCGCCGATGCGGGGCTGGACGAGGCGGACATCCAGAAGCTGGTGCCGGTGTTGCGCGAGCAGGTGCTGAAGGGCGGGGTCAGGCTGGCGAAGATGCTCGACGACGCCTTCGCCGGGCGCGTGAACCTGAAGCCAAGGTACAAATAGAAAGTCCTCCCCATCACTAGATGGGGAGGGGGACCACCCGCAGGGTGGTGGAGGGGTAGGCGCAGCGCACGAAAAGAAAAGACCGCCGTCTCGCGACGGCGGCCCCTCCACCAGCCTACGGCGGGTCCCCCTCCCCGTCTCGGGGAGGTATTGAGTGTTACTGCGGCACCACCGTCACGGCGCGGCGGTTCTGCGCCCAGGCGCTCTCGTCCGAACCCATCGCGACCGGACGCTCCTTGCCGTAGCTGATCGTGCTCATGCGATCGGGCGACACGCCCGCGCTGGCGAGGAAGTTCTTGGCCGCCGTCGCACGGCGATCACCGAGCGCGAGATTGTATTCGCGGGTGCCGCGCTCATCGCAATGGCCCTCGATCGTGACGCGCACGTTCGGGTGCGCGACCAGCCACTTGGCCTGCGCGGTGAGGATGCCCTGCGCCTCGGAATCGACGTCCGAATGATCGGTGTCGAAGTGGACGGTGTCGGTGCCGACCTGCTGGAGGAAGTCCGCACGCGAGCCGGGCACGATGCCGGTGCCGACCGGGCCGGTCGACGCGCCATTGTCACCGGCGGGGCCGGCGGGGCCCGGAGGCGGCGGCAGCTCGGCCGGCTTCTTCTTGGCGCAACCGGCCAGCGCGATCATCGCGGCGACGGTCACTATGGTTGCCGTCCGGGCGGCAGTTCTGGTCTTGATCATGTCGTCTCCTCTTTTCCTCAACGGCTGCCCCCGTCGTCCTTCATTACAGGCTGGTAATGTTAACCAGTCCGAGTCAACCCCCGAGCGCAAAATTCGTTACGGCAGCAACGGCGACCATGCCGGATCGGATCCGTCGAGCGGCGTCGGAATCCGCCTCTCGTTGGTGCCGGTCAGGTCCACAGACCACAGATCCGCCTTGCCGGATCCCTGGCCGGTACGGAAGAACATGATCACGCGGCCGTTGGGGGACCAGCTTGGCCCCTCGTCCTGCCAACCATGGGTCAGGATCTTCTCGCCGCTGCCGTCGGGCGCCATCACGCCGACGTCGAAGCCGCCGCCGATCTTGGTGAAGGCGATCAGATCGCCGCGCGGGCTCCACACCGGGGTGGCGTGGCGGCCGGCGCCGAAGCTGATGCGGTGCTGGTTGGATCCGTCCGCATTCATCACGTAAATCTGCTGCCCGCCCGAGCGATCGCTCTCGAACACGATCTTGCTGCCGTCGGGCGAATAGCAGGGTGCGGTGTTGATGCCGGGCGCGTTGGTGAGTCGCGTCGGAGACCCGCCGTTCGCCGACACGCGATAGATCTGCGTGTTGCCGCCGACCGACATCGAATAGACGATCGAACGCCCGTCCGGCGAGAAACGCGGCGAGAGCGTCATGTTCGGAGCATCGACCACCAGCTTCTGCGAACCGGAACCGATATTGTAGGTGTAGATGCGCGGGCGGTTGCCCGTGTAGCTCATGTAGACGATTTCCTGCTGGTTCGGCGAGTAACGCGGGGTCAGCACGATCGTCTGGCCGTTGGTCAGGAAATGATGGTTGGCACCGTCCTGATCCATGATGGCGAGGCGCTTGATACGGCGGTTCTTCGGGCCGCTTTCCGACACATAGACCACGCGGCTGTCGAAATAGGGGCCTTCACCGGTCAGGCGCGTGTAGACGGTATCGGCGCATTTGTGCGCGCCGCGCCGCCAGTCGGCGGGCTTCAGCACGAAGCCCTGCCGGGTCAGCTCCTGCTTCTGGTAGACGTCGTAGAGGTAGCAGCCGACGGTGACGGTGCCGTCGCCGTTCGCCTGCACGAAGCCCTGCACCAGCGCCGAGGCGCCGGTCGTCGTCCAGTAATCATATTCGGGTGCGGTCACCTGCGGGTAGCTCACCGGATGGGAGGCCGAGACCGGCTTGAACAGGCCCGAACCCTGCAGATCGTTGGTGACGATCTGCGCGACCTGCTGGCCGAGTGCCGCGGTATCGCCCGCAGCGGTGTGGACGGCCGCCGGCGTCGGCATCGCGGGAATCGCGATCGGCATCGGCTGCGACAGGCCGCCGTTGATGTCGACGACGAGACGCTGGCCGGGCTGCGGGCCAGCACCGGGGGCAGCCTGCGTCGCGGGCACCTGCGCCGAAACGGCGGTAGATGCCAACAGGGCGACTGCGCCCATCATCAGCCGGGCTTTCATCAACACTCCCTCCTCACTGCATCTGGTCCGGGCGGAACCGGAAATCGAAATCGCTCCAGCCGCCGTCGTAAAGTTCGGGCGGCAAGCCGGTGATCGGCGAGCATCGGCGCACGGCGCGCACCGCCGCGTCCGCCATCTGGCGCGCATAAGCGGAATTAGACCCGTTAACCCCGCTCTGCGCGCCCGGCGTGACGCTCGCGACCGAGCCGTCCTTGTTCATGCGGATTGAAAGCAGAGTCACGATCTGCCCGCTGTCCGCGCCGCCGGCGGGCGGATTGTAGCAGGGCTTCACCTTGGCGGCGATCAGCGCGATCAGCCCGCTCATCGACTGGGCCGAGATCGCCGCGGCGCGCGGCGCGCTGGCCTTGCCGGGCGCCTTGCTGGGCGACAGGCCCTTCAGGAAATCGGCGCCGAGCCGGGATCCCTTGGGCTTGGCGTTGCCCGGCTTGTCCTGCGGCAGATCCTTCAGGAAGTCCGACGACAGGCCGGATTTCTTCTCCGGCTTGGCGGGTGCGGGCTTGGCCTTTGCGGGCGCGGGCTTCGCCTGCTGCTTCTCCGGCTTGGCCTTGTCCGGCTTGGCCGGCGTCGGCTTGGGCACCGGCTTCGGTTCGGGTTTGGGTTCCGGCTTGGGCTGAGGCTTCGGCGGAGCGGGCGTCGGCCTGGGCGGCACCGGCTTGGGCTGCGGCTTCGGCTCGGGCACCGGCTCGGCCTTGGGCGGCGGCGGGTTGCTGTCCTCCGGCGCGCCCTTCTCCGGCGCAACCGACGGGGCCGGCGCCTCCTGGCTGACCTTGGGCGCGGCGGACGTCAGGCCCACCTTGTCGACGAACTGCACATCCATCGGATCGGACAGCTGCGACTTGGGGATCTTCGCCAGCGACAGGCTGAGCGACAGCAGCACCAGCAGGGCGACATGCCCCGCCAGCGCGACGCCGAGACCAATCCGTTCGGCGCGTTCCATCGCTTACTCGCGCTCCCCCTGCGCGGTGGAGACGATCGAGATCTTGTTGAGGCCGGCGCGGTTCAGCTCGCCCATCACCTGCATCACCTTCTCGAACTGCAGCGTGCGATCGGCGCGCAGGAACACCTGCTGCGGCTCGGGCGCGCCCGCCGACTGTTCGGCGATGGTCTGCAGCCGCTGGGGCAGCTCGGCGTCGGAGACGAGATCGTCGTCGACATAGACCTGGCCCGCCGGATCGATGCTGATCTGGGTCGGCTTCTTGGGCTGCTCCAGCGCCTTGGCCCGGCTGTCCGGCAGATTGATCGGCACGCCGGTCATGAGGAGCGGCGCGGTGATCATGAAGATGATCAGCAGCACCAGCATCACGTCGACCAGCGGCGTAACGTTGATCTCCGCCATCGGCGTGCGCCGGCCGCCATGGCCGCGCCGGGGGCCTACACCCATCGCCACTTATTCGGACTCCAGCTCGCGCGAGAGGGTGGCGTGGAAGCCGTCCGCGAAGCGGTGGAGCCGCGCCTCCAGCGTGTTGATGCCGTGGCTCAGGCGGTTGTACGCGATGACCGCCGGGATGGCCGCGAACAGGCCCAGCGCGGTGGCGAACAACGCCTCCGCGATGCCCGGCGCGACCACGCCGAGCGAGGTGTTCTGCTGCGCCGCGATCGAGGTGAAGCTGCGCATGATGCCCCACACCGTGCCGAACAGGCCGACGAACGGCCCGACCGAACCGATCGTCGCGAGGATGTTGAGCCGGTCCGACAGGCGATCGACCTCGGCCGCGATGGTCGCCGCCATCATCGTGGTCAGGCGCTCGCGCGTGCCCTCACGGTCGATCTTCTTGCCCGAGGTGGAACGGCGCCATTCGGTGACGCCCGCGCCCAGCACCTTGGCCGACGGCAGATCGCTGTTGCGGTTCGCCGTGTAGAAATTGTCGATATCCTCGGCCGCCCAGAAATCCTTCTCGAACTTGGCGGAACGGCGCGCGATGCTCTTCAGTCGGCCGCCGTGGCCGATGATGATCGCCCAGGTCCACACCGAGGCGGCCAGCAGGCCGACCATCACGATCTTCACGACAATGTCGGCCTGGAGGAAGAGGGCGAGCGGCGACATGGTCGCGGCGTCGGTCGCCAGATGTGCATTCATACGGTTTCTTCTTCCCCTTGCAGGCGGCGAAACGCTTCGAGCCAAGGTTGCGGCTGCCGCCTCGGCTTCCCCTCGGGCGAGAGGAAGGCGGCGGTGACATCCGCTTCGGCGACCAACACCCCGCCCCGCATGACTCGTTGCTGAATGACGCAGGAAACGGCCTTCGTATCCATCACCCGCGAAACAATCAGCAGATCGTCGTCAAGCCTGGCCGGCGCGCGGTAGCGAATGGCGAGGTTGGTGATCGCATACACCCCCTCGCCGCTCTCGAACGCGCCGCGCTGGTCGATCCCGGCGGCGCGCAGCATGTCGGACCGGGCGCGCTCCATGAAGCGCAGGTAATTGGCGTGGTAGACGACGCCGGACAGATCGGTGTCCTCGAAATAGACACGGCACGGGAAGCGGTGCTCGCTGCCCACGAAGCGCCCGCTCCTCGGCCGATCCTCGGTTTCGTCGTTAACCATGACAGCGCGGGCAATAACGGTTCGTCGCAGATGCGCCAAGTCCGCGCACGTCACGCGCCATCGAGCAGGCGCTCGTAGAAGCCGCCGAAGCTGCCATCGGGCGCGACGAGATGGATCTCCAGAATCCAGTGCCGGCGGCGGCCGAAGGCGTCCGGCCCGTTCAGCGGCGTCGGGTTTTCGGGGCGGATATGGCCGAGCCTCTTCTCGCCCGGCCAGCGCGCGTGGGGAAATTCGCCGACAAGATGGCCCGCAATCTCGCCACCGAAGCGCCAGCCCGCCGCCTCCGCCGATCGCACGGCAAAATCGTAGAGCTCGGCACCGGTGATCCCCGGATTCGCCGAAGCATGGGCCTTCACCCCCTCGAACTGGATCGGCAGATCCGCGACCAGCCTGTGCTTCAGCGGATCCGGCCCGACCGCATAGCTGCGCCCGACATCGGCCTCCCACGCCTCGAACACCGGGCCGAGATCGAGGAACACCATGTCGTCCTCCCCGATCGTGCGCCCCTTGGGGTTGTCGCCTGCGGTGGCGAGCGTGTTCAGCCCCGCGCGGACGATGCGCTTGTGCCAGTGCTTCTCCACCCCGAAACGATCGGCAGCGAGGCGCAGGATGTCCTGCTCCACCTCGCGCTCGGTGCGGCCGGGCGCGATCAGGCCGAGTTCCTCGATCGCATCGAGCAGGGCGAGTGCCTTGCCCTCGGCGGCGATGAGATCGGCGTGGCGCTGGCGTTCCTCGTCGGCGGTGATGGTGGTTTCCATGCCGGACAAATGAGCGAAGCGCCCGGCCTGCGCAACGCTTGACTCCCGTGTCACCTCAAGGTTACAGGTAACCCATAGGTTACAGGGGAACCGCCATGTCGCAGTCCGACGTCGCCCGCGCGGAATGGATGAGCCGTCGCCGCGCCAATCTCTTCTTCGCGTCCGCCTTCCTGTTCATCGCCATCTCGTGGGCGGATTTCCCGATGCGGGGATCGATCGATTTCACGATCATATGGGTTGCCTGGGCGGCCCTGCTGCTGCTCAACCTGACCGGCGTCGGCGGCTGGCTATGCCCGCCGATCGCCCGCGCCATGGCCGAGGACGAGAGCACGCGCGCGCACCGGGCACGGGCCTTGTCGATCGGGTTCTTCGTCGGCATGGGCGTGGCGCTGGTGATGTCGATCCTCGTCCGTTTCGTCGATGTGAATGCGCGCGAGGTGGCGATGATCGTGGTGACGGCTGGCATATCCTCGGCGCTGATCTCCTTCGCGGCGCAGGAGCGTCTCGCGATGCGCGATGCCTGAAGGCCTCTCCAACAGCCTGAAGGACGCACGCGCCGAACTCGGCTGGACGCAGGCCGAACTGGCCGATCGCGCGGGCGTCAGCCGCAAGACGATCAACACGGTGGAGAATGGCGTGTTCGTCCCCTCGACGATCCTCGCGCTGCGCCTCGCCCGCGTGCTAGGCCGGCCGGTGGAGGCGCTGTTCGCGCTGGAGGATTGAGGAGGGTGCGATGGCCTATCTCGGCCTGTTCTTCGCCGGCATGTTTCTGTGCAACGCGCTGCCGCATCTGCTGAAGGGGCTGCAGGGCGAGGCCTTCTACACGCCCTGGGCACGCCCTCGCGGTGTCGGCAAATCCCCGGCGCTGGAGAATGTGCTGTGGGGGTGCGGCAACCTGCTGGTCGCCACCTTCCTGATCGACCGCATCTTCCTCAAGAACGTGCCGCACGGGATGGTCGCGCTGGCGGCGGGGTTCATCCTCGGCGCGGTGGCGCTGGCGTCGATCTTTGCGAAGCGGAATGCGGCCTGAACCTGTAAAATCCGTTCGTACCGAGCGTAGTCGAGGTACGTGCCCCAAGCGCAGCGTCCCTCGACTACGCTCGGGGCGAACGGCAGTTTAGGTTCCAGTACCGTCGAACAGCCCCTCCTGCGCGCCTGCCGGCATCGGCAGGCCGAGGTGAGTCCACGCCCGCCCTGTCAGGCACCGCCCGCGCGCCGTGCGGGCGAGCAGGCCGAGCTGGATGAGGTAGGGCTCGATCACCTCCTCCACCGTGTCGCGCGGCTCGGAGAGACCGGCGGCGATCGTCTCCACGCCGACCGGGCCGCCGCGATAGATGTCGGCGATCATGTGGAGGTAGCGCCGGTCCATCGCATCGAGGCCGAGGCCATCCACCTCCAGCCGGGTGAGGGCGGCATCGGCGACCTTCTTGTCGACGGTGAGATCGCCCGCCATGTGCGCGAAGTCCCGCACCCGGCGCAGCAGGCGACCGGCGATGCGCGGGGTCCCGCGCGATCGGCGCGCGACCTCGGTGGCACCATCCGCCGCGAGGTCCATCGCCATCAACCGCGCCGCGCGCGAGACGACATGCTCCAGCTCGTCCACCGTGTAGAATTGCAGGCGGATCGGGATGCCGAAGCGATCGCGCAGCGGCGTCGTCAGCAGCCCCTGCCGCGTCGTCGCGCCGACCAGCGTGAAGCGTGGCAGCTCGATCCTGACCGACCGCGCCGACGGCCCCTCGCCGATCATCAGATCGAGCACGCGATCCTCCATCGCCGGATACAGCACCTCCTCGACGGCGGGGGCGAGGCGGTGGATCTCGTCGATGAAGAGGACGTCGCCCTCCTCCAGATTGGTGAGCAGCGCCGCGAGATCGCCCGACTTGGCGATCACCGGGCCGGAGGTGGCGCGGAAACCCACGCCCAGTTCACGCGCGACGATCTGGGCGAGCGTCGTCTTGCCGAGGCCGGGGGGGCCGAAGAACAGCACATGGTCCATCGCCTCGCCGCGCGATTTGGCAGCGCCGATGAACACGCGGAGATTCTCGCGCGCCGCCTTCTGGCCAACGAAGTCGTCGAGCGTCTTCGGGCGCAGCGCGGCGTCGAGATCCTCGGGCTTGCGCTCGGCGGCGATGAGGCGGTCTGGTTCGGCCATCGATGTTCCCTAGCCGTTCCGTTTCGCGCGCGCCAGACGGCTCAGGGCTGCTTGGTCACCTGCACGCCGATCGTGTCGTCGGCGGCGGCCGAAAGCTGCAGCGTGTAGACGCCACTCGGCAGCGTGAAATCGACCTGCTTCGCGATACCCGAGCAGGGCGCGCCATGAGCATGTGCCACCGATTCTACGGCCTTGTCGTCGCGCATCACGTCGATCCACGCCTTGTGCTGGAGCGCGATGCGATAGGTGCCGGCCGCCCTGATCTTGAGGATGACCAGCCCGCCCTTGTCGCCTTCGGCCACCGGCTTGCCGAGCGGCACTGCGAAACGCACCTTCGCCGCATCGATCAGCTTCACCATGACAGGGCCGCCGGGCCGCACCACCGGCACGCCGGAAACCGCACGGACGGCGGTGATCGGCTCGGCCTTGTCCCAGACGTGCGAGGGGACGAGGCACTTCGCCTCCGGCGGTTCGGCCCGAAGCGGCGCCGCGCCCGCCAGCATCACCATCGCCGCCCAACCGATCGCGCGCATCGCCGTCTCCTTCGTGCGTCCGCTTGCCAGCATCGAAACGCAGGCGCAATGTGCAGCGGGATACAGGGAGGGGACCATGAAGACACGGATCATCGCGGCCGCGACACTGGCGCTGCTCGCCACGCCGACACTGGCCAGGCACCACGACCGGGACGGCAATGGCCCCGGCCGCCCGCCGGCGATCGTGCTGTTCACCAAGCCCGGCTTCCAGGGCCGCAGCTATTTCACCGATCACGAGGTGCGCAAGCTCAGCCACAAGGACATGGACGACAAGGTCTCGTCGATCCGCGTGCTGGGCGGCGTGTGGCAGGTCTGCAAGGATGATGATTTCGACGGCCGCTGCGAGATAGTCGACCGATCCATGCCCGATACCAGCGTGATCAACATGGACGACAAGATCTCGTCGGTCCGCCCGGTGCCGCCGGGCATGCCCGGCTGGCGTCGCTAAGGCGCTACTTCGCCGCCTTGCGCAGCGCGAGGCGGACCAGCGCATCGAGCGTGGCATCCGCACCGAGTTCCTCCGCCGCGGCACCGACCGCGGCGGCCGCCTCGGCCGGGCGGAAGCCGAGATTGGCGAGCGCGGAAAGCGCATCCGCCTCGGCGCTGCCCTTGGGCGCCGTCGCCGCGCCGCCGACCGGGCCGAGCGCCGGGCCGGCCTTGTCCTTCAGCTCGGTGACGATGCGCAGCGCCAGTTTCGGGCCTACTCCATTCGCACGGGCCACCATCGCCTTGTCGCCCGACGCGACGGCGCGGCTGAGTTCATCCGGCGCCAGCACCGTCAGGATCGACAGCGCGACGCGGCCGCCGACGCCCTGAACCTGCGTGAGCAACCGGAACCAGTCGCGCTCGGCGACCGATCCGAAGCCGAACAGCGTGATCGCATCCTCGCGCACCTGCATGTCGGTGAGGATCTTCACCTGCGCGCCGACGCCGCCGAGCGCCTGCAGCGTCTTGCCCGATAGCTGGACGAGATAGCCGACGCCGTTGACGTCGATCACGGCATGGTCGCCCGCCGCCTCGGCCAGCACGCCGGTCAGCCGTGCGATCATCATCCCGCCCTCCTCAGCATCGCCTTCGCGGAGGCAAGATGGTGGGCGTGGGTGATCGCCACCGCCAGCGCGTCCGCCGCGTCGGCGCCGGTCAGCTTCACGCCGGGCAGCAGCCGGGCGACCATCGCCTGCACCTGTTCCTTGGCGGCCCCGCCGGTGCCGACTACCGCCTTCTTGACGATGCTCGGATGATATTCGCCCACCACCAGCTCGGCCTGCGCGGCGGCGAGCAAGGCCATGCCGCGCGCCTGCCCGAGCTTGAGCGTCGACTGCGCGTTGGAATTGCCGAGCACCTCCTCCACCGCCGCGCCCTGCGGCTGGTGCGAGCGGATCACCTCGACGATCGCGCCGTGGAGCAGCGCCAGCCGGCGCGGCAGCGGCATCGAGGCGTCGGTGCGGATCTGGCCGTTGGCGACGTGGGAGAGGCGGTTGCCGTCAGCGCGGATCAGGCCCCAGCCGGTCGTGCCGAGGCCTGGATCGAGGCCGAGGATCAGCATGTCAGCAGGCCTGCCACGAATACCCCCGTTCGCACTGAGCGTAGTCGAAGTGCGTGCCCCAAACACCTTCGCCTGCCGCACGTCCTTCGACTACGCTCAGGACGAACGGAGTGTGAGGAGCGAGGCCGTTCGTCAGCCCAGCTTCTCCATCACCTCGTCGGGGACGTCGTAATTGCCCCAGACGGTCTGCACGTCGTCGTCGTCGTCGAGCGTGTCGATCAGCTTCATCAGCAGCGCCGCGTCGGTCTCGGACGTCACCGCCACCTGCGTCTGCGGGCGCCAGGCGAGCTTGATGCCCTCGGCCTCGCCCAGCACCGGCTCGAGCGCCTTGGCCACTTCATGCAGCGAATCGATCGAGCACCAGATTTCGTGGCCGTCCTCGGACGAGGCGACATCCTCGGCACCCGCTTCCAGCGCCGCCTCGAACACCTTGTCCGCGTCACCCGCCGATGCCGGATAGTTGATCAGGCCGAGCCGGTCGAAGCCGTGGCTCACCGAACCCGACGCACCGAGATTGCCGCCATTCTTGGAGACGATCGTGCGCACGTTGGTGGCGGTACGGTTGCGGTTGTCGGTCAGCGTCTCGATGATCAGCGACACACCCGCCGGGCCGAAGCCCTCGTAGCGCACTTCCTCGTAGTTCGCGCCGTCGTTACCCGACGCCTTCTCGATCGAGCGCTTGATATTGTCGTTGGGCATCGACTGCGCGCGCGCCGCGATGATGGCGGAGCGCAGGCGCGCATTCATCGCCGGATCGGGCAGCCCCATCTTCGCGGCCACCGTGATCTCGCGGCTGAGCTTGGAGAAGAGCGACGAGCGCTTCTTATCCTGCGCGCCCTTGCGGTGCATGATGTTCTTGAATTTGGAATGGCCGGCCATCGCCGTGATCGTCCTATGTTCTGGCTTGTCGTTCCGGCGTCTCTAGGCCGTGGCGGGTAGGGCGATCAAGCCCGGCAACCCTTTCGTCATTGCGAGCGGAGCGAAGCAATCCAGAGCCACGAGCGCTCCGCCGATGGATAGCCACGTCGCTTCGCTCCTCACAATGACGCAGGAAGCTCAGATTCCCAGCGCCGCCTTGTACGTCTCGAGCAGCGCGTCCGCCTCGTCGCGGGCGTTCTTCTCCATCTTCCGCAGGCGAACGATGGTCCGCATCGTCTTGGGGTCGTAACCTTGGCTCTTGGCTTCCAGATAGACGTCCTTGATGTCGTCCATCATGCCCTTCTTCTCTTCCTCGAGGCGCTCGATGCGTTCGATGAAGAGGCGCAGCTGATCGGCCGCGACGTTGCCGTCACTCATGGGGTTCCCGCTCCCGATTCGATTAAGAAGCGCGCGAGGTAGCGGACGAAATCCTACACCTCAAGTTGGAAGCGGGCCGGTGCGGGATCTTCAGACCGGGTTCCGCTTCATGCTCTCTTCCATGCGCGCGAGCTGATCGGGCGTGGCCGCCGTCTGGTGCGTCGCCTTCCATTCGGAATAGGGCATGCCGTAGACCGCCTCGCGCCCCTGATCCTTCGAGATCGCGCCGCCGGAGGCCTCGGCCGTCCAGTCTCCCAGGCAGTTCCGGCAGAAGCCGGCCAGCCCCATCAGGTCGATATTCTGCGCGTCGTCGCGATGGCGCAGGTGCGTCACCAGCCGACGGAATACCCTTGCGGCGATTTCGTCATCGATGTCGTCCAGTTGCATAGCGCTGTCATTTCCGGTTGCCATGGAGACTGCTAGGGCTATGGGCATCGCGCGTCGGCCCTGCAACCGGCGAACGCCACATCGGGAGAGTTTCATGTCGATCAGCACCAGTGCCTTCGCGCCCCGCCGCCGCAAGGTTCGCGTGCTCGCGACGCTCGGCCCCGCCAGCCGCTCGCCCGAGATGATCCGCAAATTGTTCGTGGCGGGCGCCGACGCCTTCCGCGTCAACATGAGCCACGGCAGCCATGACGATCATGCCCAGTCGATCGCGGCGATCCGCGCGCTGGAGAAGGAACTCAACCGGCCGACCACGATCCTGGCCGACCTGCAGGGGCCGAAGCTGCGCGTCGGCACCTTCAAGGACGGCATCGTCACGCTGAAGAAGGGCGACACCTTCCGCCTCGATCGCACCGGCGAGCCGGGCGACGCGACCCGCGTGACACTCCCCCACCGCGAGATCTTCGAGGCGCTGGAGCCGGGCACCCGCCTGCTGGTCGATGACGGCAAGCTGGTGCTGCGCGTGCAGTCGGCGACGCACGACTTGATCGAGACGCTGGTCGAGGTCGGTGGCGCGATTTCGGACCGCAAGGGCGTCAACGTGCCCGACGTGGTGGTGCCGCTGCCCGCGCTGACCGAGAAGGACCGCAAGGATCTCGCCTTCGCGCTGGAACAGCAGGTCGACTGGATCGCGATCAGCTTCGTCCAGCGCCCGGACGACGTGGCCGAGGCGCGCCGCCTGATCGCAGGCAAGGCCGCCCTGCTCTCCAAGATCGAGAAGCCCGCCGCGATCGACCGGCTGGACGAGATCATCGAGCTGTCGGACGGCGTGATGGTGGCGCGCGGCGATCTCGGCGTCGAGCTGCCGCCCGAACGCGTGCCGCCGATCCAGAAGCGCATCGTCGAGACCGCGCGCAAGCTCGGCCGCCCGGTGGTGGTGGCGACGCAGATGCTCGAATCGATGATCAAGTCGCCCTCGCCGACCCGCGCCGAAGTCTCCGACGTGGCGACCGCCATCTACGACGGTGCCGATGCGATCATGCTGTCGGCCGAATCGGCAGCCGGCGACTGGCCGGAGGAAGCGGTGTCGATGATGGATCGCATCGCCGTCTCCGTGGAGGGCGACGCCGCCTACCGGGCACGCATCCACTTCACCGAGACGCTGCCCGATCGCACGACGGCGGACGCGCTGTCCGCCGCGGCGGCCGAGATCGTCGACACCGTGTCGGCGGCGGCGATCACCTGCTTCACCTCGTCGGGCGGCACCGCGCGCCGGATCGCGCGGGAGCGCCCGGCGGTGCCGCTGCTCGTGCTGACCCCGACGCTCGCCACCGCGCGCAGGATCGGCCTGCTCTGGGGCGCGCACGCGGTCCACACGCGCGATGTGGCGAGCTTCGAGGAGATGGTCGCCAAGTCCAAGCGCATGGCGCTGCGCGCGCGCGTCGCCAATGCGGGCGATTCGGTGGTGCTGATGGCGGGCGTGCCGTTCGGGACGCCGGGTTCGACCAACGTGCTCCACGTCGTCCGCCTGACCGGCGACGAACTGCGCAACTACAAGCCCGGCGAGGACTGACGCCTCAGGCCGCCTGCCGCAGCGGTTCCCGCTCTGCGCGGGCGGCCAGCACGGTCACCGTGGCGGTGGGTCGTGCCGCCTTCGGGCGGCGCGTGAGCAGGCGGCTCGTCACCACGGCGAGACCCAGCGTCGCATAGACGGCGAGCACGACCTCCGGCCGGGCGATGATGCCGATCGCCAGCGCCACGCGCAGCCAGAAGGGGTTGAAACCGAAATCCTCGCCGATCGCGTGGCAGATGCCGAAGAGATTGTCCTTGGGGGCGGTGGCGGGGTCTTGCATCGAACGGCTCCGGATAGGGATGCCGGATGCTGTGCAGGGGCGTGCCAGACCAGGAATCGGCTGTTTCCGAGGGTTTCGCGATCAACCGGCCCGTATCGCTGTCCATATCCGGACAGCGGAATCGTCTGGAACCGGACAGTCAGAGCAGGCCTAATCCCTCCAGCGCCGCGCGCAGGGTGGCGGCATCCGCGAAGCGGTGGCCGACGAAGCCGGCCCGCTCGCCCGCCTCGACATTGTCCTGCCGGTCGTCGACGAACAGCGCCTCGCCCGGCGCGAGGCCGAAGCGCCCCAGCGCCAGCGCATAGATCGCCGGATCGGGCTTGATCAGCTTCACCTCACCCGAGACGACGATGTCACGGAAGCGATCGAACAGAGCCGCCTCGCGCGCCCGGAACGGCGGCCAGAACTCATGGCTGAAATTGGTGATGGCGTAGAGCGGCACGCCTGCCGCATCGAGATCGGCGACCAGATCGGCCATGCCGGGCAGCAGATCGCCAATCGTCGCGTCGAACTGGGCGCCCCATCGGCGGATATTCTCCGCCTCGTCCGGATACAGCGCGATGCGCTCCGCCGAGGTATCGGCGAAGTCGCGTCCGGCATCATGCTGGGTGTGCCATTCGAGCGTCAGCACCTCGCCCATCAGGCGATCGAGGCGTGCGCTGTCCGTGACGTGCCGCGCGAACAGGGCGCGCGGATTCCAGTCGACAAGCACGTTGCCGACATCGAAGACGACACTTCGAGGAGAGGCGACCACCGGGGCGGTCGCCACCCGAATCAGCCCTGGCGGGCCTTGAAGCGGCGGTTCGTCTTGTTGATGACGTAGGTGCGGCCGCGACGACGGATGACGCGGTTGTCGCGGTGACGCCCCTTGAGCGACTTGAGCGAGTTACGGATCTTCATGGCTGACGCCCTGCTTCTTTCGGTTCGGGGCGTGTGCCCTTGAAAAACGAGGCGCCCGCCTATGCAGGATCGCCACACGAGTCAAGGGAGTCTGCGGGGAGACTCTTGCGCGCACCATCGTTCAGCCGTTGGAAAGCGGCGGCGAATGAAGCAAAAGGCATCGTCGAGACGTTCCAGTATCACAGCCCGCGCCGTTTCCGATCGCGCGGCCATTCGAGAGGCTTGCCATGATCCAGTCGCGAATCCCCTTCCGCCTCTCGTCGAAGCTGATGGCGGCGCTCGGCGGCGCGCTGGCACTGGCCGGCTGCACCACCACCAACCCGGTGCAGGTAACCCGCTTCCACCTCGACCAGCCGCTCGCGCCGGGCAGCTTCTCGATCGAATCGACGCCGGCGATGGGGCCGGGCTCGCCCGTCGCGCCCGACAGCATCGAGCTCAACATGTATAGCGACATCGTGGCGGGCGAGTTGACCCGGCTCGGCTACACCCGCGCTTCGGGTCCGGCCGATTCGGAACTGACCGTCAGCGTGCTGGTCGATCGCGGCACGCGGCCCGATTACAATGCGGGCGGCTCCTCGGTCAGCTTCGGGATCGGCGGGGCGAGCTTCGGCCGCCACACCGGCTTCGGCGGCGGCGTAGGCACGACCGTTCCGATCGGCAACCGGCAGGAGCGCTTCATCGTCGGCACGCGGATGCAGGTGCAGATCAAGCGACGCTCCGACGGCACCGCCATCTGGGAAGGCCGCGCGATGACCGAGGCGAAGGGCCAGTCGCCGGACGCCTCGCCGCAGGCCGCCGTCGCCAAGCTGGCGCACGCGATGTTCGCGGGCTTTCCGGGAGAGTCGGGGAAGACTATCTCGGTGAAATGACGATCCGCATTTCATCCGCTTTCGACAGCGGCAACATCCGCCTGACCGGTATCCTCGACGATCGCATCACGCTCGAGATCGCGCGCGACAAGGATTCGGACTTCTACCAATGGTTCCACTTCCGCGCGCTGGGCGTGCGCGGAAAACGGCTGACCTACGAGATCGGCAATGCCGGTCAGTCCGCCTATCCGGACGGCTGGCCGGGCTATCACGCCTGCTGGTCGGAAGATCGGGTTACGTGGCGGCGAGTCGCCGACACGAGCTACGACAAGGGCACGCTGCGCTTCACGCACGAGGCGCGCGGCGACGCGATCTGGTTCGCCTATTTCGCGCCTTACTCGATGGAGCGGCACAACGACCTCGTCGCGCGCATCGGCGGCCAGCCGGGCGTGACGCTCGCCTCGCTCGGCCAGACGCTCGACGGGCGCGAGATCGATTGCCTGACGATCGGCGAGGGCAGCAAGCAGGTGTGGCTCTACGCCCGCCAGCATCCCGGCGAATCGATGGCCGAATGGTGGATGGAGGGCGCGCTGGAGTGCCTCACCGATCCGGCCGATCCGATCGCCCGCTCGCTGCGCCAGAAAGCGACCTTCCACATCGTCCCCAACATGAACCCGGACGGCAGTTTCCGCGGCCATCTGCGCACCAATGCCGTGGGCGTGAACCTCAATCGCGAATGGCATGAGCCGACGCCGGAACGCTCGCCCGAGGTGCTGTGCGTGCGAAACGCGATGGACAAGACGGGCGTCGACTTCGCCATGGACGTGCATGGCGACGAGGCGATCCCCTATGTCTTCCTCGCCGGTTTCGAGGGCATCCCTTCGCTGAAGGACGGCCAGGTCAGCGGCTATCAGGCGTATCAGGACGCGCTCGTCGCCCGCACGCCCGATTTCCAGAAGGCCAAGGGCTATGCGACGGCCGGCAAGGGCAAGGCCAACCTCTCCATGTCCACCAACCAACTCGCCGAGCGCTTCGGCTGCGTGGCGATGACGCTGGAAATGCCGTTCAAGGACAATGATGACCTGCCTGACGCCGAGTTCGGCTGGTCGCCGGAGCGCAGCAAGAAGCTGGGCGAGGCCTGCCTCGCCGCACTGCACGACGTGATCGGGATGCTGTAAACCCCAAGCGCCACGTCGTCATTGCGAGCGAAGCGAAGCAATCCAGAGCCACAAGCGCCGCGCATGTGGATCGCCACGCCGCTGCGCGGCTCGCGATGACGACGCATGTGATCGCCGTGGGCAGGGGATGACGAACGCGCACCGCTCCGCTAGGCGATCCCGCGATACGCCCCGAGGGAGACCCGAATGCCCCGTCTCGTCCTGATCCGCCACGGCCAGTCCGCCTGGAACCTGGAGAACCGCTTCACCGGCTGGTGGGACGTCAACCTGACCGAAAAGGGCATCGAGGAGGCGAAGGCCGCCGGCCGTCTGCTCGCCGAGAAGGGCTTCGATTTCGACCAGTGCTTCACCAGCGTGCAGACCCGCGCGATCAAGACGCTGAACCTCGCGCTGGAGGAGATGGGCCGCCTGTGGCTGCCGGTCGAGAAGGACTGGCATCTCAATGAGCGCCATTATGGCGGCCTGACCGGCCTCGACAAGGCGGAGACGGCCGCGAAGCATGGCGACGATCAGGTGAAGATCTGGCGCCGCAGCTTCGACATCCCGCCGCCGGTGCTGGAAGCGGGCAGCGAGTTCGATCTGTCCAAGGATCGCCGCTACGCCGGCATCCCGATCCCCAGCACCGAGAGCCTGAAGGACACGATCGCGCGCGTGCTGCCTTATTGGGAGAGCCGGATCGCGCCGGTGCTGACGGCCGGCAAGCAGGTGGTGATCTCGGCCCACGGCAATTCGCTGCGCGCGCTGGTGAAGCATCTGTCGGGCATCTCGGACGAGGACATCGCCAGCCTCGAAATCCCGACCGGCCAGCCGATCGTCTACGAGCTGGATCATGCGCTCAAGGCCACCGATCGTTATTATCTGAGCGAACGGTGAAAATCCGCGGCATTTGATTGCCACGGAGCGGGGTCGCCGCTAAGCACCCCGCTCCTTCAAACCTCGATCCGGGCAGGCCGATGACCGACCAGCCGACCGCCAAAGCCCTTGTGGGCATCATCATGGGCAGCCGCTCCGACTGGGAGACGATGCGCCACGCCGCCGAGACGCTGGCGGCGCTCGGCGTCGCGCACGAGACGAAGGTCGTCTCCGCGCATCGCACGCCCGAGCGGCTCTATGAATATGCGAAGAGCGCGAAGGATCGCGGACTCAAGGTGGTGATCGCGGGCGCCGGTGGCGCAGCCCATCTTCCGGGCATGTGCGCGGCAATGACGCCGCTGCCGGTGCTCGGCGTGCCGGTGGAGTCCAAGGCGCTCTCCGGCATGGATTCGCTGCTCTCGATCGTCCAGATGCCGGGCGGCATCCCCGTTGGTACGCTGGCGATCGGCAAAGCGGGGGCGAACAACGCCGGGCTGCTCGCTGCCGCCATCCTCGCCACGCACGACGATGCGCTGGCGGAGCGGCTCGCCGATTGGCGGGCGAAGCAGACCCAGTCGGTGGACGAAGCGCCGGAATGATCGCCGCGCCCGGATCGACCATCGGCATCATCGGGGGCGGCCAGCTCGGCCGGATGCTGGCGGTCGCGGCGGCGCAGCTTGGCTATCGCAGCCACATCTTCGCGCCCGAGACGAGCGGCCCGGCCGCCGAGGTCTGCGCGGAATGGACGCAGGGCGACTATCAGGACGAGGCGGCGCTGCGGCGCTTCGCCGAGGCCTGCCACGTCATCACCTACGAGTTCGAGAATCTGCCGGTCGAGGCGCTGGCCGCGACCGAGGGCCTGCGCCCCTTCCACCCAAGCGTCGAGGCGCTGCGCATCGCGCAGGACCGCGCGCTGGAAAAGGGGTTCGCCGGCCGCCACGACATCCCCACCGCGCCGTGGACGACGGTCGAGACGCTTGACGATCTGCGCGAGGCGGTGGCGGCGATCGGCACGCCCGCCATCCTGAAGACGCGGCGCTTCGGCTATGATGGCAAGGGCCAGGCGCGGCTCCGTTCCGCCGACGACATCGAGGCGGCGTGGGAGACGATCGGCGGTCAGCCGGCAGTGCTGGAAGGCTTCGTGCGCTTCGACGTGGAATATTCGGTACTGCTCGCCCGCTCGTCGAACGGCGAGAGCGTGGCGTGGGACGTGCCGACCAACGTTCACCGCAACGGCATTCTCGCGCTGTCCACTGTGCCGCCGCAGGGACAGGTGGCGGAGCAGGTCGCCGATGCCGTGACGCTGACGAAGCGGCTCGCCGACGCGCTCGATTATGTCGGCGTGCTGGCGGTGGAGTGGTTCGCAGGCGCCAACGGCCCGATCTTCAACGAGATGGCGCCGCGCGTGCATAATAGCGGCCACTGGACGATCGAGGGCGCCACCACCTCGCAGTTCGAGAATCACATTCGCGCGATCTGCGGCCTGCCGCTTGGCTCGACGTCGCTGACCGGCGCGCACGTCGAGATGGAGAACCTGATCGGCGAGGAGGCCGAGCGCTGGCCCGCCATCCTCGCCGAGCGCGATGCGCACCTCCACCTCTACGGCAAGAGCGTGCGCCCCGGCCGCAAGATGGGCCATGTCACGCGGGTGCGGCGCTCCTAGGCATCCTCCCCATCTGCGATGGGGAGGATGAAATCACTCCTTCCGCGTCGCGGTCATCGGGAACTTGCCGAAGGCGCCGGTGTCGATCGTGCCCTCGATCGTGTCGCCTTCCAGTCGGCCCTCGATGGTCAGCGTCATCGGGAAGGGCACGGTCAGCTGCATCTTGGCGGTGACCATGTCGCCGGTCACCTGCCCGTCGGTCACGTCCATCGAGCCGAGCGGGCCGCTGTTGGTGCCCGCGAAGCTGCCGTCGGGCTTGCTGGTGAGCGTCAGCACGGACTTCTGCTCGCCCATCGGCGACTGCGCCACGCTGTCCCACTGGCCGTCAATTGCTGCCATCACGCGATCCTTTCCTATTACGTCAATCTAATGACCATTACTGCGCGGCGGGCGCCTTGACCACCTCCACCGGAAGCCCGAGCGTATCGAGCTGCGGTTTCACCTTCGCGGCATCACCCACCACCACCCAGACGAAGCGCGCCGGATCGATCTCGCGCCGCGCCGTCGCGTTCAGTTCGGCCGTGGTGAGCGCGCGATATTTGTCGGCGATGTGGGTGTAGTAATCGTCCGGCCGCTTGAGCAGATCGTTGCGCTGCATCGCGTCCAGCAGCTCGTTGCCGGTCTCGAAGCTGCCCGGCAGTTGGCGGATCGAGCGCTCCACAGTCCGTTCGCGCTCGGCATCGGTGAGCGGCTGGGTGGTGAGAAACGCCTTGATGTCGCCCAGCATCGCCTGGATCGACGGGCCGGTCTTGTCGGTCTGCACCGGCGCCGCGACCAGATAGGGGACGCGGCCCGCATAACGCGAAATCCCCGCCTGCACGCCGTAGGACCAGGCCTTGGTCTCGCGAATGTCCATGTTGAGCCGCGACAAGAAGCTGCCCCCCAGCGCATCGTTGGCCACGACCAGCGGCAGCAGTTCGTCGCTGCCCTTCGCGTCCAGCACCTCGCCGGCCTGGATCACCGATTGCGGCGAGCCGGGGCGATCGAGCAGCACGATGCGCGGCTTCGGCGTCGCCACCGTCGCTCCGGTCGCCTTCGTGCCGGCGGGGCCAGTCGCCTTCCACGCGCCGAAGCGGCTCTCCAGCATCGGCTGGATGGCGCTGAGCGGCTGATCCGACACGATGAAGATGCTGGTGTCGGACGGGCGCAGCCACTTGTCCTTGAAGGCCACCAGATCGGCCTTGGTGAGCTTCGCGACGGCGGCCGGATCGCCCGACCCGCTCGACGGCACGCCATAGGGATAGGACGGCCCGTAGATCAGCCCCGGCAACGTGCGCGACGCCAGCCCCTCGGGATCCGACATTTCGGACTGGATGCCGGCCAGCTGCTCGGCCTTCACGCGCGGCAGATCGGCGAAGGTGGGGTTGAGCGTCACGTCGGCGAGCAGATCCAGGCCCGGCGCGAGATTGGGGGTCAGCACGGCAAGATCGATCTCGGCGCGGTCCATCGATCCACCCGCCGCGATGCGCGAGCCGAGATGCTCCTGCTCGGACGCGATCTGCGCGGAACTGCGTGTCGTCGTGCCTTCGTCGAGCAGGCTCAGCATCAGGGTGGCGGTGCCGAGCGCATCCTTGGGATCGGCCGAGAAGCCGCCGTCGAACGTCACCGCCAGGCGGGTGAGCGGCAGGCCGGTCCGCTGCGCATAGACGAGCGTCACGCCGTTGGAGAGCTTCGTCCGAGTGATCGCCGGATAGGTGAGCGCGGAGATGTCGCCGACCGGCGGCGCCTCGCGCTTCGGCCCGGTGGCGGGCGCCGCGCCGCTGGCGGCGACCTCCTTCGTGCCCGCGATCGGCTTGTCGGCCTCCTGACCCGCCTTTGCCTCCTCATAGGGCGCGCGCGCGCCGGGCGAGACGGTGAGCGCATAGACCGGGCGCGTCAGCCATTTCTGCATCGCCGCCTGCACGCTGGCCGGCGTCTCTTTGGCATATTCCTTGAGCTGCTTCTCGTAGAAGCCAGGGTCGTTCGCATAGACCGCGCCCTGCGCCAGCAGCGCCGCGCGGCCCGAGAAGCCACCGACCTTTTCCATCGAGAAGATGCGACCGGCAATCTCCTGCGTCACGGCGCGCTGGATCTCGTCTGCGGTGGGTCCGGTGGCGATGAAATCGGCGATGATCGCATCGAGCCGCTGGCCGACCAGCCTGGGATCGACGCCGGGGCGCACGTCCACCTGCACCTCGAACTCGCCGACCCGCTCCAGCGGCTCGACATTGGCGCTCACCGAAACGGCGAGCCGCTCCTTGCGGACGAGGATATTGTCGAGCCGCGAGCTGGCGAGGCCGCCCAGCACCGAGGCGGCGATGTCGAGCGGCACGCTGTCGGCATCGAGCAGCCCCGGCACCGCCCACTGGCGATAGAGCCGCGTGGTCGCGACCTGATCGTGGATCGTCTCGTCCTTGCGTGCCGGCAACGTCGGCACCGAGGCCGCGGTCGGCACCGGCTGCGGACCACGCGCGATGTCGCCGAAATACTTTTTGACCAGCGGCTTCGCGGTGGCGGCGTCGATGTCGCCGCTCAGCACCAGAACGGCGTTGTTCGGGCCGTAATGCCCCCGAAACCACTCGCGCACGTCGGCGAGGCTCGCCTTGTCGAGATCGGCCATCGAGCCGATCGTGGTGTGGTGGTAAGGGTGTCCTTCCGGAAACAGCGTCTGCTGCTCGGCATATTGGACGAGGCCGTAGGGTTGGTTGTCGTCCTGCCGTTTCTCGTTCTGGACGACACCGCGCTGGCGGTCGAGCGTCTCCTGCCCCACCGCGCCGAGCAGGTGGCCCATGCGATCGCTTTCGAGGAACAAAGCCAGCGGCAGCGCCTGCGTCGGCACCGTCTCGAAATAATTGGTGCGATCGAAGCTGGTGGTACCGTTGTAATCGGTGGCGCCGACGCTCTCGAGCGGCTTGAAGAAGTCGCCCGGCGCATTCTCCGATCCGTTGAACATCAGATGCTCGAACAGGTGCGCGAAGCCGGTCTTACCCGCCGGCTCGTCCTTCGATCCGACATGATACCAGACCGAGACGCCCACCACCGGCGCCTTGCGATCGGTCGACACCACCACGCGCAGGCCGTTCGCCAGGGTGAACTGCTCGTAGGGCAGCTTCACCTGATCGGCGAGTACGGAGAGCGGCGCGGGCTTGGCGGGCGGGGTCGCGGCCGACAGCGGCGAGAGGGCGGAAGCGAGGAGAAGCGCGGGAATCGCGAGACGCATCAGGACAGAACCTCGGAAGGAAACGTGACATAACCATAATGCGGCCTGCGCTTGGCGCCAGCCGCCATTTGGCGCACCTCTCGGGCCGATCATTTCAGGAGTCGCTCATGGCCCTTCGCCCGCACCTCACGCTGCCGGAGCTAGCGCTTCGCTATCTGCGCAAGGATCCGCACAATCTCGATCCCGAGGAACGCAAGGTCCTCGAAACCTTCAAGGAACGCGCGCCGATCAGCCGCGACGCCGCCGACATCGAGGAAGCGGAGGCGAGCTTCGGCGATCGGCTGGCGGATCGCGTCGCGGCGGTCGGCGGCTCGTGGGGCTTCATCGGCAGCTTCACCGCGATCCTGATCGGCTGGATGCTGCTGAATTCGGACATCCTCACCCGCTGGGGCCATCCGTTCGATCCCTATCCCTATATCTTCCTCAACCTGATGCTCTCGACGCTGGCGGCGATCCAGGCGCCGATTATCATGATGAGCCAGAACCGCGCCGGCGACCGCGATCGGGTGGCGGCCAGCCACGATTACGAGGTCAACCTGCGGGCCGAGCTGGAGATCATGCGGCTGCACGAAAAGATCGACATCGTGCTGGCACGGCTGGACAAGATCGAAACCGGGGTGTGACCCTCTTGTGTGGCAAATAAGTCACACCATATCGCGGCGGACTGTATTCCCAGGGGAGTTCGATGGACCTCGAAAAATTCACCGACCGCGCGAAGGGCTTCCTGCAATCCGCGCAGACCGTCGCGATCCGCATGAACCACCAGCGCATCGCGCCGGAACATATCCTGAAGGCACTGCTGGAGGATGAGCAGGGCATGGCCTCGGGCCTGATCGCCAGGGCGGGCGGATCGGCCAAGGTGGCGCTGCGCGATACCGATGCGGCGCTGGCAAAGATCCCGGCCGTGTCGGGCAGCGGCGCGCAGGCCTCGCCGCAGCTCGACAATGACACTGTGCGCCTGCTCGACAATGCCGAGCAGATCGCCAAGAAGGCGGGCGATTCCTACGTCACCGTCGAGCGGATGCTGCTTGCCTGCGCGCTCGCCACGACGACGGCGGCGGGCAAGGCGCTGGCCGATGCCGGTGTGAAGCCCGAGGCACTGAACGCCGCGATCAACGAACTGCGGGGCGGCCGTACCGCCGACACCCAGTCCGCCGAGGACCGCTACGACGCGCTCAAGAAGTTCGCGCGCGATCTCACCGCCGCCGCGCGCGAGGGCAAGCTCGATCCGGTGATCGGCCGCGACGAGGAGATCCGCCGCACGATCCAGATCCTCGCGCGCCGCACCAAGAACAATCCGGTGCTGATCGGCGATCCCGGCGTCGGCAAGACCGCCATCGCCGAAGGCATGGCGCTGCGCATCGCCAATGGCGACGTGCCCGACACGCTGCGTGACCGCCAGCTGATGGCGCTCGACATGGGCGCGCTGATCGCGGGCGCGAAGTATCGCGGCGAGTTCGAGGAGCGGCTGAAGGGCGTGCTCGACGAGGTGAAGCAGGCCGAAGGCCACATCATCCTCTTCATCGACGAGATGCACACGCTGATCGGCGCCGGCAAATCGGAAGGCGCGATGGACGCCGGCAACCTGCTCAAGCCCGCTCTGGCGCGCGGCGAGCTGCACTGCATCGGCGCGACCACGCTCGACGAATATCGCAAGTACGTCGAGAAGGACCCGGCGCTGCAGCGGCGCTTCCAGCCGGTGTTCGTCGGCGAGCCGACGGTCGAGGACACGATCTCGATCCTGCGCGGCCTCAAGGACAAATACGAGCTGCACCACGGCGTGCGGATCACCGACGGCGCGCTGGTCTCGGCGGCGACGCTCAGCAACCGCTACATCACCGACCGCTTCCTGCCCGACAAGGCGATCGACCTGATGGACGAGGCCGCCTCGCGCCTGCGCATGGAGGTCGAGTCCAAGCCCGAGGAGATCGAGAGCCTCGATCGCCGCATCATCCGCCTCAAGATCGAACGCGAGGCGCTGAAGAAGGAGACCGACAAGGCCAGCGCGGACCGGCTGGGATCATTGGAGTACGATCTAGCCCGGCTGGAGGAGGAATCCGCCGCGCTCACCCAGCGCTGGCAGGCCGAGAAGGAGAAGATCGCGGGGCAGGCCAAGATCAAGGAACAGCTCGATGCGGCAAAGCTCCAGCTGGAGCAGGCGCAGCGCTCGGGCGATCTCGGCAAGGCGGGCGAGCTGTCCTACGGGGTGATTCCCGGCCTGGAGAAGCAGCTTGCGGAGGCAGAGCAGGCTTCGCAGGGCGCGATGCTGCGCGAGGAGGTGACGTCCGAGGACATCGCCGCCGTGGTCGGCCGCTGGACCGGCATCCCGGTCGATCGGATGCTGGAGGGCGAGCGCGAGAAGCTCCTCAAGATGGAGGAGACGATCGGCAGGCGCGTCATCGGCCAGTCCGAGGCGGTGGTCGCGGTCAGCCGCGCCGTCCGCCGTGCGCGTGCCGGTCTGCAGGATCCGAACCGGCCGCTCGGCAGCTTCCTGTTCCTCGGCCCGACCGGCGTCGGCAAGACCGAACTGACCCGCGCGCTCGCCGGCTTCCTGTTCGACGATGACAGCGCGATGGTCCGCCTCGACATGAGCGAGTTCATGGAGAAGCATTCGGTCGCCCGGCTGATCGGTGCGCCGCCGGGCTATGTCGGCTATGACGAGGGCGGCGTGCTCACCGAGGCGGTGCGGCGCAGGCCCTATCAGGTCGTGCTGTTCGACGAGGTGGAGAAGGCGCACCCGGACGTGTTCAACGTCCTGTTGCAGGTGTTGGACGACGGGCGCTTGACCGACGGGCAGGGCCGCACGGTGGACTTCACCAACACGCTGATCATCCTGACCTCGAACCTCGGATCGCAATTCCTCGCCTCACTGGGCGAGGATCAGCCGGTCAAGGATGCCGAGCCGCAGGTGATGGAGGTGGTGCGCGCGCACTTCCGGCCGGAATTCCTCAACCGTCTGGACGAGATCATCCTCTTCCACCGGCTGGGTGCGGGCCACATGGCGCCGATCGTCGACATCCAGGTGGCGCGCATCCAGAAGCTGCTGCGCGACCGCAAGATCGCGCTGAGCCTCACGGACGCGGCGCGGGCATGGCTGGGGCGGGTCGGCTACGATCCGGTCTACGGCGCGCGGCCGCTGAAACGCGCGGTGCAGCGTTACCTGCAGGATCCGCTCGCCGAGATGATCCTGCAGGGCGAGGTGCCGGACGGATCGATGGTCAATGTCGACGAGGGCGATGGCGCGCTGAAGCTCGCCGTCGCTTGAGGGGGGCAATAGTGACACCGGCCTGACCGCGCGGTAAAGGCCGGGTCCGCCCCCAAGAGGTCCGCATGTACCTGAACGAACCGCTGCTGAGGCTGCCGATCCGCTTCGACGCGGAGGTGCTGCGGCGCGAGATCGATACCCTTCCGCCCCATGCCTGGACCGATCATCCGCAGGGGTACAAGGGCAATGACGCGGTGCGCCTCGCCACCGCCGGCGGTGCGCTGAGCGATGCCATCGGCGGAGACCCGATGGCGCCGACCGAATATCTGGAAGCCTGCCCCTACATCATGGAGGTCATGGCGGCGATCGGCGCGGTCTGGGGCCGTGTGCGCCTGATGCGGCTGGCACCCGATGCCGGCGTGCCCCCGCACGTCGATTCCGATTTCTACTGGCGTACCCATGTGCGGCTGCACGTGCCGATCACGACGACGCCCGACGTGCTGTTCACCTGTTCCGACGAGACCGTCCACATGGCGGCCGGCGAATGCTGGATCTTCGACACCTTCGCGCGGCACAAGGTGCGGAACGGCCGTGATGCGATGCGGGTCCATCTGGTGATGGACACGGTGGGCGGCGAGGGCCTGTGGGATCTGGTCCAGGCCGCGCGGACCCGCCGCGATGCCGAGCCGCGCCTGATCCCGCCCGGCAGCGGCGGCGGCGCGCTGGCCTTCGAGGAGAAATACGGGCCGCCGGTGATGTCTCCGTGGGAATTGTACCAGCACCTCGCCTTCCTGCGCGACCGGTCGGAACCCTCGCCCGCGATGGCGGCCCTGCTGCTGCGACTCGATCGGCTCGCGGCGGGCTGGCATGGCCTGTGGGCGCAGCATGGTCCGTCGCCGGACGCCGTGCCCGCCTATATGCGCCTGATCGCCGAACTGGGCCGCGACCTGAACGGCCATGCCGGCATCGGCACGTTGCTGCTGCCCAACCAGATGCCGGTGATGGAGCATATCAGCAACTTGATCCAGGCGATGATCAGCCGGCCGATGCTCGCCCAGGCGGCGCGCGGCGCCAACGGCCTGCGCGCCGTCCCCGGCGGCCGGTAAGAGGCCCGTCGCGCGTTGAACGGCGCCTCCCCGGTCATCTTCGATCGCCCGGTCTTCCTCCTCAGCTCGCCGCGTTCGGGTTCGACGCTGCTGCTGAAGACGATGGCGCAGGCGCCGGACGCCCTCACCATCGGCGGTGAGAGCCATGCGCTGATCGAGACGATCCCCGGCCTGCACCCTTTCGATCGCGGCTGGTCGTCCAACCGGCTCGAAGCAACCGACGCGACGCCCGCGATCGCGGGTGAATTGCGGCACCGGTTCGCCATGACACTCCGCGACCGGGACGGCATCCCGTCGCGCGGTGCGGTGAGGATGGTCGAGAAAACGCCCAAGAACAGCCTGCGCGTCCCCTTCTTTGACGCGATCTTTCCCGATGCGCTGTACGTCTACCTCCACCGCGACGTGCGGCAGACGCTGTCCAGCATGATCGAGGCCTGGTCGAGCGGGCTGTTCCGCACCTATCCGCGATTGCCGGACTGGCCCGGCACGCCCTGGTCCCTGCTGCTCGTGCCCGGCTGGCAGGATTGGCGCGGATTGCCGCTGCCCGAGATCGTCGCGCGGCAGTGGGCGGCGGTGACGTCGCTCCTGCTCGACGATCTCGATCGCCTGCCGAAAGAACGGACGATGGCGCTCGCCTACGACCAGTTGGTAGCCACCCCGCGCCCGACGATGGAGGCGCTGAGCCGCGCCGTCGGCCTCGGCTGGGATCGGCCGCTGGATGGCAACCTGCCGCTCTCCGCCACCACCGTCACCGCGCCGTCAGCGGAGAAGTGGCGGAGGCACGAGGCCGAGATCCGCGCGATCTGGCCGATCGTGGAACCTGTCGATACGCGCGCACGCGCCTGGCTGGAGGCGCATCGCATCGCTTTCTGACGGCGGGCCGGGGCGCCGATCGACGACGCCCCACGAACCGATCAGCCGCCCTGGTGCGACTTCTGCATCTGGATGCGATCGGTGGTGAGCCGCATCTCCCGCTCATACTGCGCCCATTCGGCCGCCGTATGGCAGGTCTTCTCGGTCGCGAGCCGGCTGCCGATCACCTCCTGCGAGCGACAGATCACCTTGTTGGGATCGGTGGTGGCGACATGGTCGCCAGCCCCCTCCGGATAGGCGAATGCGGCGGCGGGGAGCGAAAGCGCGGTCAACGCGACGAGGATCAAGCGGCGCATCATGGTCTCCAGCATACTCGCGGCGGCCGTGTCGGGCCGTCGCCATAGCGGCACGTTCTAGCACGTTTCCGGGCGGGGAGTCAGCCTCAGCCGACGTCGAACGCGGCGGTCAGCCGCTCGCCCGATCCGAACGGCCGTGTGCCGTGCCACATGGTCGAGGGGAACAGGACCAATTGCCCCGGACGTGGCGCGATGGTGCGATAGGGGGGAAGGCCGGTCCCCAATATTTCCTGCGGCTCGCCCAGCGTCAGGAAGCCCTCCTCGCTTCCGGCCGGGGCATCGGGCACGGCGACGTAGAAGGCGGAACTCAGCCAGCCATAGGGATGGAGGTGGGAATCGTGGAATCCCCCGCCGGTCAGACGCACCGACCATGATCCGATAAAACGCGGGCGGCGGGGTATCCGCCCCAGCAGGGGATGCCCCTCGATCGGATCGGGCAACGACGCCACATAGTCGGCGATCGCCGTCTCGATCCGCGCGCGCAGCGCGCGAATCGGCGCATCCATCCGCTGGAACAGCGGCCCGTCGGTCTGCGTGCCGCCACGCACCGACTGATCGAGCGGCTGCGCGCGGGCGAGATGGAGCGAGCGCAGGCACGTCGCCAGACCATTGAGTTCCGCGGGCGAAAAGCCGAGATCGAATACCCGCACGAAGCGCGGCACATCCTCCAGCCAGCCGATCCGCGCGTCATTGGTCATCCGCATCGCGATCGACAGATAGGGCCATGCGTCGTTGACATCGGCGCGGGCGATCAGGCGCGGCGCCTGCGCGACTACGCGCTCCGGGCGGCCTTGCCGTACCTGATGCCGCAGCCAGTGGACCATAAGGGCGGTTTCGGCGAAGGGATCGATCCGCGCGAAGGCGGCATCGGCCGCCCCGGCATCGCCCAGTTCGGTCGACAACATCGCGGCGGCCGCGACGAGCGCCTGGCTTTCGCCGAAGCGCTGCCGCGCCTCTGCAAGCGTCCGTGCCTCCGCCCCATATTCGCGCGCACGGTGCTGGATCGCGATCTTCAGCTGCCACAACGCGAACTCGCCGGGCGTGCCCCCGATCGCCGCGTCGATCGCCGCGAGCTGGTCCGTGCGCCCCGCCGCCTGCCGCGCCCGCGCCAAGGCGGCATGTCCTTCGAGCCATACCGGGTTTTGCCGCAGAATATCGGCCAGCAGTGCGTCGGCCTCGCCGTCGCCCCCTTCCGCTGCGAGTGCGGCGGCATGACCCAGCGCGGTTGCCATGTCGAGCGGCGCCAGTCGTCGCGCCTCCTCGTGCAGCGCCGCTGCCGGCAGGCCGGCTTCCAGCGCGACATGCGCGCGCGCCTGGGCGAGCCGCGCGGTGACGGGTCCGGCCGCGGCGGCCTCGTCCAGAGCCGCGACGGCGCGATCCGTCTCGCCCAGCGTGCGGTACAGCAGCCCCCGCACGTGCAGCAGAGCCTGCGTCCGGGGGGCATGGCGCAGCGCCTGATCGACCAGGGCAAGACCGTCTTCCTCGCGCCGCTCGTCGATCGCGCGCACCGCGACCGAAGCCACCGCCGCGACATTGCCGACATCACGCCGCGCGAGCGACAGCGCGGTCTCGAACGACGGAGCGCTCGCCATCAGCCCTCGCCCTCAGAGCGGCGTGCCATGCTCGGTCTCTTCGGCTTCCATCATGCGCGTCACCGCCGCACGCTCGGCAGCGCTGAGCGCAGGATGCCAGACGTCGAAGATCAGCACCGCGCGCGGCTGGTCGCTGTCGTTCACCGCCTCGTGCTCGATCGTGTCGTCGAACACGAACGCCTCGCCCTCCACCCATTTCCGCTCCGTGGCGCCGACCCGGTACAGACACCCCTCCGGCACGACGAGCGGCAGATGGCAGACGAGCCGCGTGTTGGCGATGCCGTGGTGCGGCGGGATCCGCGTGTGCGGCTTCAGCAGCGAGAACATCGCGTTGGGCGAGCGCCGGGCGATACGGGGCTGGGGGATCGGCGCCAGCGCCTCCATCGTGCGCGGGCAGCGATCGGCATTGGCGGCGACACGGACCCCGCTGTTGAGCAGGTGGAAGGCCGTCCAGTCCATCGAGTTGTTCAGTGCCGCCCACTGCCGCACCGGCACGTCCGCCGGATATTGGACATAGGGTTCGGCCTGCGCCAGCCGATCCTCGAACAGCGCCTGGAACTCCGCGCGGATGGCATCGGTATGGGCTTCGAGAGCGGCCAGCCAGGGGAAGTCCGCGCGGTCATGGAATTCGCGCTCGGTGAGGCCAGGATAGAAATAATGGGTAGGGTCCGAACGATAGAGGGGCGTCCGGCGCAACGCGTTGCTGGCGAAGCGGTCGAGCCGCCGGCGCTCGTCCGGACTTGGTGCCGGCTCGCCGCTGTCGATCGCCCGCTGCCAGGTCGCCGCCATGCCGTCCCGGTAAGATGTCTGCATCGCCTCGGCATGGGCCAGGACCGCCTTAAGCGCAGGGGTCTCCACATCGCCCGACGGCCGCTGCGCCAGCGCGCGGACATAGGCGCGCGCCGCCTCGCCGGTCCGGCCCGCCGCCTCGAGCAGCCGGGCACGCGACAGCAGCGCCAGGAAATGCAGCGGCTCGACCCGCAGGGCCTGCCCCACCGCATCGAGCGCGGCGGTCATGTCGCCTGTCGCCCGGCTCATCGCGGACAGTTTGAGCCAGTTGTCGATCCGTTCGGGAGCAGCCCGTGTCGCGGCTTCGAGCAGCCGCCGGGCGGCCGGAATGTCGCCCGCCGCGGCGGCGCGATCCGCCTGGATTTCGAGGTCTTCGGTTTCGGTCATGTCGCCCGACCATGATCGATCGATGGGGACTTGGGAACGCCCAAAAGAAAACGGCGGGCCTTTCGGCCCGCCGTCCAGTTCTTGGGAATGTCAGCCCGATCAGAGATCGAGCGTGATGCCCACGTACAGGTAACGACCCAGCGCGTCGTAAACCTGCGGGAAGGTGTTGCCGTTGCCGTAGACCGCCGGGAGCGAGTCCGTGCCGATCAGCGGCGGCGACTTGTCGAAGATGTTCTGCACGCCAACCGTGAAGGTATACTTGTTGGCGATCGGCATCTGCGCGGTCAGATCGAAGTAGTTGTAGGCCTTGATCTTCGCGCTGCCGGGGCGGACCGACGCCGGAGCGTTGAGGTCCGGATCCGAGCTCAGATAGTCGATCTTCGTGTTGCCGATATAGCGCCAGCGGAGCGACAGGCTCGGGCCCGACGGCAGGGTCCACGTCAGGCGGGCCGTGTGGCGCCACTTCGGCGACGGGGTGCCGCAGGTCACGCCATAGTAGCCGGCGCAGTTGTAGCTCACGCCACCGAACAGGGTGGTCTTGAGCGAGTCGAGCCAGGTGCCGTTCAGCTGGAAGCCGAGCGAACCCAGCTTGCCGATGTCCTGCGTGTACGACGCAGCGACGTCGATACCCTTGGTGCGCAGACCGCCGATGTTGACGTTGGTGTCGACCACGTAGCCGTTCGGCGAGAGCCACAGCGAACCGTTCGAGTCGCGATGGATCAGACCGCAGAAGGTCGAGTTCCCATCCATGCACTGGTTCAGGATGTTGTCGGCACCGTAGGTGGCGATGAGGTTCTTCACCTTGATGTCGAAGTAATCGACCGTCGCGGAGAAGCCACGCAGGAAGCTCGGCGTGAACACCGCACCGAACGTCTTGGTGGTGGCGATTTCCGGCGTCAGATCCGGGTTGCCGCCCTGGAAGCCGTTATACTGGCTCGCCGGGTTGGCCTTGACCACCTCACCGACCGACAGACCCTGCGCCAAGCAGGCGGTGTCGGCAGCCGTGATGGTGAAGCCCGAGCACGGATCGGTCGCACCGTCGAGCGCCACGTTACGCGAGCCAAACAGCTCGGTGACGTTCGGCGCGCGAACCGCACGGTTGTAGCTGGCGCGCAGCTTGATGTCGCGGATCGGGGCCCAGGTCAGCTCGAACTTGTAGGTATCGGTGCTGAACGCGTTGCCGCCGCCGTACGGCGTGATGCTGCCGTCCGGGTTGAGCGAGTAGCCGGTGCCGTCGGTGTTGTACTTCGAGTGACGGTAACCCGCATCGAACACCAGCGACTGGAAGAACGGACGATCCTGGATCAGCGGGACCGAAAGTTCGCCGAAGACTTCCTTCGCCTTCAGGTAACCGCTGGCACCGAGGGTCGCGCCGCCCTGGCCGGCCAGATCACCCGTGGTGAATTCCTGGTCGGTGCTGAGGCTCAGCGTTTCCTTGCGGTACTCGGCGCCGAAGTTCAGCGCGATGCCCTCGTTGGCGAGCGGGCTGGTGAGGCCATATTCGCCGCCGAGGAAGGTGAAGTTGACGTTGGCGACCTGCTCGGTGTTCTGACCGCGCTCGAAGCCCGGCGTCGACAGGTAGTTGATCGCGTCCGCGCTCACACCGCCGCCGAAGATGTCGTAGGGAACGCACTGCGTGTCGGTGCCGTTGAGCACCGAGCGGCAGGTGCCCGAGGCATCCACGTCCAGCGAGTTGTTCAGCTTCTTGATCGAGAAGTCGTTATAGTAGGTCTCGGCATAGACGGTGCGACCATACTGGTAGGACGCATCGTAGCTGAGGCCCTTGGCCAGGTCGCCCTTGGCGCCGATCACACCGCGGTAGGAGGTGTGCTGCAGGTCGTCCTGACGCGGGCCACCCTCGACGTTGCGACGCAGGATGGTGACGTTCGCCTCGTTGTACGAAACGCCGTTCGCATCGGTGAAGACGGTGGGCGTGCCGCTGATCACGCCGGTCGCGCTGACGCTCTGACCGACATAGTTGCCGTTCGTGCAGAGCGTCGCCTTCTCCTGAGCGGACAGGAACGCGTTGTCGCAGCTGACGGAGGTGGTGTTGCCGAAGTCGCCCGACGCGCCGATCTGGGCGATCGTGCGATCGTCCATGAACATGAATTCCATGTACGGCTTGAAGGCGTCGCTCACGTCATAGTGCGCGAAGAAGCCGGCGGTGTAGCGCTCGTCGGGGCGCTGGTAGTAGTTGGCCGGCGCGTAGTTGTAGAGCGAGTAGCCCGGAACCAGGCTGTTGCCAGACACCTGCAGGGTGCGGCCGTCGCCGGTCAGGAAGGTACCAGCCGCGCTCGTCGCCGAACCGCCGCAGGCATAGAGGCCGTTGGCCGCAACGGCCGACGCCTTGTTCGAGGTCAGGGCGCAGCTCGAATAGTCGCGCTTTGCCTGGGTGACCGCGTTGATCTTGCGGTAGCCGGCATAGG
The DNA here is from genome assembly GCF_029906645.1 of Sphingomonas oryzagri. Lineage (NCBI taxonomy): Bacteria > Pseudomonadati > Pseudomonadota > Alphaproteobacteria > Sphingomonadales > Sphingomonadaceae > Sphingomonas > Sphingomonas oryzagri. Next base: position 49,189 of record NZ_JARYGZ010000006.1, read on the forward strand.
CCACGACGTGGCCGCGATTGTCGTCGAAGCCCGCACCGATGGTGGCGGTGACGTCGATCGTGCCGCCGTCGGCGGAGGTACCGCGCGGATAGCCGTAACCGAGAGCCGTGTTGGGATCGGTGACGCTCGAACCGGCGCGGTTGTCATGGTTGTAGAGGCTGTACTGGCCGTCGATCTTGAAGCCCGAGAAGTTCGTGTCCATCACGAAGTTCACGACGCCGGCGACCGCGTCCGCACCGTACACCGCCGAGGCGCCGCCGGTCAGGACGTCGACGCGCTTGATCAGCGAGGACGGGATGAAGTTCAGATCGGTGAACGGCGTGCGGGGATCACCCGGAACCACGCGACGGCCGTTGACGAGCACCAGGGTGCGCTGCGGGCCGAGGTTGCGCAGATCGACGGTGGCGATACCCGACGCACCGTTCGAGATGCTGCCGCCCTGACCGGCGAACACCTGCGGCAGGCTGTTCAGCAGATCTTCGGTGCGGGTCGTGCCGGTGAGCTTGAAGTCCTTGGCGCCGACCACGGTGACCGGGCTGGCCGACTCGAGGTCCGGATGCGGAATGCGCGAACCGGTGACGACGATATCGCCGCCGCTGGCCGGGGCCGAGGTGTCGGCGGTGGTCGCCGCAGGCGCAACGCTGGGTGCAGGCGCGGCGGTCGCGGCGTCCTGCGCGAACGCCGGCGCGGCGAACGCCACGGTGCCCGCAATGATCGTGGACGCCAGAAGGCGGTCCCTGATGAGCTTGCCGTTCATCTATGTATGTCCCCTTTGAGGCCGACCCTGGTCCTGACGGATGTCCCGCGCAGGTTCCTGGGCCGCTAGGGCCAGCTTGCTAACGGATGTACGGAACTCCGATCAATCTCGCGTGTGCAGTTGCAATACGAATGCGCAGCTATGTAGCAAAAAGGACACAGATACGCGGCATGGCGACGCATTCGGAAACGAGCGCGCACGCCCCTTCCCTTCCCGGTGGCGATGCTCCTACAGAGGGCCATCCTGCTTCATGAGGCGCCGCCCGATGCCCCGCATTTCCGCCCTGGCCCCGATCCTTTTCCTCCTGTCCGGAACGGCCGCACTCGCCGCAAAGGACGACGGCACGGCCAAGCGCGCGCCGCTGCTCCAGAAGGTGGTCGATTGCCGCGGCATCGCCGATTCGGCCCAGCGCCTCGCCTGCTACGACAGCACCGTGTCCGCGCTCGACAGCGCGGAGGCCAAGCATGACATCGCGGTGGTCAGCCGCGCCGAGGTGCAGCAGTCGCGTCAGGCGCTGTTCGGTTTCCGCCTGCCCAGCCTCGCCATCTTCGGCCATGGCGACCCGCGCGAGCATGGCCAGGAGGATGAGCTCAAGGAGATCACCGCCAAGGTCACCGGCGTGACCCAGGGTTCCTACGGCATCTACATCGTCACGCTGGAGGGCGGCGCGGTCTGGCAGCAGAATGACAGCACGACGCTCGGCCGTCGCCCGCGGGTCGGCGATACCGCCACGGTGACGCGCGGCGCGCTCGGCAGCTACCGAATCGTTTTCAACGGCGGCCAGGGCTTCAAGGCGGTGCGGACCCAATAGGGTCAGCCGCCGGTCATCGCCCCCGCCACCAGCTTGGGATCGATCCGCTCGCCGCGCCAGGTGAGCGCCCAGTGAAGATGCGGGCCGGTGGCGCGGCCGGTCATTCCGCTCTCGCCGATCACCTGGCCCTGCTTCACCACGTCGCCGACCTTCACGTCGATGTGGCTCAGGTGGAGGAAGGCGCTGTCCAACCCCATGCCGTGCGCGACCATCAGCAGGTGCCCCTCGAGCGTGAAGGGGTCGCCGGTGGCGGCGAGGATCACGACGCCGTCGGCGGGCGCACGGACCGGCGTGCCGGTCGGGACGGCGACATCCTCGCCGCTGTGGTAGCTGCCCTTCTCGCCATTGTAGACGCGCTGCGCCCCGAACGCGCCTGAGATACGACCGTTGACCGGCCAGACGAAGCGCTGCCGCCAGCCGTCGCTTTGTGTGACCGCCGCCTGCTGGCGCGCCGCCTTGATCTGGGCGAGCTCACCCTCGCGGATCTTCAGGAACTCCGCCTCGGGCTGCTGGTATTTCGGGATCGGCAGCGCCTCGATCCGGTATGTGCCCGGAGCGATCGCCAGCGTGCGCGTCACGCCGTTGCCGTCCGGACGGCTGGCGACCAAAGTCGCGCTCGGGCCGTGATCGCGCCCGAAGGCGATGAGGAATTTCCCGTCGCTCGCCAGCGGCACGTCGGCACCGTCGAGGGTAAGCGACACGGTGCCGCGCGGCGCGGTTCCGATCACCATGCCGCCCTGGCTCATCGATCCGGTGAAGGCAAAGTCGGCGGACGCACTGGGCGAGGCCGGCAGCTGGACGTTCGGGCGCGGCGCGGGCGGCGGCTCGGCCGCTGCGGGCGGCGCTCCGTGCGGCGCCACACAACTGGTCAGCGCGAGCAGCACGGCCGCTCCGCCGGGCCAGCGCGGGCGCCTCAAAGGCCCAGCTCGGCCTTGGTGGAATATTCAGCCGAGGCGTAAGGCTCCTGCCGCGCGACACTCCAATATTTGAGCTTGTCGAGCGGGATCGTCTGCCCCGACACCGCGCAGGTGACGTGATCGCCCGGCACCAGCACGCGGAAGCTGTTGGCGAGATAGCGCAGCCGCGCCTCGCGACCGCTTTGCGACATCAGCATGGCCATATCCTTTCTTTGCCTCCCCTTACAGAAGGCGCGGCTGAAGGGAAGGGTTGGTCGGCGGCTTGGGCTTCGGGCGCGGCGGGGGTGGCGGTGCGTCGGTGGTCGCGACGTCGACGCGGCCGTCGGCGAAGACGAGGGTCATCGCACCAGCCTCACGCGCCTTCTCCGCGCTGGCGACGACATGCCCGTCCGCCTCGACGCGGGCATAGCCGCGCTGGAGGACGAGATCGGGGTTGAGGCTGCGCGCCAGCCGCCACAGCGCCTCCAGCCGACGCTCGCCATCGGCGATGCGGCTCGTCACCAGAGTCGGACGCAGACCGACGCGAGCCAGCAGCGCACGATCACGATCCACGCGGGCGGCGAGCAGACGAGGGCGCAGCGCGCCCGAGGCGTGGGCGAGATCGCCGCGCGCCACCGCCAGCCGCTTCGACAGCGCGCGGGGCAGACGCTCGGAGAGATCGTCGAGCTTCTGCCGTTGTGGGCCGAGCAGAGTGTCCGGCGTCGGCATCCGCCGCGCGACCGATTCGAACCGCTCCCCCGCCCGCTCGCGATAGCGGCGCGCGCAGTTGGTCATCCGCCCGCCGAGCGCATCGAGATAGCCCGCCAGCTCGGCCCGCACCGGTACCGCCATCTCGGCGGCGGCGGTAGGGGTCGGGGCGCGGCGATCGGCGGCGAAGTCGCAGAGCGTGGTGTCGGTCTCGTGGCCCACCGCCGAGACAATCGGGATCGAGCAACCGGCGACGGCGCGCACCACCACCTCCTCGTTGAAGGCCCACAGATCCTCGATCGATCCGCCGCCCCTCGCGACGATCACGAGGTCCGGCCTCGGCACCGGCCCGCCCACGGGGAGCGCCGAGAAGCCGTTGACGGCCGCCGCCACCTTCTCGGCCGCGCCGTCGCCCTGCACCGGCACGCCCCACACCAGCACGCGGCTGGGGAAGCGATCGGCGAGGCGGTGGAGGATGTCGCGGATCACCGCACCCGTCGGCGAGGTCACCACGCCGATGGTGCGCGGCAGGAACGGCAGCGCCTTCTTCCGATCCTCGTCGAACAGCCCCTCGGCGGCGAGCGCGCGGCGACGCCTGTCGAGCAGCGCCATCAGCGCGCCCTGCCCGGCCAGCTCCATCCGGTCGATCACGATCTGGTATTTGGAACGCCCCGGATAGGTGGTGAGCTTGCCCGTGCAGATCACCTCGATCCCGTCCTCGGGGCGGAAGCGCAGGTTGGCGGCCTGCCCCTTCCACACCACGCCATCGATCACCGCCTTGTCGTCCTTGAGCGCGAGGTAGCAATGGCCCGAGACGTGCCGCTTCCACCCCGAAATCTCGCCGCGCACGCGGACATGGCCGAAGCGATCCTCCACCGTCCGCTTGAGCGCGCCCGACAGATCCGACACCGAGAGCGCGGGCGCGTTGTCGCCGGGCGCTTCGTTCGCTAGGAGCGCGGCTTCGTCATACGGAGCGAAGGGGTCGGCCATGAATGTCCTGCTGCTGGGATCGGGAGGCCGCGAACATGCGCTCGCCTGGAAGCTGGCGCAATCGCCGAAGCTGACCAGGCTGTACGCGGCGCCCGGAAATCCGGGGATCGGCCATTGCGCGGCCTTGGTGCCGCTGTCGCTTTCGGATCATGCGGCGATCATCTCCTTCGCGCAGGAAGCGGCGATCGATCTCGTCGTCGTCGGGCCGGAGCAGCCGCTGGTGGAGGGCCTCGCCGACGCCTTGCGCGACGCCGGCATCGCGGTGTTCGGCCCTTCGGCGGCGGCCGCGCAGCTCGAAGGCTCCAAGGCCTTCACCAAGGCCTTGTGCGACCGCGCCGACGTGCCGACCGCCGCTTATGCCCGCCACACCGATGCCGGGGCCGCAAAGACCGATCTGCCGCGCTTCGGCCTGCCGGTCGTCATCAAGGCGGACGGCCTCGCGGCGGGCAAGGGCGTGATCATCGCCACCACCGCGCAAGAGGCCGAAGCGGCGATCGACGACATCCTCGGCGGCCGCTTCGGCGCGGCGGGGGCGAGCCTCGTCATCGAACAATTCCTCGAAGGCGAGGAGGTCAGCTTCTTCGCGCTCTCCGACGGCAAGACCGTGCTCGCGCTGGGATCGGCGCAGGATCACAAGCGCGTCGGCGACGGCGACACCGGCCCCAATACCGGCGGCATGGGCGCCTACACCCCCGCCCGCGTGCTGACGCCCGAGCTGGAAGCCCGCGTGATGGCCGAGATCGTCCGCCCCTCGATCGCGGGCATGGCGGAGGCCGGCACCCCCTTCACCGGCGTGCTGTTCGCCGGGCTGATGCTGACCGAAACCGGCCCGCAGCTGATCGAATACAATGTCCGCTTCGGCGATCCCGAATGCCAGGTGCTGATGATGCGGCTGGACGAGGATCTGCTGCCGATCCTCCGTGCGGCGGCCACCGGAACGCTGGAGGACCGCCAGATCCGCTGGAAGGACGAGGCCGCGCTGACGGTGGTGATGGCGGCCGAGGGCTATCCGGAAGCGCCCAGGATCGGCGGCCTGATCCGGGGCATCGAGGGCGCAGAGGAAACGGGCGCGCGCATTTTCCACGCCGGCACCCGCAACGGCGCTTCGGGTCTGGAGTCGGCGGGCGGCCGCGTGCTGGCCGTCACCGCCTCGGCGCCGAGCGTGGCGGAGGCGCAGGCCGCCGCCTACCGCGCGGTCGACGCGATCGACTTCCCCACCGGCTTCTGCCGCCGCGATATCGGCTGGCGCGAGGTGGTGCGGGAGAGCGACGCGCGGTGAAATTGACAAGTCTGACACTCATCACCGCGAATTTCGCTCGGCCGACCGCCGATTTGTCCTGAGAAAGAGCCGGCCGACTCCGGCCGGGGCCACCCTCTCATGCGAAATCCTACATGGGAAGTGTCGTGACTCCGGCCTCGCTTGATCCTCCCCCGCCAGGGGGAGGTGGCACGCAAAGCGTGACGGAGAGGGAGGGCGGCGGGGCAGTAGTGGCGGCATCGCCGTCCGCCCCCTCCGACGCCCTGCGGGCGCCACCTCCCCCTGGCGGGGGAGGATCAGCGAGGACAACCGTCACTTAAATTGCAGACCCGTGCGGGGTGGCGCATAGTCTCTTACGGCACAGGGTGGGTGATGAACGAAGCAATCTATGGTCCCATTATAATGGGATGCGTGACAGCCCTGTTTGGCTGGTTTCTCGCTAGAGGTTTCCGCTCGGGCGTAATGGAATGGAGCTACTTCGGGGTTTCCATATCGGGCGCCCGGAGAACCGAACCGGGCAGGTTTTGGGCCGCTGCCATCCTGAACGGTGTTCCTTGCTGCCTTGGCCTCATCGGCACAATCGCGATGATTGTTTGGCCATACGGCATTAGCAGCTGATACCGTCCCGCCCTTGCGAGCGTAGCGAAGCAATCCATCGCGGTGGCCTGTGGATCGCCACGGCGCGTTCCGCGCCTCGCGATGACGATCCCTTGGGTCGCCCCCATCTCCCCGCCTTGCCTACCGCCCTCACCCGCGCCAATGTCAGCGCCGTCATCCGTCGGGGAGCATCATGTCCACCAGCACGATCGTCATCATCGCCGTCGCTCTCGTCCTGCTCGCCATCCTGCTGCTGGTGCTGGCGCGCACCGGGCGGCGGGGGCCGGAGGGGCCGGCGGATGCGGACGGCATCGCGATGGTGCGCCCCGCGACCGAACTGTCGCCGATGGCCGATCCCATGCCCGAGCCGACCGTGGCACCCGGTGTCCCCGTCTCCGAGATCGCGCCCGCGCCGATGCCGGTGGTGCCGGAGGGTCCGGCCGATCCGCTCACCCGGATGAAGGGCCTGGGGCCGAAGGCGGAAGCCGTGCTGAACGGCCTCGGCATCATCCAGTTCGCCCAGATCGCGGCGTGGCGCGAGGACGACGTCGCCCGATACGATGCGCAGATGGGCGCCTTCAAGGGCCGCATCGCGCGCGATCGCTGGGTGGAGCAGGCCGGCTTCCTCGCCGCCGGCGACACCGCCGGGTTCGAGGCGGTGTTTGGGAAACTGGGGTGACCTTCATCCTCCCCAAGATCGCTTGGGGAGGTGGAGGGGCGGCGGTGGCACACCGCCGTCTACGACGGCGGCCCCTCCACCAGCCTGCGGCTGGTCCCCCTCCCCATCTGCGATGGGGAGGATGTCAGAGCGAATATCCCATCCGCTCGCACCAGGGCGCGAGGATGGGCAGCACCGGGGCCATCTGATCGGCATAGCGCGTCCAGCGACCGGCGGCGCGCTTGTAGAGCGGCTCGGTGACCTGCGCATAGCTGGGCGAGCTGATATAGGCCCGCCGCGCCGCGCTGCCGCGATGATCGACCAGCCGCTCGTCCCACGACAGCCCGAGGAAATCGGCGAGCGGGCGCAGTTCCGCCTCCACGTCCGCCACCATCCGTTCGTAGCGGATCGTATGCACGGCCAACGGGAACACCGATCGTGCGTGCGCCCAGACATCCAGCGCCATGTCGTACAGCCGCGCGGCATCCGCCAGCCGCAGGCAGTTCGCCATCGCGTCGTTGAGCCGGAAGCGGGTGATGAAGCAGCTCAGCACGCAATCGCACGGATGCCGCTCGGCGAAGATATAGCGCGCGTCGGGAAACAGCCGGTGCACGAAGGCGACGCCGACGAGGCCCAGCGGGAATTTGTCCACCACCAGCTGGCCGGGCGCGTGCGGCACGATCGCGTCCACCTCGCGCCAGTAATGTGCGCGCAGATCGGCGATCTCGGCCTCGCTCAGCGTCGCGATGCGTTCGGCCGGCCCCATGCGCGCCATCGTGCGCTGCATCGCATGTTCTTCCTCCATCACCACCGCATCGGGATGGCCCATCAGCATGGTGTCGAGCAGGGTCGTGCCCGACCGGGGGAAGCCGTAGAGGAAGGCGGGGGCGCGCCGCCCGTCGTCGATCGCCAGTGGCGGAGTGCGCCAGCTCGCGAACCAATCGGGCGTGGTCAGCCGGCGGACGCTGCGGATCGTCTCGCGAAAGCCGAGCGCGCGGGCGTCGGCACCGGGATCGTCCTTCAGCAGCAGCGTGTTGAGCTGCTCGAAGGCGACGAAGGCCTTGGGCGCGTCGTTCAGCCGGTCGGCGATCTCGCCGATGGTCTGGAGGCGCAGCGCGTCGTCCTCCAGCGGGCAGGCCTCGGCGGCGGCGAGCGCCTCTTCCAGCCGGCCCTGCCGGCGCAGCGAACGGGCGCGCAGCAGCGCCAGCGCATCCTCGCCGACGCCGTCGCGTTCCGCCTCGCCGATCAGCCGGGCGAGATCGTCGAGCCGGTTGGTGCGCTCGTAGAGATCGCCGAGCGCGGCGACCGTTGCGCCCTGTCGCGGATCCAGCGCGCGGGCACGCAGCAGCGCTGCCTCGGCGCGCTCGAAACCCCAGCGCGCCATCTCGGCACGCCCCAGCTCGAACAGGATCGCGGCATTGTCGGGATCGAGCGCATCGGCCTCGGCAAAGGCCGCGCATGCCTCGGCCTCGCGATCGAGCCGGGCCAGCGCGCGGCCGAGCGCGAGCTGCGCGAGGGCCAAGCGCGGCTGCAACCGCACCGCGCGGCCGAGCGCGTCGGCGGCGCCTTCCACCTCGCCCAATGCGAGGCGGGCGAGGCCCAGCCCCTGCCAGCTCTCGAAATCGGCCGGATCGGCCTGCGTCAGCCGGGCGTAACGAGCGGCGCCATCCTCCGCCTCGCCCCGCTGCGCGGCGATATGGGCGGCCATGCGGGCGAATTCGCGCCCCTGCGGCGTCGCCAGATCCTCGCCCTCGCCGATCGCCGATGCCGCCGCGTCGAGATCGCCGGCGGCGAGCGAAGCGCGGGCCAGCTCGGCACGGATCATCCGGTCGCCCGGTGCCAGCGCGAGCGCTTCGCGGAAATGGCCGATGCCGCGCGCCAATGCTCCGCTGCGGCAGCACAACACGCCAACGAAGGTGCGCAGGCCGGGATCGCGCGGCGCCGCGATCAGTGCCGCCTCGCCCGCCTCGATCGCGCCCGCCAGATCGCCCGCCCGCGCGCGCTCCATCGCGCGCATCGCCTGCGGCGAGGGCTGGCTCAAGCGCCCGGTTTCGGGCTGGCCAGCAGTTTGTCGACCCGCCGCCCGTCCATGTCGACCACCTCGAAGCGCCAGCCCTCGACGTCGAAATGCTCGCCCGTCTCGGGAATGTGGCGCAGCACCGACAGCGCGAAGCCGGCGGCGGTGGCGTAATCGCGATCCTCGGGCAGGGTCAGGCCCAGCCGCTCCGCCATCGCATCCGCCGACAGCGAACCCGAGATCAGGTGACTGCCATCCTCGCGCTCGACGAAGGCCGGGTCATGCCCCTCCTCCTGATCCGACGCGAAGGCGCCGGCGATCGCGGTGAGCAGGCTGCCCGGCGTCACCAGCCCGTCAAGATGGCCATATTCGTCCACCACCAGCGCCAGCGGCACCTCGGCGTCGCGCAGCACCGCCAGCGCATCCATCGCGTCCATCCGGTCGGGGATGGTGGAGACCGGCTGCATCTTCTCGCGCAGGTCGATCGCGCGGCCTTCCAGCAGCGCCACCAGCAGATCGCGCAGGCGCACCACGCCGAGGATCGAATCGACCGAGCCTTCCGCCACCGGCAGGCGGCTGTGCGGCGTTTCGGCGACGATCTCGCGGACTTCGTCCAGCGTGGCGTCCGCATCGATCCAGTCGATGTCGGTGCGCGGCGTCATCACCTCGCGCACCGGGCGATCGGCGAGGCGGACCACGCCCGAGATGATCGCGCGCTCGCTCTCCTCGATCACACCCGCCGACGAAGCCTCGGCGACAACGAGGTGCAGTTCCTCCGCCGTGACATGATCCTCGCGCTCGCGCTTGAGGCCGAGCAGGGCGAACACCGTGAGGCTGGTCTTGTCGAGCAGCCAGACCACCGGCGCGGTGGCGCGCGCCAGCCACGCCATCGGCCGCGCCGCGATCGCCGCGATCGGCTCGGGCGTGCGCAGCGCCAGCTGCTTGGGAACCAGCTCGCCGATGATCAGCGAGACGTAGGTGGTGACGACGATCACCAGCGCGAAGCCGAGATGGCCGGCCGTCTCGTGGCTGAGGCCCAGCCGCTCCATCCGCTCGGACACCGGGCCGCCGAGCGCCTCGCCCGAATAGGCGCCCGACAGGATGGCGATCAGCGTGATGCCGATCTGCACGGTGGAGAGGAACTTGCCGGGGTCCTCGCGCAGCTTGATCGCGGCGCGCGCGCCCGAGCGACCGGTCCGCGCCATCGCCTCCAGCCGCGCGGCGCGCGACGAGACGATCGCCAGCTCGCTCATCGCGAACAGGCCGTTCAGCACGACCAGCGCGAGGATGATGACGACGTCGATCCAGGGGAAGGGGTCTAGGGGCGGCATGATCGCTTTGGCTTCATTGCCCAAAATCGGGCGCGCCGACAATGGCAGGAAATACTTTCACCCCGTTCGTCCTGAGCGAAGTCGAAGGACGGGCTGCAAATGCCGCGCCTGTGGCCCGCACTTCGACTACGCTCAGTGCGAACGGAGTGGGTGCGGCAATGACGCTAGAGTCGCCGTTGTGCGAAGAAAGCCTTTAGCAGCCCGGCGGATTCGGTTTCCCCGATGCCACCATAGATTTCGGGACGGTGGTGGCAGGTCGGCTGGCTGAAGAAGCGCGGGCCATGCGCGACAGCCCCGCCCTTCTCGTCCGCCGCGCCGTAATAGAGCCGGTCGATGCGGGCATGGGCGATGGCACCGGCGCACATCGCGCAGGGCTCCAGCGTCACCCACAGGTCGCAGCCATCGAGCCGACCGGTGCCGATCGCGGCCAGCGCGGTGCGGATCGCCTCCATCTCGGCGTGCGCGGTGGGATCGCCCCGCTCGCGCATCCGGTTGGCAACGACGGCGACCACCGCACCGTCGCGCGTCACGACGGCGCCGACCGGCACCTCGCCCGCCGCACCCGCGCGGGCGGCGGCGTCGAGCGCGAGGCGCATGGGTTCGGGCAAAGGAAACGCCATCGCTTGCGCCCTTAGCGCAAGCGATGGCGTTTCGTCAGCGGTTGCGCAGGCCGTTCATCAGATCGGGCCTGAGCACCGCGACCAGCGAGAAGACCATGCCCGGCACGTAGGCGAGGCAGGTGAGGATCAGCGAGACGAGGAGGACCAACCCGATTCCTTCCACCATCCACACCCCGATCGGCGGCAGGATCACCGCGAGGATGATCGCGAGGACGCTCGGCCGGCCGTTCATTGCGGCTTCTGCACGTTGACAGTGGGCGTCTCGACGACATGCTTTTCGGTGCCGACCGAGACGTTGGCGGTCTGCACGTTGAAGGCCGGCGCCGAGCCGCCTTGTACCGAGATGGACGGCAGCGAGGCCGTCTTGGTCTGGGTGACGTTCACATAGCCCAGAGCGATCGCGGCGATGCCGACGAGCACCACGATGACCAGCAATACCAGAATCGCGCGCACAAGCCTCACTCCCTCCAATTCGTGGGGGGTGAACGATTCGCTCCCGTACCGGTTGCATCCGATCGGTCAGGCGGCGGGCAACACCTTGCGGAAGGCGGTGACGGTCACGTCGGAGAACAGCCCGGCCTCGGCGTAGGGATCGGCCGCCGCGAACGCCTTGGCCGATTCGAGATCCGTCATGTCGACGATCACGATCGATCCGATCGGCGCGCCATCCTCGCCCAACTTCGGCCCGGCGAGGAACAGCGCGTCCCCGATTCGCTCCAGATGCGCGAGATGGCGCGGCCGGGTATCGGCGCGCAGGCTTCCGGCATCGGGGCGATCCTGGCAGACAATGGCGAAAAGCGGCATTTGCGGGCTCCGGCTGGCTTGCTATGGCGGGTTTCGGCGTGTCCGATAGCCCGGCGGAACCGGGTCGTCACGCCTTGGAATGGAGATGACGGGTGTCGAAACCGGCGCGGATAGTCCTTTGGATCGCGGTCATCATCCTCGGTTTCGGCGGCGGGGCCTTGCACATCAACAAGCTGCTTGTGGTGGCGCTGATCGCCGTCGTCATCGTCGGGGTGGGTGCGTTCGACCTGCGCTACAAAAGGATGCACGGCGACGACACGGATGGCGAGCACCAGGCGGAGGGCGGTTGACCCCACGGCGCTTCTCCACTAGGGACGCCGACTTTCCGATCAACAGATTCTTTTCAGGACGAAGATCATGTCGCGCATCTGCGAGCTGACCGGCAAGGGCCGCCAGGTGGGTCACAACGTGTCCCACGCCAACAACAAGACCAAGCGTACCTTCCTGCCCAACCTGCAGAACGTGACGCTGATCTCCGACGCGCTGGGCACGTCGGTGAAGCTGCGCGTGTCGACGCACGGCCTGCGCTCGGTCGAGCACAACGGCGGTCTCGACAACTGGCTGCTCAAGACCTCGGACGCGGACCTGAGCCTGCGCGCCCGTCGCCTGAAGCGCGACATCGCCAAGAAGAAGGCGGCCGTCGCCGCCTGATCCGGCCGGCCGGTTCTTCCGGCCGCACCGCATGACAGGGCCTGCCGGAGCGATCCGGCGGGCCCTTTCGCGTGTTAGAAATCCTTGGGCAGCGCGAATCGCATCAGCAGGGTGCGTTCGAGGAAGAAGTAATTGTCGTCGGACCCGATCCAGACGACCGGGCCGGCCGGCGTCGGCTCGATCGCCAGCGCCTCCATGTTGTCGACCGTCAGCGGCGGCGCGATCTTCGCCAGCAGCTTGCCCACCACCGGCGCCCCGCCCGGCACGATCGCCTTCGGATCGATCACCGTCAGCGCGGCCGAGAAACCGGCGGTGGGGCTGAAGCGGCGATGGAGGACCAGCACCCGCCCGTCGGGCAGCTGCGCGGCGTCCGTGGGCGCGAAACCGCCCGGCGGCCCCTTGTAGCAGAAGCTCGTCGCGTCGGGATGCTCCACCGGATCGCCGGAGAAGAGCAGGGCGAAGTGGCTGCCATCCTTGCACCTCTTCGTTTCGGCGAAGACGAGGAAGCGACCGTCCGCGAGCCGCACCATGGCTTCCGCGCCCTCATTGTTGGGCCAATCCGCCATCAGCTTCGGTGCGGCATGGCCGTCGGCAACCGCGAAGCCCCTAGTGTAGCGCCAGATCTGGTTGCGCGTCTCGAACCCCGCCCAGACATGGCCGGTGGCGGGATCGTAGGTGGAGGATTCGCTGTCGCGATCGACCTTTCCGCCATCGCCGGGTCCGTCCGGCAGTTCGCTCATCGCATAGTCGGCCTGGGCGCCGGCGCCGGAGAAGCGCAGCCGCGTCACCACCCCGCCATCGCTCAGCATCACGAAATGGCCGTCCTGGATGGTCATGGACGAGATGCCGCCGAATCGGCGATCCGTGCCCTTCAACACCCAGCCGCCGAGATAGCGGAGCGCCCCCACCGTCCTCAGCCCCGGATCGGCGGGATCGAGCGCGACGGGCGTCGCCGTCACCCCCTGCGGGGCGGAGCGGACGGCGAGCGGCAGCGGCAGGATCGCGACGAGCGCGGCGAGCAGGGCAAGGCGGTGCATCGCCTGCCGTCTTAGCGCGCGAGCGCCTGCGCGAAAGCCCCGCGATGCTGAACGGCGGCTAACGGCCACATTCAGGCCGCCGTCACGCGAGTCGCGCCATAAGGATCGGGTCATGCGGGAGGCATCGTGCCTCCCCTGAGGTCCGAAGGAGATTGGTCATGCAGCGCAAGGCGCTCACCATGGGTCTGATGGGCGGCCTGGCCGCTCTGTCGATGGCGGCGGTTCCGGCCGCGGCCGATGCCCATCGCTATCACGGCGATGGCTATTATGGCGGCGGCTACGGTGGCTACGGCTATGATCGCGGGTATCACGGCGGTCGCGGCTATTATGGCGACCGGGGCTATTACGGCCGCAGCGGCTATTACGGCCGGGGCTATTATGGCCGCCACCACCGCTGCAACGGCACGGGTGGCGCCATCGTCGGCGCGGTCGCGGGTGGCCTGCTCGGCAATGCCGTGGCCGGCCGGGGCGACCGGACCGCGGGCACGATCATCGGCGGCGGCCTCGGCGCGCTCGCCGGCAACGCCATCGGCCGCGATTGCTGATCGTTAACCTCTCGTTCGGGCGAGGTTCATCCAAGCAACGGTAACAGCGTTGTCATACCCCAGTGGCGTATCGGGGAACCTCGCGTAGCGTATCGAGGAACGGGGTCGGGATCTTCGGATTTCCGGCCCCGACCCGTTTTGGGCGGACCTGCCTAGGCCGCCTCGTCGAAAAGATCGGCCAACTGGCCGACCATCGTACCGCCGAGCTGCTCCGCATCCATGATCGTCACCGCGCGCTGGTAATAGCGCGTCACGTCGTGGCCGATGCCGATCGCCACCAGCTGTACCGGCGAGCGATTCTCGATCCAGTGGATCACCTGGCGCAGATGCTTCTCCAGATAGCTTCCGCTGTTCACGCTGAGCGTCGAATCGTCGACCGGCGCGCCGTCCGAGATGACCATCAGGATGCGCCGTTCCTCGGGCCGCGCGATCAGGCGGCTGTGCGCCCACAGCAGCGCCTCGCCGTCGATATTCTCCTTGAGCAGGCCCTCGCGCATCATCAGCCCGAGATTCTTGCGCGCACGCCGCCACGGATCGTCGGCCTGCTTGTAGACGATGTGGCGCAGGTCGTTGAGCCGGCCCGGCATCGGCGGGCGCCCCGCCTGCAGCCACGCCTCGCGGCTTTGCCCGCCCTTCCAGGCGCGCGTCGTGAAGCCGAGAATCTCGGTCTTGACCCCGCAGCGCTCCAGCGTGCGCGCCATGATGTCGGCGCTGATCGCCGCGATCGAGATCGGCCGCCCGCGCATCGACCCCGAATTGTCGATCAGCAGCGTCACCACCGTGTCGCGAAACTCGATGTCGCGCTCGATCTTGTAGGAGAGCGAGAGCGTCGGGTTGACCACCACGCGGGCGAGGCGCGCGGCATCGAGCAGCCCCTCTTCCTGATCGAAATCCCAGCTGCGGGACTGCTGCGCCATCAGGCGGCGCTGCAGCCGGTTGGCGAGCTTCGTCACGGCACCCTGCAAATGGGTGAGCTGCTGGTCGAGATAGGCGCGTAAGCGGGTCAGTTCCTCGTCGTCACACAGCTCGGCCGCCTCGACCACCTCGTCATATTTGGTGGTGTAGGCCTGATAGTCGAATTGCGGCGAAAGATCGGAGAAGGGCCGGTTGGGCCGCGCCGGAGCGGCACCCTCCTCGGCATCGTCGCCGAGGCCGCCTTCCTCCTCCGCCATGGAGTCGCGTTCGGCCTCGCCCTCGTCCTGTTCGTCGGATTCGCCCTGATCGGCCTCGGCGCGGACGTCCATCTGGTCCTGCGGGCCGGCGCCGTCGCCCTCGCGCTCGTCGTCGGTCTCGCCTTCGTTCTGGTCCTCGCCCTCATCCTCCTCGTCGCCCTCCTCGGGCTCATATTCGGGGGGCATGTCGGCGGACATCAGCTGCAGATCCTGCAGCATCTTGGTGGCGAGCTGGGCGAACGCCTTCTGGTCATCGAGCGCGAGGTTGAGGCCATCGAGATCGGCGCCGGCCTTTTCCTCGACCCACTCGCGCACCATCTCGAGGCCCGCCTTGGCGCGCTCCGGCACCTTCTGCCCGGTCAGCCGCTCGCGCACCATCAGGCCGATGGCGGTGGAGAGCGGAACTTCCTCGCGACTACGCGCCCGCGCGATCGGATCGGCGCGCATCCTTGCTTCCAGCGCGGTGGCGAGGTTGGCGGTGATGCCCTCCATGCCCTTCGATCCCAGCGCCTCGACCCGCGCCTGCTCCACCGCATCGAACACCGCGCGCGCCACCGGTTCGGACGGCGCGTTGCGGTTGTGGAGCGCGGCGTCGTGGAGCCTCAACCGCAGCGCGAACGCATCCGCCGCGCCGCGCGCCTCGGCGACCTGATCGGCGGGCAGCGTGCGCCCCGGCATCGGCACCTTGACCGTCTTGCCGGATTGCACCGCGGCATCGGCCGAATAGCCAAGCTCGACCTCCGGCTCATGCGAGATCGCCCGCGTGGCGCCGGCCAGCGCGAGGCGGAAGGCCTCGAGGGGGTTGTTCTCGGCCACTACCTCATCCTCCCTGCGCGAAGCGCGGGGAGGGGGGCCGCCGCCGAAGGCAGTGGTGGAGGGGGCATGCGCCGCGCATCTTCCCCTCCACCAACCGCTTCGCGGGCGGTCCCCCTCCCCATCTGACGATGGGGAGGATGAAAGAGGCTCATCCCTTCCTCACCACGCTCTCGGGCAGATCCTTGCCGAAGACGCGCTGGTAATATTCCGCCACCAGCGAGCGTTCGGCCTCGTCGCACTTGTTGAGGAAGCTCATCCGGAAGGCGGTGCCGACATCGCCGAAGATCAGCGCGTTCTGCGCCCAGCTGATCACCGTGCGCGGGCTCATCACCGTCGAGATGTCGCCGGCCATGAAGCCCTGCCGGGTCAGGTCGGCAACCTTCACCATGCGATCGACCGTCTCCTTGCCGCCGGCCTTGTCATATTCGCCCGACTTGGCGAGCACGATCTTGGCCTCGGTGGCGGCGGGCAGGTAGTTGAGCGTCACCACGATGTTCCAGCGGTCCATCTGGCCCTGGTTGATCTGCTGGGTGCCGTGATAGAGGCCGGTCGTGTCGCCGAGGCCCACCGTGTTGGCGGTGGCGAACAGGCGGAACCACGGATTGGCGCGGATCACCCGGTTCTGATCGAGCAGGGTCAGCTTGCCCTCCGCCTCCAGCACACGCTGGATCACGAACATCACGTCGGGCCGACCGGCGTCATATTCGTCGAACACCAGGGCGGTCGGCGTCTGGAGCGCCCAGGGCAGCAGGCCCTCGCGGAATTCCGTCACCTGCTGGCCGTCGCGCAGCACGATCGCGTCGCGGCCGATCAGATCGATCCGGCTGACATGCGCATCGAGGTTGATGCGGATGCACGGCCAGTTGAGCCGCGCCGCCACCTGCTCGATATGGCTCGACTTGCCGGTGCCGTGATAGCCCTGCACCATCACGCGGCGGTTGTGCGCGAAGCCGGCGAGGATCGCGGTCGTCGTCTCCGGATCGAAGACATAGGCCGGATCGAGATCGGGCACGCGCTCGTCGGCTTCGGAGAAAGCGGGCACCTCCATGTCCGAATCGAGGCCGAAGAGCTCGCGCACCTTCACCATCTTGTCAGGCGCGGAGAGCAACGTGTCGTTGCGCGCGTCGGGCTGGACGTTGGGGATGTCGGTCATTCCGGTCTCTCTTGTGACTCAGGCGAAGGCAGGGGCGGACTTGAGTTGCGTATAGGCCGCGATCACGTCCTGCAAAGCCTTCTCATGGGATCGATCCCCGCCATTTCTGTCAGGGTGGTACTTTCGGACGAGTTCCGCATAGCGGGCACGCAGCGCCCGGCGATCGGCATCGACGCCCAGGCCCAGCACCCTGAGCGAGGCGCGATCCTCGCGGCCCAGCGGCCGTCCGTCGGCGCGCGCGGCCTGTTCGGCGCGGGCCTCCTCCATGCGTTTGCGGAATCGCGCGCCGATCGCGTCGAGCGGATCGCCGAAATCGGCCCATTTGGGCGGCCGGTCGGCGCCGACATGGCTGAACGCGCGGGTCTCGCGCTCCCAGCCGGCATAAGGCCGCTGCGCCTCGGCGATCTCGTCGGGGTCCATGCCCTGGAAGAAATTGTAACCGGAATTGAATTCGCGGACATGATCGAGGCAGAGCCAGCGCCACGTCGGCGGCTCATCCGAACGCCGGCCACGGGCGGAGGGCGCACGGAACTCGCCCGGCCGATCGCAGCCGGGATGCTCGCACATCCGCCCTGAATCGACGCGGCCGTGAAATCTCGGCCCTGCCCGTCTTTCGTCACCGTCCGCCAAACCGGCTCCCCGCTTCGCCAAAGCCCCCTATATAGGCGCGATGACCGACACCACCACCGGCCCCGTCGCCGCCGAGATCACGCGACGCCTCGAAATCGCCCTGTCCCCGACACGTCTCGTCGTCACCGACGACAGCGAGAAGCATCGCGGCCATGCCGGCCATTCGGGCAGCGGCGAGAGCCATTTCACGGTCGAGGTGGAAAGCGCGGCCTTCGCCGGCCTCAACCGCGTGGCGCGCCAGCGGCGGGTCAACCAGGCGCTCGCCGAACTGCTGGTCGAGCGCGTCCACGCGCTCGCGATCAAGGCGACGGCGCCGGGGGAGTAACTCACTCTCCAACCCGTCGCTCCTGCGCAGGCAGGAGCCCATCTCCTGGGCTGCCGCGCATTTGGAACAGTGAGGAGATGGGCCCCTGCCTGCGCAGGGGCGACGGAAAGAAGCGCTTCCTTGCCGGAATCGGCCCGCGCCGCTATCCCGCGCGGCGCCATGGCCGATCCCGTCATCCTCGCCGTGCCCAAGGGGCGCATCCTCGAAGAGGTGCAGCCGCTGCTGGAGCGCGCCGGCATCCGCCCGGAGGCCGCCTTCTTCGACGAAGGATCGCGCGCCCTCCAGTTCAAGACCGACCGGCCGGATATCGAGCTGATCCGCGTCCGCGCCTTCGACGTCGCGACCTTCGTGGCGCATGGCGCGGCGCAGCTCGGCATCGTCGGATCGGACGTGCTGATGGAGTTCGACTATTCGGAGCTTTATGCCCCGGTCGATCTCGGCATCGGGCATTGCCGCATCTCGGTGGCGGAGCCCAAGGACATGGCGGCGGGCGACGATCCGCGCGAGTGGAGCCACGTGCGCGTCGCGACCAAATATCCGCACATCACCGCCCGCCATTTCGAGGCGCGCGGCGTGCAGGCCGAGTGCGTCAAGCTCAACGGCGCGATGGAGATCGCCCCGGTGCTGGGGCTGGCCGGGCGGATCGTCGATCTCGTCTCCTCGGGCAAGACGCTCAAGGAGAACGGCTTGGTCGAGGTGGAGGTGATCGCGCAGGTCTCCGCCCGCCTGATCGTTAACCGGGCGGCGTTCAAGACGCGGGCGGATACGCTGGGTCCGCTGGTGGCGGCGTTCCGTGCGGCGGCGGAGGAATTGCGCGATGCCGCTTAGGCTCGACGCCTCCGACGCCGGATTCGAAGCCGATTTCGCCGCGCTCGTCGACGCGCGGCGTGAAGCGGACGAGGATGTCTCGGCGGTGGTGCGCGAGATCCTCGCCGACGTGCGCAAGCGCGGCGATGCGGCGGTGGCCGAACGCACGCTGACGTTCGACGGCCACGATCTCGAGCAGACCGGCTGGCAGATCGACCGCGCCGCCCGCAAGGCCGCGCTCGAAGGCCTCGACACCAAGCTCCGCGACGCGATCGAGCTCGCCGCCGACCGCATCCGCACCTATCACGCCGCGCAGAAGCCCGAGAATCGCGACCACACGGACGCCACCGGTGTCCGCCTCGGCGCGCGGTGGAGCGCGGTGGATTCCGCCGGCCTCTATGTGCCCGGCGGCCGCGCGGCCTATCCCTCCTCGGTGCTGATGAACGCGCTGCCCGCCAAGGTGGCGGGCGTCGATCGCCTCGCCATGGTGGTGCCGACGCCGAAGGGCGAGACCAACCCGCTCGTCCTCGCCGCCGCCGAGATCGCCGGGGTGGACGAGGTGTGGCGCATCGGCGGCGCGCAGGCGGTCGCGGCGCTCGCTTATGGCACCGAGCGCATCGCGGGCGTCGACGTGATCGTCGGCCCCGGCAATGCCTGGGTGGCGGAGGCCAAGCGCCAGCTCTACGGCCGCGTCGGCATCGACATGGTCGCCGGGCCGAGCGAGATCGTGGTGGTCGCGGACGGCGACAACGATCCCGAATGGATCGCCGCCGATCTGCTCAGCCAGGCCGAGCACGATCCCACCAGCCAGTCGATCCTGTTCACCGACGACGCGGCCTTCGCGGACAAGGTGGCCGACGCGGTGACGCGCCAGCTCGGCACGCTGGCCACGTCAGTCGTCGCGACGCAGAGCTGGCAGGACAATGGCGCGATCGTGCTGGTGCACGACCTCGCCGCCGCCATCCCGCTCTGCGACCGCCTCGCGCCCGAGCATCTGGAACTGGCCGTCGCCGATCCCGAAGCCCTGTTCGCGCGCGTCCGCCATGCCGGATCGGTGTTCCTCGGCCGCCACACGCCCGAAGCCGTCGGCGACTATGTCGGCGGCCCCAACCACGTCCTCCCCACCGGCCGCCGCGCGCGCTTCGCCTCGGGCCTGTCAGTGCTGGACTTCATGAAGCGCACCAGCTTCCTCGCCTGCGACGCGGCCTCGATCGCCAGGATCGGCCCCGCCGCCGTAGCCCTTGCGGAAGCCGAGGGCCTGCCAGCCCACGGCCGCTCGGTGGCATTGAGATTAGGATCATGACCCAGAACAACCCGAAACGCTCCAAAGCGCGCTCGACCGCGCGCCTCGCCGCCGTGCAGGCGCTCTACCAGCAGGAGATGGAGGGCACGCCGCTGCCGCTGCTGCTCACCGAGTTCCACAACCACCGGCTCGGCGCGACGATCGACGACGTGCAATATGCCGAGGCCGAGGCGAGCTTCTTCGACGATATCGTCAAGGGCGTCGACGCGCGCCGCGAGGAGCTGGACGGGCTGATCGCCGAGCGCCTCTCGGCCGGCTGGACGATGGACCGGCTCGACAAGCCGATGCGCCAGATCCTGCGCTGCGGCGCCTACGAACTGGTCGCCCGCCCCGACGTGCCGGTGGCGACCGCCATCTCCGAATATGTCGACGTGGCCGACGCCTTCTACGACAAGCGCGAGAAGGGGTTCGTCAACGGCCTGCTGGATGCGGTGGCGAAGGTGGTGCGGGGGTAAGCGCTACGTGCTCCCCTCCCTGAAAGGGAGGGGTTGGGGGTGGGTTCGCCCAAGGCGGTCGGAGACGGCCGACACGATCGTTTCCGCGACGCCATCGACATTGTCGCGGACATCGTTGTTCCAGAAACGCAGAACCTGCCAACCGAGACTTTCGAGAAAATCCGTCCGCTCTTTATCGTAGGTCTTGGCCGCCAGATGCTGGCTGCCGTCGAGTTCGACGGCGACCTTCGCAGTCCTGCAGGCAAAATCGACGATGTAGGCGCCGATCGGCAGTTGCCGCGTGAAACGCGGGTGGATGTCGCGAAGACGTGCCCACAATAGTCTCTCCTCCGGCGTTGCGTCAGTACGCAGCGTCCGCGCTTTGGATTTCATATTCGGAGCGACGCGAGGCATCGCTGGAAACTGCCGTCGCGCGATACGGAGAGCAACCCACCCCTAACCCCTCCCTTTCAGGGAGGGGAATACCCTACCGATAATTGAAGCTGATGCTGATCCGCTCGGCCCTGGCGCGGCCGGCGGGGACTTCGTGGCGGAGCCAGCTTTCCCACAGGAAGATCGTGCCCGGCTTCGGCTCGGCGTAGACGAAGCTCCGCGCATCCTCCGGCGCATCGGCGCGGCGCAAGGGGGCGGCCATCATCAGCCCCAGCCGCGGATCCTCCAGCTTGAGCGCGCCCGCGCCCTCCGGCACGCGGATGTAGATCGTGCCCGAGACGATGCTGTGCGGGTGGATGTGGCCGCTGTGATGGCCGCCCGTCCCCTTCATCACGTTGACCCACAGGCTGTCGAGCTTCGGCTTGCGGCCGCCCAGATCGAGGAAGGCCTCGTCGCAGAAGCGGCGGACGTGCCTGTCCAGCACGCGGCGCAGATCGTCGAACACCGGGTTGCGGATCGGCAGGTCGTTCAAGGAGGCGTAGCTGGTATAGCCCGGATAGGCATGATCCCGGCACCAGGCGCGCCCCGCCTTGTCCTCCCGCGCGAGATCGAGCGCCGCATCGGCCAGCTCGTCGAGCAAAGCGTCGTCGGCGAGGTCGCCTTCGTAGAAGCGGGTGGCGAAGAGCGTGCGGGTCGGCATGGCCGAGGGGGAAGCATAGCGGCGGGGCGGGTGCAAGGGCTGCGATGGACCTACCGCTCTCCGCCATCGTCATCGCGAGGCGCGAGGCGCCGCGGCGATCCACAGGCCGCGCCATGGATTGCTTCGCTCCGCTCGCAATGACGATTTCCATTCCGGTCGCTCCTGCGTAGGCAGGAGCCCAGCTCCTGTGCTGTCTCGCGAGTGGCACCGTGAGGAGATAGGCCCCTGCCTCCGCAGGGGTGACGGAGGTTTTGGTGGCCGAGGCCGAGTTCATCGCAAGACTGCGCGCCATCGCCACCCACCCCGCCGCGCGCGGGCTGGCGGACGATGCCGCGGTGCTGGGCGATCTCGTGCTGACCCACGACATGATCGTCGAGGGCGTCCATTATCTCCCCACCGATCCGCCCGCCGATGTCGCGTGGAAGCTGCTGGCGGTGAATCTCTCCGATCTCGCCGCCAAGGGCGCGGAGCCGGAGGGCGTGCTGCTCGGCTATCCGCTGCGCGAGGCCGACTGGGATGCCGCCTTCGCCGACGGACTGAGCGAGGCGCTGCGCCATTTCGGCGTGCCCCTGCTCGGCGGCGATACCGTCTCCGCCCCGAATGGCGCGCCGCGCATGATCGGCCTCACCGCGCTCGGCCGATCCGCCCACGCGCCCGATCGACGCGGCGCGCGGGCCGGCGATGGACTGTGGCTGGTCGGCGCGATCGGTGAGGCGGGCGCGGGACTCGCCATCGCGCAGGGGGCAGAGGGACCGGCGGAGTTGCTGATGGCCTATCGCCGGCCGATGCCACTGCTGGCGGAGGGCCGGCTTCTGGCGCCTCACGCGCACGCCATGGCGGACGTGTCGGACGGACTGCTCATCGACGCCGCGCGCATCGCCGCCGCCTCCGGCCTCGCCGTGACGATCGACCTCGATGCCGTGCCGCGTTCGTCAACACTCACGGCGTTTGCGGGGGACGATCGCGTCGCGCGGCTGGCGGCGGTGACGGCGGGCGACGATTATGCGCTGATCTGCGCGGCGGAGTCCGGTGCTGCGACGGAGATTGAAGCGATCGGTGCCGTTCTCATCGGGCGGTTCGATGCGGGCGTCGGCCTTTCGGTCCGTGATCGCGACGGCGAGATCGCTCTGCCCGGCCGCCTCGGTTATGAGCATGCCTGTCTCTCCCCTCCCTGAAAGGGAGGGGCTGGGGGTGGGTCTTGGGTCGCGATACGATCGCCACGCGGACGAGAGGCAGAAGTCACGCGCGCCTCCACCCACCCCTGACCCCTCCCTTCCAGGGAGGGGGACTGAAGCCGCGATTGCCCAAACGGCGCTTGCCAAGCCGCGATATTGCCGTTCTACTCCGCCCCGGAAGGCCTTTGCGCCGGCCGACCCCGGCAAACGGGGCAGCGGCGACATAAACAGACGAAGGCCTGTCTAGGAGGACTTGCCTATGATCGTCGTCTATGTGGCCATCGCCTGCGGGGTACTGGCCGTGCTCTACGGCCTCGTCACCAGCCAGATGTTGTTGCGGCTTCCCGCGGGCAATCCCCGCATGGTCGAGATCGCCGGTGCCATCCAGGAAGGCGCCAAGGCCTATCTCGCACGTCAATACACCACCATCGCGATCGTTGGCGTGGTGATGGCGATCATCATCGCGCTTGCGCTCGGCGCCATTTCGGCGACGGGCTTCGTGATCGGCGCGATCCTGTCGGGCGTCACCGGCTTCATCGGGATGAACATCTCGGTGCGCGCCAACGTGCGGACCGCCGAGGCCGCGCGCGGATCGCTGCAGGGGGGCCTCACCGCCGCCTTCCAGTCGGGCGCGATCACCGGACTGCTCGTGGCGGGCCTCGGCCTGCTCGCGATCGCGACCTTCTTCTGGTATCTCGTCGGTCCCGCGCACCACGTGCCGGGCGACCCCAACGACCGTACCATCATCGACGCGCTGGTGGCGTTGAGCTTCGGCGCCTCGCTGATCTCGATCTTCGCGCGTCTCGGCGGCGGCATCTTCACCAAGGCGGCGGACGTCGGCGCGGACCTCGTCGGCAAGGTCGAAGCCGGCATTCCGGAGGACGATCCCCGCAACCCGGCCGTGATCGCCGATAACGTCGGCGACAATGTCGGCGACTGCGCCGGCATGGCCGCCGACCTGTTCGAGACCTATGTCGTGACTTTGGGCGTGACGATGGTGTCGATCGCGCTCTTCTGCGCGGGCGCCGGCAACGATCCGGAATCGACACTGCGGCTGATGTCGCTGCCGCTGCTGATCGGCGGCGTGTGCATCATCACCTCGATCGCCGGCACCTTCTTCGTGCGGCTCGGCGGCGGATCGATCATGGGCGCGCTCTACAAGGGCTTCCTGGTCTCCGCGATCCTCGCCGCGATCGTCTTCTACCCCGCGACCCAATGGGCGCTGGGCGACATCAACGCGCCGATCGCCGGCTCCACGCTCACCGGCATGAAACTGTTCTGGTGCATGATCCTCGGCCTCGGCGTCACCGGGCTGCTGGTGTGGATCACCGAATATTACACCGGCACCAACTATCGCCCGGTCAAATCGATCGCCTTCGCCTCGCAGACGGGCCATGGGACCAACGTCATCCAGGGCCTCGCGATCAGCCTCGAAGCGACCGCGTTGCCGACGCTCGTGATCGTCGTCGCGGTGGTGATCGCCTACCAGCTCGGCGGGCTGCTCGGCATCGCCTTCGCCGCGACCGCGATGCTGGCGCTCGCCGGCATGGTGGTGGCGCTGGATGCTTACGGCCCCGTCACCGATAACGCGGGCGGCATCGCCGAGATGGCGGGGCTGGAAGACGAGGTGCGCCATCGCACCGACGCGCTCGACGCGGTGGGCAACACCACCAAGGCGGTGACCAAGGGCTATGCGATCGGATCGGCCGGCCTCGCCGCTCTGGTGTTGTTCGGCGCCTATACGACCGATCTCAAGACCTTCTTCCCCGGCCTCACCGTCGATTTCTCGCTGGGCAATCCGTACGTGATCGTCGGGCTGTTGCTCGGCGCCCTGCTTCCCTATCTGTTCGGCGCGTTCGGCATGACCGCCGTCGGCCGCGCGGCGGGCGCGGTGGTGGAAGAGGTGCGCGCGCAGTTCCGCGACAATCCGGGCATCATGGAGGGAACGGCGCGCCCCAACTACGCCCGCACCGTCGATCTCGTGACCCGCGCCGCGATCCGCGAGATGATCGTGCCCTCGCTCCTGCCGGTGCTGGCGCCGATCGTGGTGTTCTTCGTCATCCGCCTCGTCGCGGGGCCGGAGAACGGCTTCGCGGCACTGGGCGCGCTGCTGCTCGGCGTGATCGTCTCGGGCCTGTTCGTGGCGCTCTCGATGACATCGGGCGGCGGCGCGTGGGACAACGCCAAGAAGTATATCGAGGACGGCAATTACGGCGGCAAGGGATCGGAGGCCCACAAGGCCGCCGTCACCGGCGACACGGTGGGCGATCCCTACAAGGACACCGCCGGTCCGGCGGTGAACCCGATGATCAAGATCACCAACATCGTGGCCCTGCTGCTGCTGGCGGCCCTCGCCAGCCACGCGGGCTAGGTGGCGAGGGGCGGCCTCCATCGCGCGGCCGCCCCGACCCACAGCAAGCCGAAGCCCCATCCGGCCAGGACGTCGCTCGGCCAGTGGACGCCGAGCGCGACCCGGCTCCAGCCGATCGCGCCCGCGACGAGCAAGGCCGCAATCCACCCCGCCGGGCGCCCCCACAGCATTGCCAGCGCGACGCAGGTCATCATCGTCCCCGCGCTGTGCGAGCTGGGGAAGCTCCACGAGGTGACCAGCTCCAGCCGGTCCGCGATCGGCGGGCGCGGGCGCTGGACGAGGAGCTTCACGCCCTCCACCACCAGCCGGCCGCTCGCGATGGTCAGGACCAGCCACATGGCTTCGTGCTTACGCCGCCGCCAGAACAGCCATCCCGCAGCGAGCAGCGCCACCGGCCCCATCACCAGCAGCCCGCCGAGCGCGGTGAACCACACGGCCTGCCGAGCTGCCCAGCCCTGCCGCGCCAGCCCCGCCGCGTGATGAATGGCGAGATCGACAGGTGCCGCCCACCACAACAGGAGACCGGCCAGCACCAGCAGCACACCGATGATGAGAAGACGACGATCCATCCGTCCCCGATGGCACGGATGCGGCCAAAGGAACAAGGATACGGGACGGAAACGAAACGCTATGCCCCGTCCATGACCATGCGCCGCTTCGTCCCGTTTCTCGTCGTCGGCCTCGCGATGCCCGCGTTCGCCCAGGCGCTGCCGCCGGAGATCGTCGTCACCGGGGCCAGTCTGCCGCAACCGGCGGGCGACGCAGCCTACGACGTCGCGACGATCGACCGCGACCGGCTGCAGGGGGTCGCCAGCGGGCGGCTGGAGGATGTGCTGCGCGACGTCGCCGGCTTCGCCCAGTTCCGCCGGTCGGACTCGCGCTCCGCCCAGCCGACCAGCCAGGGCGCGACGCTGCGCGGCCTCGGCGGCAACGCCTCGTCGCGCGCGCTCGTCACCCTCGACGGGGTGCCGTTCACCGATCCGTTCGGCGGCTGGCTGAGCTACGACGCGATCGATCCCGAGCGGCTCGGCCTCGTCCGCGTCACCCGCGGCGGCGGCACGGGGGCGTTCGGCCCCGGCGCGCTCGCCGGCACGATCGAGCTTTCCAGCGCCGGGCCGAACCAGCTTCCGCCGGTGTGGGCGGACGCCGCTTATGGCAGCCGCAACTCGGTCGACGCCCATGCCGGTGTCTCCGGCACGATGGGCGGCGGCTACGGCTTCCTCTCCGCCAGCTATGCGCGCGGCGACGGCTTCATTCCGATTGTGAAGGAGGATCGCGGACCGGTCGACGAGCCGGCGCCCTACCGCCAGTTCAGCCTGTCCGGCCGCGCCGTCTTCCCGGTCTGGGGATCGAGCGAGCTGCAGGCGTCCGGCCTGCTCTTCACCGATCACCGCACGCGCGGCACCCCGTTCCAGCCCAACGACACCAAGGGCGCCGACGCCAGCCTGCGCCTCGTCGGCCATGGCCCCTGGGGCTATGAGGCGCTGGCCTATGTGCAGATGCGCGGCTTCTCGGCGGGCTTCGCCTCGATCAACGCGACGCGCACGATCGCAACCCAGACCTTGGATCAATATAGCGTGCCCTCGACCGGCCTCGGTGGCCGCATCGAGGTGCGCCCGCCGACCGGTGAGCATCTCCAGCTCCGCCTCGGCGCCGACACGCGCTACGTCACCGGGGAGACCGACGAGCTCTACCAGTACGTTGCCGGCACCCCCTCCAACCATCGCGAGGCGGGCGGGCGTGAGCTGACCGTCGGCGGTTTCGCCGAGGCCAGCGCCGAGCCGGTCGACGGCGTGACGCTCACCGCCGGGGGTCGCATCGACCGCTGGCGGATCATGGACGGCTTCCTCCACCAGTCGAGCTTCGCCACCGGCCCGCTGGCGAGCAGCCGCCAATATCCGGATCGCTCCGGCTGGCGGCCGACGGGGCGCGGCGGCATCGCCTGGAAGCCGGGCGACGGCGCATTCACTCTGCGCGGCGCTGCCTATCTCGGCTGGCGCCTGCCGACGCTCAACGAACTTTACCGCCCCTATCGCGTCGGCAACGATTCGACCGTCGCCAACGCCGCACTCGCGCCCGAGCGGCTGAAGGGCGTGGATGCCGGCGTCGATTTCGATCCGCTGCCGACGCTGCATCTCGCCGCGACCGGGTTCGTCAACCGGCTGGACGATGCGATCGGCAACGTCACCATCACCGGCACGGCGCGCGCGACGCTCTGCCCCGGCCTCGCCGCGACGGGCCATTGCCTCCAGCGGCAGAATCTGAACGCAGTGAACTCGAAAGGCGTCGAGCTGGATGCGCGGCTGACGCTCGGCGCGTGGCGGCTCTCCGCCTCCTACGCCTACACCGACGCGCATGTCCGTTCGGACACACCGATCGACGGCCTGCGTCCGGCGCAGACGGCCAAGCACTCCGCCTCGGCGACGCTCGGCTGGGCGCAGCACTTCGCCGACCTCTCGGCGACGCTGCGCTATATCGGCCCGCAGTTCGAGGACGACCAGAATACCGAGACACTGAAGGGCGCGGTGACGCTCGACGCGACCGCCCTGGTGCCGATCACCCACGATTTCGCCATCGAGCTGCGCGGCGAGAACGTCACCAACACGCGGGTCGAGGCGGGGATTTCAGGTGCCGACATCATCGAGCGCGCGACGCCGCGCACCTTGTGGGTCGGCTTCCGCTTCGGGGAGACGCGCAAGGGCGCCTGACCCGGCTCAGCCGCCGGTATCGAGGTGGATCGCCGGCCCGGTATCCGGATCCTCGGGCCGCGTCAGCCGCACCTTGCGCCGCGCGAAATCGATCGAGACGCGGCTGAACGCCTGCATCATGTCCATGCCGAGCAGCATCGCCGGCTTCCTCGACAGGCCGAAGCGATCGAAGGCATGGGCATCGTCGAACGCGACGACGACGTTGCGCATGTGGAAATCGCCGAGCCTCAGGTCGTTGATCGGCGCGTAGCTGGCGACGATCTTGCGCCCGGTGACATCGGTGATCGTCACCTGCTGCGGCTCGGCGCGCTTGCGGCGGACCAGCTTGTCCCTGAGCGTCAGGTTGCCGAGCGTCACCATGCTGCCGGTATCGACGATCGCATACACTTTCTGCCCCGCCACATCGGCATCGGCGAGGACGAGCTGGCCCAGGCGGCTGCGCGCCGTCACGACGATCTCGTTGGGCTGGGCCGGCTGGACATATTTGTCGGCCGGCTCCACCGACATGGCGTGGTGGACCAGATCGATCACCACCTTCTTGCCCTTCAGCGTATCGATACCGAGGATACCGAGGCCGCCGAGATTGGCCTCGTCGAGCACCGGCGCGACCAGTTCCTTGGCGGGCAGCGCACCGACATAGAGCGAATCGATGTGGACGGCCGGCACATTGCTTTCGCCGCCGACGCTGTGCAGCGGGACGCTGCCCGCCGATGGCAGCCCGAGCTGCGCGGCGAGCGTACGGGAGATGACCGTCCGCGTCGCCCCGCTGTCCACGATGAAGCGATACGGCCCCTTGCCGTTGACCAGCACCGGCACGGTCATGCGCGTATCCACCTCGCGCAGCTTGACGGCGGTGCTGGCCGGCGTGCCGGGTACGGTGCTGGCATCGACCGGCAACGGCGAGGGCAGAGCGGCAGGATCGAGCGGCGAGGGTGCCGGGGGCGTCGCGGCGGGCGGCACGACCGTCGCGGCCTGAACCAAGGCCAACAACCCCACCATCGTCATCGATACCGCCACAGGACCCCTCCCGCTGTTTTAGGAGGATGCTACACCTGTTGCGGCGGCGATCAAGCGGGGCGGTCTATTCCGCCGCCAGTGCTTCGCCGGCTTCGCGCTCGGCCGCCTGGCGTGCCCACATCTCGGCATAGAGGCCATCCCGCGCCATCAGCTCGGCATGGGTGCCGCGCTCGGCGACGCGACCGGCGTCGAGCACCACGATCTGGTCGGCATCGACGATGGTCGAGAGGCGGTGCGCGATCGTGATCGTGGTGCGCCGTGCCGAAACCGCGCCCAGCGTGTCGAGGATCTCCGCCTCGGTGCGGCTGTCGAGCGCGCTGGTCGCCTCGTCGAGGATCAGCAACGGCGGATCCTTGAGCAGGGTCCGCGCGATCGCCACGCGCTGCTTCTCGCCGCCCGACAGCTTCAGGCCCCGCTCTCCGACCTCGGACTCGTAGCCTTGCGGCAGGCTGTCGATGAAGCGGTCGATCGCCGCCCCCCTCGCCGCCGCGCGGATCTCCTCCGCCGTCGCGCCGGCGCGGCCGTAGCCGATATTGTAGCCGATCGTGTCGTTGAACAGCACCGTATCCTGCGGGACGATGCCGATCGACGCGCGCAGCGACGCCTGCGTGACGCGGGCGATGTCCTGCCCGTCGATGGTGATCCGGCCGCCCGACAGATCGTAGAAGCGATAGAGCAATCGCGCGATCGTCGACTTGCCCGCACCCGACGGGCCGACGATGGCGAGCGTGCTGCCGGCGGCCACCTCGATGTCGATGCCCTTCAGGATCGGCCGCTCGCCCTCATAGCCGAAGCGCACGTCCTCGAAGCGGACATGGCCGCCGGAGACCGCCAGCGGCCGCGCATCGGGCGCATCCACCACCTCGGCATCGGTATCGATCAGATCGAACATCGCGGCCATGTCGATCAGGCCCTGCCGGATCGTCCGATAGACCATGCCCAGCATGTCGAGCGGACGGAACAGCTGGGACAGCAACGTGCTCACCAGCATCACGTCGCCCGGCGAGAATTGCCGCGCCTGCCAGCCGTAGATGACCAGCACCATGCCGCCCGCCATCATCGCGTTGGTGATCAGCGCCTGCCCGATGTTGAGCCACGCGAGCGACGTCTCGTTCTTTACCGCCGCATCGGAGTAAGCCGCGATCGCGCGGTCGTAGCGCGCCGCCTCGCGATCCTCGGCGGTGAAATACTTCACCGTCTCGAAATTCAGCAGCGAATCCACCGCATGCGCCATCGCGCCGGTATCGAGGTCGTTCATCCGCATCCGCAGCGCATTGCGCCAGTCGGTCACAACGCGGGTGAACCAGATGTAGACGGCCACCATCACCAAAGTGCCGGCGACCAGCCACAGGCCGAAATGGCTGCCGAACACCTGCAGGACCATCGCCAGTTCGAGTACGGTCGGCGCAATGTTGAACAACATGAAGTAGAGCATCGTGTCGATGCTCTTGGTGCCGCGCTCGATCACCTTGGTGACCGCGCCCGTCCGCCGCGTCAGGTGGAAGCGCAGCGACAGCTGGTGGAGGTGGCGGAAGACGGACGCCGCCAGCTGCAGCGTCGCGGTCTGGCCGACACGTTCGAAGATGGCGTTGCGCAGATTGTCGAACAGGGTGCCGCCGAAGCGCGCCGCCGCGTAGCCGGTCGCCATCAGCGCGATCAGGGTCGCCGTGCCGCGATCGCCGATCGCGATATGATCGATCACCGCCTTCAGCGCGAAGGCCGCGCCATAGACCTGCACCACCTTGGAGGCGACGACGAGCAGCAGCGAGGCGACGACGCGCGCACGCAGCATCGGCGCGGTCGCGGGCCAGAGATAGGGGAGGAAACGGCGGAGCAGGGCGAAGCCGGCCTCCCGGTTCACCTGCGCCCCGCCCGGCTGATCGGGTGGCATGGCGCGCAACATAGGTGGCGTGCGGGCTTTGGCCAATGGGCGGCATCCGCCTCTGCATGATCCGATCCGACGCCGGTTGGTTTCTGCCCAACCTTTCGCATTTTGCGCGCCAATATGGTGCGAATTTCGGATCCCTGACAGACCAATACATCAAACATGGCGCAAAACCGCCGTTTCTCAAACTTGGCACGCCCCCTGCAAACGTACCGGCATCCCGCCGATCACCGGCGAGACCGGAAAAACCAGGAGACAAACCATGTTCGATTTCACTTTCTCTTCCGTCCGCGAGACGCTCGTTTCGGCCGCCGGTGCGGTGTTCTGCTCGGCCGTGCTGGTCGCCGCCGCCGTCCTGCCCGCCACGTCGGCGAGCGCTGCCTTGTTCCACCTCTAAGCCCCGCGACACCGGAGACAGCCCATGTCCAACCGTTTCGTGATCGACCGCCGCCAGGGCCTGTGGCTCGGCGTGTGCCGGGGCTTCGCGGACTGGTCCGGCACCGATGTCGGCCTCGTCCGCGCGGCACTGGTGCTGCTGACCATCCTCGGCCTCGGCCTGCCGGGCATCATCGCCTACGTGCTGATCGGCTGGCTGGCGGGCGCGCGCTGACCGGCACGCCCCGCCCCCTTGCCCAAATCCTCCCGCCCGCCGACATTGCCGATATGGACGAAGCGCGGGCGATCATCGAGCGGCTGAAGCTCGAACCCCATCCCGAAGGCGGCTGGTATCGCGAGACCTGGCGGGCGGATGCCCCGCCGGGACGCCGCGCGAGCGCCACCGCCATCCACTTCCTGCTCGAAGCCGGCCAGCGATCGCACTGGCATAGGGTCGATGCGGCCGAACTGTGGCTCTGGCATGCCGGCGCCCCGCTGCGCGTGCTGACCGCGCCGGGCGAGGCCGGGCCGGTTGCGGAGCATGTGCTGGGCGGCGATGTGTTGGCTGACGAGCAGCCGCAGATCCTCGTCCCGCCGCATCACTGGCAGGCGACCGAAACCATCACCGGCTGGGCCTTGGTGTCCTGCATCGTCTCGCCCGGCTTCGACTTCGCCGGCTTCACCCTCGCCCCGCCCGGCTGGGCACCCGGCGCATGAGCGACGCCATCGCCGACGTGCCGCGCGTCCGCGCGCTGCTGATCGATGCCGCGCGGGCCGGCGAGGCGATCAGCTACTCCTCGATCCTCAACCTGCTCGGCCACCGCTTCACCCGGCCGAAGATGCGCGCGCTGTGCAAGACGCTGGACGCGATCGACGAGGCCGGCCGCGCCGCCGGAGAACCCGAGCTGGCCGTGCTGGTCGTGCGCGAATCCGATGGCTTGCCGGGGCAGGGCTGGTGGGCCGGCGCGCAGGCCTTCATCCGCGGCTATGACGGACCGTGGGAGGGACCGAAGGCGATGGCGTTCGTCCGGTCGGTGCAGGAACAGGCCTTCAGCTATTGGAAGGATCGCTGAGCGCACCCTTGCTCCCTCATGACGCCTGTTGTACGATCGTGCAGCAACTGGAGGGTGGGAATGGCCGAGGCGGCGACTCATATCGCGGACGACCCGGATGAAGGCTGGAGCCTGCCCGCCTGGACCTACTCCGATCCCGAATTCTTCGAGGTCGAGGTCGCCCGCGTCATCCGCCCCTCGTGGCAGATCGTCTGCCACGTCAGCGACGTGCCCAATCCCGGCGACTTCCACACGCTCGATTATGTCGGCGAGAGCGTCGTCGTGGTGCGGGGCAGGGACGGCGCGCTCAACGCCTTCACCAACGTCTGCCGCCATCGCGGCGCGCGGTTGCTCGACGGGCCTTCGGGCTGCGCGAGGAAGCTGGTCTGCCCCTATCACGCCTGGACCTACGATCTCGACGGCCGCCTGACCGGCGTGCCCATGCGCGAGACCTACGCCATGGACATGGCCGATCACGGGTTGAAGACCGTCGATCTGGAGATCTGGCGCGGCTTCGTCTTCGTGCGGCTGGAGGATGATGGCGGCCCGTCCGTCGCCCGCATGATGGCCCCCTACGAGGCCGAGGTGGAGCCTTACCGTTTCGAGGATCTGCGCGCCTTCGGCCGGGTGACGCTGCGGCCGCGCGTCGTGAACTGGAAGAATGTCGGCGACAATTATTCGGATGGCCTGCACATCGCCGTCGCGCATCCCGGCCTCAAGCGGCTGATGGGCAACGGTTACGGCGTCGAGGCCAGCGCCCATGTCGACAAGATGTGGGGGCCGATCGTCGACAAGCCGTCCGCCAACCCGTCCGAGCGCGCCTACCAGCATTTCCTGCCGAGCGTGCCGCACCTGCCGGCCGACCGGCAGCGGCTGTGGACCTATTTCAAGCTGTGGCCGAACATCGCCTTCGACATCTATCCCGATCAGGTCGATTTCATGCAGTGGCTGCCGGTCTCGCCGACCGAGTGCCTGATCCGCGAGATCGCCTATGCGCTCCCCGACGATCGGCGGGAGATGAAGGCCGCGCGCTACTGCAACTGGCGGATCAACCGGCAGGTCAATGCCGAGGATACGTTGCTGATCGGCCGCGTGCAGGACGGCATGGCGTCCAAGAGCTTCACCGTCGGCCCGCTTTCCGAACAGGAGGTCGCGCTGCGCAATTTCTGCCGCAAGATCCGCCACGCCATTCCCGAGGCGCGCCAGCATCGCGCGCCCGCACCCGGCTGGAGCCGGCGTCCCCATGGAGTCCAGTGAATGAGCGGCAAGCGTTATGACGCGGTGATCATCGGCGGCGGGCATAACGGCCTCGTCTGCGCCTTCTATCTCGCGCGCGCCGGCAAGTCCGTGCGGGTGCTGGAGCGCCGGCACATCGTCGGCGGTGCGGCGGTGACCGAGGAATTTCACCCCGGCTTCCGCAATTCGGTGGCGAGCTACACGGTCAGCCTGCTCCAGCCCAAGGTGATCCGCGACATGAAGCTCGCCGAGCGCGGCCTGCGCATCGTCGAGCGGCCGATCTCCAACTTCCTGCCGCAGGACGACGGCCGCTACCTCAAGCTCGGCGGCGGGCTGGAGCGGACGCAGGCCGAGTTCCGCAAGTTTTCGGCCCGCGATGCGGAGACACTGCCGGCCTATTATGAGACGCTTGACGTGGTAGCCGACGTGCTGCGCGATCTGGCGTTGAAGTCCCCGCCGAACATAGGCGACGGCATCGGCACGCTGATCGCGGCGGCGAAGCAGGGGCGTGGGCTTTCCAAGCTCAGCCTCGCGCAGCAGCGCGACGTGCTCGATCTCTTCACCAAGTCCGCGCGCACCTTCCTCGACGGCTGGTTCGAGAGCGAGGCGGTGAAGGCGGCGTTCGGCTTCGACGCGGTGGTCGGCAACTTCGCTTCGCCGGACACGCCGGGATCGGCCTACGTGCTGCTCCACCACGTCTTCGGCGAGGTGAACGGCAAGAAGGGCGCATGGGGCCACGCCATCGGCGGCATGGGCGCGATCACCACCGCGATGCGGGCGGCGTGCGAGGAAGCGGGCGTCGAGATCACCACCGACGCGGCGGTCGATCAGGTGCTGGTCGATGGCGAGCGCGCGGTCGGCGTGCGGCTGGAAGGCGGCGCGGAGGTGTTCGGCAAGGCCATCGTCTCGAACGTCGGCCCGCGCCTGCTCTACGACAAGCTGATCGCGGAGGGTGATCTCGCGCCCGAATTCCGCCGCCGGGTGAAGGGCTTCAAGGTCGGCTCCGGCACCTTCCGGATGAACGTCGCGCTCAGCGAGCTGCCGCGATTCACGAGCCTGCCCGAGCCCGGCGAGCACCACCAGTCGGGCATCATCATCGCGCCGACGCTCGATTACATGGACCGCGCCTATACCGACGCCAAGCAGACCGGCATGTCGAAGGCGCCGATCGTCGAGATGCTGATTCCCTCCACGGTGGACGACAGCCTCGCGCCCGCCGGAAGCCATGTGGCGAGCCTGTTCTGCCAGCAGTTCGCGCCGGAGCTTCCGGATGGTCGCTCGTGGGACGATGCGCGCGAGGAAGGAGCCGATCTGATCGTCGATACGGTCGAAAAATGGGCACCCGGCTTCAAGGCCTCGGTCATCGCGCGGCAGATCCATTCGCCGCTCGATCTGGAGCGCAAGTTCGGGCTGATGGGCGGCGACATCATGCACGGCAACATGAGCCTCGATCAACTGTGGTCGGCCCGCCCGATCCTCGGCAACGGCGCCTATCGCGGGCCGCTGAAGGGTCTCTACATGTGCGGGGCGGGCACCCATCCGGGTGGTGGTGTGACCGGTGCGCCGGGCCACAATGCGGCGCGCGAGATCCTCGCCGATGGCGGCCTCTGGCGCCGGATCACGCGCGCCGCCTGAACCGCGGCTTTCAGGCGCACTCACCGGCGGTTCAAGCCGGGCAGGGCAGTTCTTCTCCATCGCGGCGGGGCGATGGAGGAGTGCATCATGGTTCGTTTCCCGATTATCGCAGCGGCGCTGGCCGTGACGCTCGGCGCCGGCGCGGCGTCGGCCCAGGAACGCTGGGTGCCCGGTCATTGGGATTGGGCCGGCGGACGCCCCGGCGACGCGCGCGCCTACGATCTCGACGGACCGGGCCTGCGCATCCTGTTCCCCGAACTCCGCAACACGCCGCGCGGTCGCGCCTTCGTTCTGCGCAATTTCGACTGGAATCACGACGGCTTCATCACCCCGCGCGAGGCGCGCGCCGCCAACCGCGCCTTCGCCGAGGCCGTGCCCGATCGCGCTCGGTTCGACTGGCGGATGACCGACCGCGTCGTCGCCGTGCCGGTCGAGGCCGGGCGGCCGCCGCGCCCTGGCCGCTGGGATCGCGCCGCGATGCGCGCCTACCATTTCCGCGACACGCCCGAGGGCGCGCGGATGACGCTGCAGGAGGACGTGCTGTTCCAGACCGACAGCGCGGTGCTGCGTCCGCACGCGCTCGACAAGCTGCAGGCGCTCGCCGGTTATCTGCAGGACAATCCGGGGGTGCGCGTCGCGATCGACGGCTTCACCGATTCGCGCGGCACCGATCAGCATAACCAGCTCCTGTCTGAACGCCGCGCCGACAGCGTGCGCGACGCCTTCGATGGTATGGGGGTGACGCAGGCACGCTTCCGCGTGCGCGGCCATGGCGAAAACGATCCGGTCGCGACCAACGCGACGGCGGACGGGATGCGGCTCAACCGCCGGGTCGAGGTGACGTTGCTGGGGCGCCGCGCGAGCGAGTTCGAGTAAGCGGCCGTCCGATAAGCTCCCGTCGCTGACGTTCCGTTCGCACTGAGCGAAGTCGAAGTGCGTGCTGCAGGCGCCGCGTTTGTGGCACGTCCTTCGACTTCGCTCAGGACGAACGGAACGGTGCGGGGCTACCGTCTCAAGCCTACGCCGCATTCCTTGCCCGCCCCGGCAGCCGCCACCGGCCCAGTTCCTCGTGCCACGTCCGGCCATGCCAGCTGCGCACCAGCACCAGTTCGTCGACCAGCCAGCTGATCCCGTCGATCGGCTGCACGCCCGGCCCGCCATGTCCCTCGCGATAGCCGTAGCCGAGCGTCACGTGCGGCACGGGCGCCGCCCTGGCGGGCAGGTCCAGCCCGTACTGCCGCAGCATGTCGAGCACGTGCGCCTGCGCCTCCAGCGCGCCGAGCAGCGGCTGGCTCGCCTTGAGCAGCGTGCTGCGCGCACCGGCGACGAGCTGGTCGAACACGACGTGGAAGGCGAAGGGCGGCACGGTCGCCATCACCCATTGCGCGAGCTGGATACGGAAATCCTCCGGCACGTCCACCGCCGAGAGATTGGCGAGCGTGATGTGGCGACGCGCGGTGGAGACCAGCTTCAGGCCCGGCAGCGCCGGTTCGACATCGTTGGAAATGGCGAGACGATCCCCCACGCCGTCCGGCAGCATGGCGAACAGATAGAGGCGGGTATCCGGAGCAGCAGGCATCGCGTTTCCTCCACGATCCGTCCAGTCGCCAACAATGTTCTACATTTGTTCCTATTTGTCAAGACTGGATATTGGCGCTACCTCAGGGACGTTCCATCCTGTCGGAAGTTCCCATGCGCCAGCGCCATCTCTCGCCCGATCGCCGTCGCGCCGTCCGCCGCGACGTGCTGGCCTCGCTCGCGCTGGTGGGGGCGATCTTCGTGTCGATCCTCGCGCTGCCGATCGGCAAGGTGCACGAAAATGCCTGCGTCGCGGTGTCCCACGTCGTGGGCCGGCCGGTGCCGTGCGGCCTGTCGTCGCTGAACGTCACGCTCGGCTCGGACAGGCCCTTCGTCTCGATCTCGCTGACGCCGATCAAGCTGCCGCTGAAACTCTAAACCCCTCAGCCGGCGTAGAGCTTGATCAAGTCGAACAGATAGTCGCGGCCGGTGTAGACCGCCTTCACCGCCATATGCTCGTTCAGCCCATGGGTGCCGTTGCCGTCCGGATCGGAATAGAGGCCGGGCGGGCCGTAGACCGGGATGCCGATCTGTTCGAGGAACACGCCGTCGGTCGCGCCCGTCGACATGAAGGGGACGAGCGGCACGCCGGGATAATATTTCGCCAGCAGCTTTTCGGCGGGCGCGACGATCTTCGGGTCGAGCGGCGGCGGCTTGGCCACCACGCCGCCGCGATCGTCGGTGAGCTTCACCGTCATCCGCGGATCGGCGACCACCTTCTCCAGCTGGTCGCGCACCTGCTGCGGTGACGTGCCGGGGAAGATCCGGCAGTTGACGTTGGCGCCCGCCCGCTGCGGCAGCGCATTCTCGGCATGGCCGCCGTCCAGCAGGGTCGCGACGCAGGTCGTGCGCAGCATCGAATGATAGCTCTTGTCGGCGTCGAGCAGCGCCTCGGCCTGCTTGTCCTCGGGATTCTTCGCGAAGCCCATCATAGCCTTGCCGAGATCGTCGCCCCGCGCCGCGCCTGCCTTGGCGAAATAGGCGCGGGTGGTGTCGGAGAGCTGGGCGGGAAAGTCGAAATCGCGCAGCTTGGCCAGCGCGTCGGCCAGTTCGTAGATCGCATTGTCCTTCACCGGCGCCGAGCTGTGGCCGCCGGGATTGGTCGCCTCGATCCGGTAGTTCACCGCCAGCTTCTCGCCGACATGCAGGTTGGCGGTGAGCAGCTTGCCATGCCCGTCGGTCCGCCCACCGCCGCCCTCGTTGAGCGCGAACTGGGCGGCGATCAGGTCGGGCTTGTTCTTGCTGAGCCACTCGGCGCCGTTGAAGGCGGTGCTGGTCTCCTCGCCGCAGGTCAGCGCCAGCTTGATCGTGCGTTTCGGCTTGTATCCGCTTTCCTTCATGCGGATCAGGCTGTCGATCCAGATCGCGTCCATCGCCTTCATGTCGGCAGCGCCGCGACCCCAGAAATAGCCGTTCTCCTCGACCATTTTATAAGGATCGCGGGTCCAGTCGGCGCGCTTGGCGGTGACGACGTCGATATGGCCGAGCAGCAGCATCGGCTTCGCCGCCTTGTCCGTCCCCGGCAGCACCGCGACGAGGCCGCCCTCCCTGGGATGATCCGGCACAGAGAAGGGCGTGAGATCGGCGTCGGTGAAACCGGCCTGCTTCAGATGCCCCGCCACCTTGGCGGCGAGCGCGGTGCAGTCGCCGGTGGTGATGCTCGTGTCGGTCTCCACCAGTTCCTGGTAGAGCGCGCGGAAGCGGGCCTGATCCGGGCGGAGCTGGGCCTCCTGCGCGGCGAGCGGCGTCGCCAGCATGGAGGCGCCCAGCAGGATGCCGATGATGCGCGTCATGATGTCTCCCCTTGCCCCCCGGCGGGTGCCAGAATGCACAAGCGCAGCCCCCTCGGAAAGCCGCATTTCTCTTTAGTTTCGTGTTCGTGATGCCTATATGATGGGCATGAGCGATACCCCTGAGACGAACGACTACGGCGCCTCCTCGATCAAGGTGCTGAAGGGCCTCGATGCCGTGCGCAAGCGGCCGGGCATGTATATCGGCGACACCGACGACGGATCGGGCCTCCACCACATGGTGTTCGAGGTTTCGGACAATGCCATCGACGAGGCGCTGGCCGGCCATTGCGACCGGGTGATCATCCAGCTGAACCCGGACGGCTCGGTCTCTGTCGAGGACAATGGTCGCGGCATCCCGACCGGCATCCACCCCGAAGAGGGCGTGTCGGCGGCCGAGGTCATCATGACCCAGCTCCATGCCGGCGGTAAGTTCGACAACACCAGCGACAGCAACGCCTACAAGGT
The DNA here is from genome assembly GCF_029906645.1 of Sphingomonas oryzagri. NCBI lineage: Bacteria > Pseudomonadati > Pseudomonadota > Alphaproteobacteria > Sphingomonadales > Sphingomonadaceae > Sphingomonas > Sphingomonas oryzagri. The sequence goes on from NZ_JARYGZ010000006.1 coordinate 87,892, forward strand.
GTCCGGCGGCCTGCACGGCGTCGGCGTCTCGGTGGTGAACGCGCTCAGCGACTTCCTCGATCTCACCATCTGGCGCGACGGCGAGGAGCATTACATGCGCTTCGCGCGCGGCGATGCGGTCGCCCCGCTCAAGGTCGTCGGCGCCGCGCCGAACGGCAAGAAGGGCACGAAGGTCACCTTCCTGCCCTCCGCCGAAACCTTCAAGATCACCGAGTTCGATTTCGAGAAGCTCGAGCATCGCTATCGCGAGCTTGCCTTCCTGAACTCCGGCGTGCGCCTGTTCCTAGTCGATGCGCGCCACGCCGAGAAGAAGGAGGTCGAGCTTTACTACGAGGGTGGCATCGCGGCCTTCGTAAAGTATCTCGATCGCGCCAAGACGCCGCTCATGCCCGATCCGATCGCGATCGGCGGCCAGCGCGACGATGTCGGCATCGACGTCGCGCTGGAGTGGAACGACAGCTATTACGAGCAGGTCCTCTGCTTCACCAACAACATCCCGCAGCGCGACGGCGGCACGCACCTCGCCGCGTTCCGCGCGGCGCTGACCCGCACGCTCAACGCCTATGCCGACAAGAGCGGGATGATGAAGCGCGAGAAGGTCAGCCTCACCGGCGACGATATGCGCGAGGGGCTGACGGCGATCGTCTCGGTCAAGCTCCCCGATCCCAAGTTCAGTTCGCAGACCAAGGACAAGCTCGTCTCGTCCGAGGTGCGCCAGCCGCTGGAAGCGCTGATGGCGGACAAGCTGGCGGAGTGGCTGGAGGAAAATCCCGGCCACGCCAAGACGATCATCCAGAAGATCATCGACGCCGCCGCCGCCCGCGAGGCTGCCCGCAAGGCGCGCGAGGCGAGCCGCAAGTCGGTGATGGGCATCGCTTCGCTGCCCGGCAAGCTGGCCGATTGCCAGGAGCGCGATCCGTCCAAGTCTGAACTGTTCATCGTCGAGGGTGACTCGGCCGGCGGTTCGGCCAAGCAGGGCCGCAATCGCCACAACCAGGCGATCCTGCCGCTCAAGGGCAAGATCCTCAACGTCGAGCGTGCGCGCTTCGATCGGATGCTCTCCTCCAAGGAGGTCGGCACGCTGATCCAGGCGCTCGGCTGCGGCATCGGGCGCGACGATTTCAACGCCGACAAGCTGCGCTACCACAAGATCGTCATCATGACGGACGCCGACGTGGACGGCGCGCACATCCGCACGCTGCTGCTCACCTTCTTCTACCGGCAGATGCCCGAGCTGATCACGCGCGGGCACCTCTTCATTGCCCAGCCGCCGCTCTACAAGGTCGCGAAGGGCCGGTCGGAGGTCTACCTCAAGGACCAGGCGGCGCTCGATCAATATCTGGTCGACGCCGGCGTCGCGACGCTTGCGCTGGATACCGCCGAGGGCCGTCGCACCGGCGCCGACCTGCAGGCGCTGATCGACCACGCCCGCCGGATGCGCACGCTGATGACCTACGTGCCGCGTCGCTACGAAGGCGGCATCGTCGAGGCGCTGGCGCTGACCGGCGCCCTCGCCCCCGAGGCGGATCGCTCGGGCGTCGCGCCGAAGGTGGCGGAATGGCTCGGCCGGATCGATCCCGAGGCGGAGTGGAAGGGCGAGGCGTCCGAAGAGGGCGGCTATCACCTGACCCGCAAGTGGCGCGGCGTGTCCGATCACCATGTGATCGACGCGGCGTTCCTCGGCTCGGCCGAGGCGCGCAAGCTGCATGCCCTCGCCGCCGAACAGGCCGAAGCCTATGGTTCGCCCTCGCGGCTCGTTTCGATCAAGACCGCCGAGAAGATCGACGCTGCCGAGGACGAGGACGCACCCGCCGATCCCAAGGGGACCGTCGTCGGTCGCCCGTCCGAGCTGCTGGAGGCGGTATTCGCGTCCGGCCGCAAGGGCCTGTCGATCGCGCGCTACAAGGGCCTTGGCGAGATGAACGCGGAACAGCTGTGGGAGACCACGCTCGATCCGGCCAACCGCTCGCTGCTCAAGGTCGAGGTGTCGCAGGCGGATGTCGCCGATGAGATCTTCACCCGCCTGATGGGCGACGTGGTCGAGCCGCGCCGCGAGTTCATCCAGGAGAATGCGCTCTCGGTCGCCAATCTGGACGTCTGATCCGGTTGTCCGGAAAGGCAATTAGCTATCAAAAGAAGGCAATTCGCTAAAACGGACAACCAATTAAATAAAATCTGGCGGCCCGAGATTCGGTGCCGCCAGAGTCTCTATCCTGTTGTGTTTTCAGGCGCTCGGGGATCACGGCAGCATGTCTATCGGTGCATCGAATAGCGTCTGCCCCTCGTTTTCTCACAGCCCTGCCGCACCTAAATCCGCAAAGGCGTAATTCAGGCAAATTGGCCGTGGCGTTCAAGCAATCGCATGAGCACCGCGTTCGCCTTCGTAAAGTTTTCGCGCTGACCCTTGATTTGGTATGCCCATTTCGCACCGTGTGTGGATTTTAGGGGCGCCTCATCGACTTGAATGATGGGGTGAGTGCATCGCATAAACCTTGCGACGGGTCGGAATCCGATTTCGCTATCTTTGGGCGCTCGGCCGTTTGCCGGGCGCCCGAAACATTTCGCTATGCGGAGATGCGTTTGAGCGCGTGCCAGAGGATCGAGTTCTCATTCCTTAGGAGGCCCGGGACACCTCGCCTCCGTCGAAATTTTCGCCTGAGCGTAAGGTCTATGGGTCCGTTCGGTCAGAATCTAAGCCATTGTTGCGGTTAATCCCGGTTGATCCTGAAATTCCCTGACAAAGTGACCCAAAATGATTGAAGGATCTAACCCGCTCGCTATCAGGGGCCCGGGGGATCGATAAACGGGTGATCTAGCGTCGATCGCTCAATGTCGAGGGGGTCTGGTTGTCGGTTACGTCATTCCAGTTGCGCGTCGCAGAATGGCTGACCGCGTGCTTCCCGCCGTCTGTTCGGGGGGACCGGGCAGAGCGCACTCACCGTTTTCTCGAAGAAGCCTTGGAATTGGCGCAGGCGAACGGTTGCACCAAGGATGATGCGATCGCGCTCGTGAATTACGTATTCGACCGCCCAATCGGTGAGCCCGACCTCGAGGTTGGCGGGGTGATGGTAACCCTGGCCGGGCTGTGCGGCGCGTCCGGCATCAATATGGATGATGCAGGCGATCAGGAACTCAAGCGTAACTGGGATCGGATCGAGACGATACGAGCGAAGCAAGCCTCCAAGCCGCACGGGTCCCCGCTACCCCAGTGATCGGATCGTCGCTCTGGAGTAGGGCAGCGGTGAAAGCATGCCCCGTTTGGTGCCTCCTTTGGAAGGCGTCATGCTGAGCGTTTCATTCAAATCAGAAGCGCTCCGGGAGACCTGCACGAAGATCGAGGTTGCCCAGGGTCAGCTTGGCCCCCAGCCGGCGAATGAGCTTCTGCAGCTTTTGGCCGACGCTGAGTCATTGCCAAACGCGGGCGAGCTGATTGATTTTCGCGATGGTGAAATTGTTGGGGGGGATTCCCTTTTCATTGGCTTCGGTACAGACTACCGCGCAGCGTTCGTAGCGGGCGGTGACGCGCCACAGGGTGAAGATGGCGGGATCGCTTGGGGGCAGGTGCGACGGATTATGCTGGTCGAGGTATCGAGGTGCTAGAGGCTGAAATTCTGCCTCAGGAAAAAGACTGGTTTTCACGGCCTGGCGATAGCGTCCTGTCCGCGATGCGTCGCCGCCGTGTGTCGGCTGTCGACCTAGCCTCGAAGCTTCAGGGCGGCATGAGCCAGCTTCGCGACATCATAAGCGGAGCGGGTGCGATCGATTCTGCTGCGGCAGACGTGATCTCCAGCGCAGTTGGGGGATCTCCGACGTTCTGGAAAACCCGGCAGGAAAAGTACGAGGAGGCGCTCGCTCGTGCGGTCGCGTCGGTATCAGACGATGACGCCAATGTCTGGTTCGACCATATTCCGGCGCCGGATGCGAAGCCTAAGGGACGCGTCAACGCTGGCAATCGGTCAAGCGAACTCGAGAAGCGCTTGGCGTTTTTTGGCGTGAGCACGCTCGGCTCCTGGCATGCGCGCTATGGTCGCGATCGCCGCGAAACCCGTTTTCGCACGTCCTTCGCATACACGTCGCATGAGGGGGCGACGTCGATGTGGCTCCGGCAGGGGGAGGTGGAAGCTAGCCTCCGTGAGACGAGAGAATGGAACCCTGATCGCCTGCGTGAGCGCCTGAATGAGATCCGGAGCCTTTCGCGGATCAGCAAGCCAACGCGTTTTTTGAAGCTTCTGACCGCGCTGTTGGCCGAAGCGGGCGTTGCGTTGGTCGTGGTGCGAGCTCCCAGCGGATGCCGGGCGAGCGGCGCAAGCAGATTGATCGCGCCGGACAAGGCGATGGTGCTCGTTAGCTTTCGCTATCGGAAAGATGACCATTTCTGGTTCACCCTTTTCCACGAGCTTGGGCATTTGCTTCTGCATGGCGCGACGCCGTTCGTGGACGACGAGGAAACCAACCAGAAGGACGATCCTTGCGAGCGGGAGGCGAATGATTTCGCTCAATCCATGATCGTTCCCGAAAACCGGATCGCAGAACTCGAAAGTCTCCGCCCGGACGAAGATACGATCCGGCGATTTGCGGTTTCGCTCGGAGTCTCAACGGGATTGATTCTGGGGCAGTTGCAGCACCGTGGTCTGGTCCCGCATGGGAAGCTTGAGAAGCTTCGGCGGACATGGACTTGGGACCAGATTGAGGCCGCCGCCTAACCCTTGAAGTGCTCGAATTCGGTGGGCTTTTTCTGCCAGTTGCAGATCGAGTCTTCGAGCACCTCCATGCCGACGCCAAGATCACTGTCGAGGTCGTCGAGCCAGCCCTGTAAAATATCGGGGTCGGTCTTTGTCTCTGGGTTCCCGAGAAAGAGCAATTGAAGGCCAGAGCGCGGTCCCGTGGCTGTCTTCAGATACGCCGATCCGGCTTCAGCATGGATCAGCCGGTATCGCGAGAGCATCGCAACCCAATCGAACCGCCCAAGACGCCCGAAGCCCTTGATTGGGAGGGCATGATAGAAGGCGTCGAAAATTGAGTTGGGATCGTTGCCGGCCTCTCGGATGATGTCTGCGAAGAGACGTCGATGCCCCCCGCCGTCGAGAACCCAACGAACGTACTGGGCTATCGCGGCGCCCATCGGTCGGCGTGCATCCGGCTTGATGCTCTCATATTTTCTGTGGTTGCCGAATTTGCCGCCAATCTCCTGCCAATGCTCTGCCAGCCAGGCACCGAAAGCATCCGGATTTGCTGCGACGGCAGCCCAGTCCCATCGACCCTTTCCAAGCTTGCCGTAGATGTCGCGCAGACGGCGCCAACCGCTGTCGGCAGGCTTGGCAAGGTAGACCATCAGGAAGATGAGCCACGCCGCCTCATCGTGGGCACCATTCTGTAGAAGGTAGACCACACCAAGTTCAGCTTCAAACTTGTCCGAATGCGGGTCCGCACGTTCCGGCGCAATCGGCCCTCGATGCTGGATCGATCGAAAATAGTCATCGCGCCGGAGGCTCGCAACGATCTGCATCGCGAGTGTGTCTCGGGCCACCGGATTGGCGACGCCGGGAAGATGGCGGACGTTAGCCGAGTGATCCAGCAATGCCGCAGAAAGCGCGTCCTTACGCTCCTGCCATCGTGGCCATTTCATATTAGGCGGCCCCTGCTTCGGCCTGTTTCTGGGCCTTCCTTTTCTCGCCAGCTGCCTTGAGTGCCCGACGATCCTCGATGAAATTTTGGTAGAATGTGGTGCTCATCGAGCTGGAAATCTCCTGAATTTTCCCATCGTCGCTACCCGCGAAGATCACTTGCACCAAACGGGCAAGATCAGACCAGTAGGGGGCCGTCAGTTCGGCACCAGGGTCCAGATCCTCTCTGGCCCTGATCCTGGTTTCCAAAGCCAGCAGCTTTTCCATCTGAGCAAAGGGGGCATCTGTGGGCATAGGCGCCATCTCATCGATCCGCTGGAAACCTTCGCTGAGGTACCGCTTCGCGCGGTCGAGATCGCGAGCGTAGAGGTGCATGCTACCGACCATGTGGACATATTCCCCGAGCTCAAGCCCAAGCTCGGCGGCTACGAGTTCCTGGATCATCGTGAAGCAAAAAATGTCGTGCGGCACCCCCAGGTAGGCATCGTTTGATCGCATCATGGTGGACATATGCAAGGTGTCACCACGCCGATAGAACTGGAGTGACAGTGTGCAGGGTACGTCCAACTTGGTCAGGAAATCCTTGGCTTCGTAGAGTTGGATAACGGTCCGGCGGCTCCCGCCCTTCTCCCGCATAGCCTCGGTGACCGCGTGAAGTTGGTCAAATCCGTGCCGTGATCTGATGCGAGGACCATAAGCACCATTCACTTGCGGCAGGCCGTCGATATCGCCGTAAGATGGGATGTAGGGCTTCATAAATGCCACTTCATCGGAGCCAGCGAGATACCACAGCAACTCGCCGAGAGCGCTGAGCGGGCGCGATCGCGTCGCAGATCTGCTCAAGCGGGACCTGGGCTTGGTTAAGCGGAGCGTGACTCCAAGTAGCTCAATCGAGTCTCCCTGGTTGCTCCTGTTCTCCGATCCGTCTGCGATCAGCGCTTCGTAAAGATGATGCAAAAGATCGTCTAAACTGTCTTTTGTCAGCTCCACGAAGCACCCCCACGGACCCCAGTCTCGCCATGATAGAGGTCGAGCGGCCGGCTGCAAGCCCGTGAAATTTCCGGATTACTCGGCTTCGTTCAATCAGGTGCTTTTGGGGGCGGCACGGGCGCGAAAGCAAAGCGATGCTGCCACTCGCCGAACATCGGATTAGTGCCAGCGTCTGCACCGCGCCGCTCAAAGGCCACGGCATCATCGTCCATCATCGTTGCGTACTGCGCTTTCGGTTCAGTTTTATGCGCCGGGCCATTACCGGAGCTTTCTCATCGCGGCTGCGAGCTTCGAAGAGCTAGGAGCTAGGTGTCGCGCATATGCCAGCGGCTGCTTAGGGTTTCCGACGGTCGGAGCCGTTAGAATATGCAGCCTGGCATCGTGCGGCGTGGGATGTCCGGTCGGTCCGAACTTGTCCCGAGCATCGGATTGAGCTGGTGGAGCAGTGCCCATCTTGCGATCGCCAGATTGGATGGGATTACGGGTGTCTTGATCAATGCCGCTGTGGCTACCCGTTCTGGAAAATCGAGGCGGACCAGCTTCCAACCGGCGTGGGTATTGCCGATCAATGGATATGTGGGCGCTTGGGTCTACCGGGCGCCCGGGACCTGCCGCTACTAAAGGGCGAGGTTCTTCGCGATGCCATAGCGATCGTAGAAAGGATCGGGTGGGCAGTAACACTGGGGTATCGCTCGGTTAGGGTGCGAGCATCTGCGGCTGACAAAGCCCGGGCTCGCGACGCTGGTGTTGACGCGCTCGAGGATTGGCCAAACCGGTTTTCCCGAGCGCTTGATCGCGTTGCGACAAATCGCCTCGCCGAGGACCGCCCGTCCGGCCTTATCGGCTCTTATGGCTGGATTTACTCCGAACTGGCTGACGAGGCGCCACGAACGGCGGTGTCGAGGCAAATGCGAAAGGTCTTGCGAGAGCACGCGGTTCGCCATCAGATCGTTGCAGCCGATGAACCTGTGTTTGGCGAGGCTGTGCCTCGAACAATCTGCATGACGGTGGCGGCGGGCCTGCTTGGTATGGGCTACGATGGCGCTCGAGCACTGATGGACGGCATTGGCGCTATTCCAGCCGGTGTTCGAACGGGAGTGGCGTTCCCACTATTGCCGGATGATGTCTCACGGGCGCTTGTCAGGAAGGCCGCGTCGAAAGCTGCAACTGGACGGGCAATTGCTGCGCGCCTAGGCATCGGGCGTCGACAGGTTATGATGCTCAAGGCCATGTTCGATACGGGAGATGACGGACTGGCTATTCGCGACCCGGGAGATTGGGCTTCCGGTTTGATGGCGGCGATCAAGGCCAAGTGCGAAATAATCGAGACACAACCGAGCGGGGCAGCACGATTGCCCATCGCTTCCAAGTGCGTAGGCATTCCAACGGTCGAGGTTTGCCAGGCTATCCTCTCCGGGCAGCTGACGCCGCTAGGCATCCTGAGAGGATGGCCGAATCTTGGGGGTGTCGTCCTGTCGATCGCAGAGGTAAGCGCACTGAGACCTCAGCATTGTTTAAGCGTCGAGCAAGCAGCCCGCGCTCTAGGCCTGCATCCCGACTCAGTTCGTTACCTTCGTCGATCGGGCGTGATCGCTGGCGATCAGGCTAGGCTTTTAGCAACTGCTGTCCACACTTTCGGTCAAAACTATGTAGCCGCCAGCGCTCTTGCAGCAGCTGACGGGACTTCGAGCAGGGCAATCTGCCGGAGACTGGCTGCTGCCAGCATAATGCCATCATTTCAACCACCTGAGTGTCGGCAGTTCATATTCAGCAGGAAGGCAGTAACGAATCGTGGGCGCCGTGATGTGATTCGTGCGGTCTAAATGCCAAACTTCGCTCTGCCTCTTCGGGTTCAAGGTGCGGAAGGCGAGTCACCTTGGGGCCTATTAAATCGTCTGGCCCTCCGCAATAGGGCGTCGAGCCCGATCGAACTCATCAGTATGGTGGGGATACGTAATAGAGAGTTAGTCGAAAGAATTTACGCATCCTACGAGTTGGATCGCCTGTCTGATTTGTCGGGAATCCCAATCGATCAAATCAATAGACACGCCTTGATTCGCAACGATAAAGGCACGTTCATTAATTCAGTCCGAATTTCTATTTCGACTGGGATCAGGGTGATTAGGCGAGGCCCGGTCTGCCCAGCTTGCCTTGTTGAAGATATGGACCGTCGGACAGGTCCAGATTTATGTCGGCCATATCGGCGATTCTGGTGGGACGTGACTGGCGGATTGGTTTGTCCGAATCACGCAACCTACCTTCTTTTCCGCTGTCCGGTCTGTCAGGCCCCGCTAAGTCATCGGGATTTGAACCCATTGCTTTGTCCGTTCGGTCATCGGTTGGGGCCTTCAGGGCCGCCCTGTGCCTCCGAATTTGAACGGCGCTTTGTGGCCTCGCTGAAAGGAGAGCCGCTGGCGCATGGTTCGCCGCTCTCGGAAATGGCTCCAGTGCAAGCCGCCACTGCGTCGTTGCGGGTAGGTCTGACGGATCTATATGGTGGAAATCATCCTTTACTTCGTGATCTGGGTACGCCTGAGTTGGTTCGAGCCCGGGAGAGAGGTTTTGAGATTTTAGCTGACTGGCCGAACGGCTTCCGAAATTTTCTGGACAATCTTTATGATCAAAAGCCGTGCGGCGGTTTCTCAGTCAGATTTGTATATGGGGAGCATCTTTTTTACTGGTTGCGTAATGCAGATATATCGATTGAGCCACTGAGGCGCGAACTCAGGCAACATTTTCTACGGAACGCGCCCCGGCGTCTTGGACAATCTTCATTTGGAGGGGGCGCAAAGGTCGAGCCGAACTCAGTGACGCTCAGTTACCTCGCAACGGTATCCGGACGAGACGTTAAAACGATCATCAAAGTGGCTAAACATCGGAAGTTTGTAGATACCGACCACCCAACTCCCTCAACTCTTATCTCGAACAAGCACGCAAAAGAATTGATCGCTGATTTCGCAGACTCTGTCGGGGTAGCTGATGCAGTTAGCCTTATGGGTCTAACGAAAGTAGGTTTTTTGCGTTTGCGGCGGTCTGTGCAGGTGCCGGGGAGGTTGAGTTACAGGCACTATGTGCGCTCCGCGCTGATTGAATTCGTTGGGTTGGTCGGAAATGGGACCGGAGAGGTCGGTATCGCGCCGCCTAGGGCCGCTACCATTCCGGACGCAGCGAAGAGTACAAAAATTTCCACCGAGAAAATTGTAAAGGCGATTGTGGAGAGGCGGTTGCGCCCGCTTGGACGTCTCAAGCACACAAACGGGATATCATCGATCCTCGTTAACCTCGATGACGTTAGGAAGTTTGTCAGGAACTGAATTCCCGAACGAAGTTCCGCGCGATCTAAATTTAGGTAATTTTATTTTTATGATTGACTACGCAAGAATTTTTTAGGCAATTGGTTGATCGTTTTCGAGAATTGCTTTTCTACCGTTTGATAGAGCCCCAAAATGCAATAGGGTGATTTTATATATATGAATTCTCGGACACCGGTGTCGGGCGCGGAGCATCTGCCGCGCCCGCCCGAACGACCCGATCCGGAGATGTGTTGCGGCCGCGGCTGCTGCCCCTGCATCTTCGACTATTACGACGGTGCCCTCGCCCGCTGGCAGGCGCTGGTGCGCGAGCGCGGGCTGGACCCGACCGAGGTGATGGAACGGCTCGGCTAGAGCCGCGCCACCTCGCTCCGCCGGAAGCAATCGTGGGTGTGGTCGTTGACCAGGCCCGTCGCCTGCATCCACGCATAGACGATCGTCGGGCCGACGAACTTGAAGCCGCGCTTCTTGAGGTCTTTCGAGACGCGCTCGGACAGCGGCGTCGATGCGGGAAAGCTGTGGCCATCGCCCCGCAGCGGCGAGCCATCGACGAAGCCCCAGCAGTAATCGGCGAAATCCTCGCCGGCATCGCGCATCTTCAGATACGCCCGCGCGCCGCCGATCGTCGCCTCGATCTTGGCGCGTGAGCGGATGATACCCGGATCGGCGAGCAGGCGCGCGATCTCCGCTTCACCGAAGCGCGCGACCGTCTCGGGATCGAAGCCGGCGAAGCCCGCCCGGAACGCCTCGCGTTTCTTCAACACGGTGATCCAGGCGAGGCCCGCCTGGAAGCCGTCGAGCATCAGTTTCTCCCACAATGCGCGGCCGTCGCGCTCGGGCACGCCCCATTCCTCGTCATGATAGGCACGCATCAGCGGATCGCTGCCCGCCCAGCCGCAGCGCCGCTCGGTCACCGGCCGCCGCCCCGATAATCGAGCTTGAAAGCGATGATGCTCGATTCGTGGAGCGACACGGGCATGACGATCCTCTCCAAGGGGTTCTGGTGCATCGCCCTGCCCTGTACTTTAGGACAGGGCCGGACACTCGCCGACGCCGATTGACGCTACGGAAAGCGGCGTTTGCGTGTTGTGCACCCTCCAGTTGCTGACAACGCAATCAAAATTGAGCCGTTCGCACTTGCGAAAATCCATGATGCAGCGCACAAAGATCGGGCCTTTCAGGCATCCTCTCCTAAAACTTCAGGCCGTCCTTCGGGGCGGCCTTTTTTTTCATCCGGCGAGTTTCTTCTGGCGGCGACGCTGGACGGACGAGCCCAGCCCCAGCGCCTCGCGATATTTGGCGACCGTGCGCCGCGCGATATCGAAGCCGCGCTCCTTCAGCAGATCGACCAGCGTATCGTCGGAGAGAATGGCGTCGGCCGCCTCGTCGGCGATCAGCCTGGCGATATGGCTCTTCACCGCCTGCGCGGATGCCGCCTCGCCTCCGTCTGCCGACTGGATGGCACTGGTGAAGAAGAATTTCAGCTCGAACAGCCCGCGCGGGCAGGCGAGATATTTGTTGGAAGTGACGCGGCTCACCGTCGATTCGTGCATCCCGATCGCCTCGGCGATGGTGCGGAGCGTCAGCGGGCGGAGATGCTCGACACCCTGCCGGAAGAAGCCCTCCTGCTGCTTCACGATCTCGGTCGCGACCTTGACGATGGTGCGCGCCCGCTGGTCGAGCGCCTTCATCAGCCAGTTGGCGCTCTGCAGGCTGTCGTTGAGCCAGGCCTTGCTGCCCTTGTCCTGCGCGGCGCCGGAAAGCTCGGCATAATAGGACCGGTTGACGATCAGCCGGGGCAGCGTCGCGTTGTTGAGCTCCACCGCCCAGCCCTGCGCGGTCTGCGCGACGAAGATGTCGGGCACCACCGGCTGCGTCTCGGCCGCCGCGAACTGCAGGCCGGGTTTCGGATCGTAGGCGCGAAGCTCGCGGATCATGTCAGCCATGTCCTCGTCATCCACCCCGCAGATGCGCCTGAGGCGAGGCAGGTCGCCACGGGCAAGAATGTCGAGATTGGCGATCAGCTTCTGCATGCAGGGGTCGTAGCGATCGGCCTCCCTCGCCTGCAGCGCGAGACACTCGGCAAGGTCGCGCGCGCCGATGCCGGTGGGATCGAAGGTCTGCACCACTGCCAGCACATGCTCGACCAGCGACAGCGGCGCGCCCAGCCGGTCGGCGATGTCGAGCAGCGGGACGGTCAGGTAACCGGCTTCGTCCAGCGCATCGACGATGTGACCGGCGATCAGCAGCTGGTCGCCGGAAAGGACGGCGCCCGCCTGCGCGGTCAGGTGATCGGCGAGGCTTTCGGCGCCAACCAGCGTCTCCTGAAAGTCCCCGCCCTCACCACCGCCGGTCGACGTGCCCGCCATGCCGAGCGACCCATCCATGCCCTGCGCACCGGCCAGATCGGTCGGCGAATCGTGGTGGAAGGTTTCCTCCGCGTAATCGACATCGAGCGGCGCATCCTCGCCACCGCCGTTGAGGCCGGCGAGCGCGTCGGTCGGCTCAGGCGCTTCGCCGTCGAAGTCGGCTTCCGGCTCGCGCACCTCTTCCGAAGACCCCGCCTCCAGCAACGGGTTCTTCTCCAGTTCCTCGGCGATGAAAGCCTCGATCTCGAGATTGGAAAGCGCCAGCAGCTTGATCGCCTGCTGAAGCTGCGGCGTCATCACCAGCGACTGGGACTGTCGCAGGTCGAGGCGCGGACCCAGCCCCATCGGCGTTAGAGCGCGAAGCCCTCGCCGAGATAGAGGCGGCGCACGTCCGGATTCGCCACCAGCGCGGCGGGCGATCCCTGGAACAGCACCTTGCCGTCGTAGATGATGCAGGCGCGATCGACGATGTCGAGCGTCTCGCGGACGTTATGATCCGTGATCAGCACGCCGATGTCGCGGCGCTTCAGGTCCTTCACGAGATCGCGGATGTCGCTGATCGAGATCGGGTCGATGCCCGCGAACGGCTCGTCGAGCAGCATGATCGAGGGATCGCCCGCCAGCGCGCGGGCAATCTCGCAGCGGCGCCGCTCGCCGCCCGAAAGCGCGGTCGCCTTGGCGTCGCGCAGATGCTCGATGTGGAATTCGGCGAGCAACGTATCCAGCCGCTCGGCCCGGCGCGCCGGATCCGGCTCGGACAGTTCGAGCACGGCCGAGATGTTCTGCGCGACCGTCAGGCCTCGGAAAATCGATGTCTCCTGCGGCAGATAGCCCAGCCCCAGGATCGCGCGGCGATACATGGGCAGCGCGGTGATGTCCTCGCCGTCGAGCAGGATGCGGCCGGCATCCGGCTTCACCAGGCCCATCACCGAATAGAAGCAGGTCGTCTTGCCGGCGCCGTTGGGGCCGAGCAGGCCGACCACCTCGCCGCGCGCCACCTCCAGGCTGACGTCCTGCAGAACGGGCCGCGAATCATAGGATTTGGCGATCGAAACGATCGACAAGGCGCGCGTCGCCGGCGGCGTCGGGGATGCGCTGTCGCGCGACGAGAGGATCGTGTCGTTCATGAATGACCTTGTGCCCGCCGCATGTGGCAGGCTTCCTGCATGGCGATCAAGCCCCGGCGGGATTATTTGCCGGCGGGCTTGGCCGCGGGTGCGTTGTTGTCGTTATGCTGGGGCACGGTGAAGCGGCCCGAGACACGGCCGCCCTTGCCGGTCGTCCCGCTGCCGCCGACCGCGCCGCCGTCCATCGTCGCCTGGTTGGTGTCGAGGTTGATCACCAGCCGGCCACCGCGCACGGTGCTGGCATTGGGGCCGGTGCGATCGAGCGTCACCTTGCCGATCAGCGTGACCAGCCTTTTGTCGAGATCGTAAATGCCGTAATCGCCGTGCGCGATCTCGGTCGGCCGCGTGACGACGACATGGCCCGTCGCATCGAAACGGTGGACCTGCACGCTGCCGCCACCACCTTGGCCGCTGTTCGCCATGCTACCGGTATAGTTGGCAGTCATGCGGTCGGAGGTGAGCGTCATGTCCTGCTGCACAGCACGGACATTGCCGGTCAGGAAGGCGCGGTGTTCGAGATCGTGGACCTCCATATGATCCGCGTCGAAATCGACCGGCGCATTGCTGTTGTGTTTCGCCTGCTGCGCAGCCGCGGCACCGGCGATCAGGATGGCGAAAAGCGGCGCTGCGCGGCGGATGGTCATTTCGCGGATTTGGCGGTTCGCTGCGTGATATGCAAGCGGGCATGGCCGTTCAGCACGACGACCTTGTCGTCGAGGTCGGCGGTCATCCGGTCCGCGCTGAAATTGCCGAGCGGCATCGTGCCGGTCACCGGGTTGCGGCTGGCGAGCTTGCGCGTTTGCATATCGAGATCGACGTCATGCGTGTCGAGCCGGTAGCCGTCGGCGCTGCGGAAGGCGACCGGGCCATCCAGTCCGACCTGCTGGTTGTTCATGTTGTAGGTGCCCTTGGGCGCGGTCAGCGTCGCGGGGCCGCCCTGCAGCGCGATGTCCGCCGCGAGCGTGTCCAGCTTCACCACCGGATCGGCCGAGGTCTGCTGTACGGCGGATCTGGCGGTCAGCGAGAAGGGCTGGCCCTTGTCGTCCTCGCCGCGATAGCGCGCCTGGCTGACGCGCAGCCGCTCCTTGGCCATCGCCACGCGATCCTTGGCGAGCACGAACGAGATGTCGCGGCCCGAGGTCAGCGGCGCGAAGCCCAGCGCCAGCACGAGGACCAGCACCGAGGCCGGCAGCGTGACGCGCGCCACCGCGATGATGCGATCGTGATTCGAGCCCGGCCTCGCCCAGATGCGCCGCTTGCGCCGCTCGGCGCGCGCGACGTCGGACAGAGGCCCGGCGACCGCCTCAGGCATCTTTGTTCTCGGAGGAAGTCCGCACCGGCCCGCTCCCCCACCCGGCCTCCCACAGCGTATCCTGAATGGGAGGTAGGGTGGGGGAGCGGGCCGGTGCGGGATACGAATCACGCATGGGCAAAGATGTCGATCTCGGGCCAGCCGGCGAGATCCAGCTCGGCGCGCGCCGGCAGGAAATCGAAGCAGGCCTGCGCCAGATGCATGCGGCCCTCGCGGATCAGGCGCTCGTCCAGCTTCTCCTTCATCGCGTGAAGGAAGCGCACGTCGGAGGCGGCATAGTCCTTCTGCGCGTCGGACAGATCCGGCGCGCCCCAGTCGGAAGATTGCTGGACCTTGGAGACCTCCTGCCCGAGCAGTTCGCGCACCAGTTCCTTCAGGCCATGGCGATCGGTGTAGGTGCGGATCAGCCGGCTGGCGATCTTGGTGCAATAGACCGGTGCCGCCACCGTATCGAGATAATAGCGGATCGCCGCGAGATCGAAGCGCGCGAAGTGATAGAGCTTCAGCCGATCGGGATCGCCCAGCACCGCGCGCAGGTTCGGCGCGGCATAGTCGCTGCCCGGATTGAAGCGGACGAGATGCTCGTCGCCGCTCCCGTCCGAGATCTGGACGACGCACAGCCGGTCGCGGGGTGTGATCAGCCCCATCGTCTCGGTATCGACGGCAACGCTGGCGCCGGGCGCGAACACGCCGGCGGGCAGGTCCTCTTCGTGGAAATGAACGGTCATGCCCCGCGCATAGGCGTTTGGGGCTTTCCGCTCAATGCCGCTTCTTGCGCTTCCTCGCCGCCATGTTGAGCGCCTCGACACCGCCCGAGAAAGCCATCGCCGCGTAGATATAGCCCTTGGGGATGTGCACCCCGAAGGCATCCGCGATCAGCACCGCGCCGATCATCAGCAGGAAGCCCAGCGCCAGCATCACCACCGTCGGGTTCTTCGAGATAAAGCGCGCCAGCGGATCGGCGGCGATCAGCATCAGCCCGACCGCGATCACCACGGCGGCAATCATGATCGGCAGCTCGCCGGTCATGCCGACGGCGGTCAGGATCGAATCGATCGAGAAGACGATGTCGAGCGCGATGATCTGCGCGATCGCGGAGCCGAAGGAGAGGCCGCTCTTGGCGCCTTCACCGCCATGCCCCGCCTCGTCCTCGTCCATATTGTGGTGGATTTCCTTGGTGGCCTTCCAGATCAGGAACAGGCCGCCGCCGAGCAGGATCAGGTCGCGCAGCGAGAAGGCGGTCTCGAACGCCGGATGCCCGTCGACCGGCGGACCGTGCAGGCCAAGGTCGATCACCGGCGCGGTCAAGCCGACGAGCCAGCTGATCGTGGCAAGCAAAGCGAGGCGCATGATCAGCGCGAGGCCGATGCCGATTCGCCGCGCCCTGGTCTGCTGCTCGGGCGGCAGCCGATTCGACAGAATCGACACGAAGACGAGGTTGTCGACACCCAGCACCACCTCCATCACGATCAGCGTGGCGAGGGCGGCCCAGGCGCCGGGATCGGCGAGGAGCGAGAGGACGGACTGCATGACGCGCCCTAGCTGCCCGACTCGGCGCGTTCCGCCAAGCATTTTGCGCAGATGGCGTTGCATCTTTGCCACGGGGCGGCACGCCGGCCTGAACGCACGATGAAATGGCTCGCAGGCCTGTGGATAATCCGTTATGACTCGCAACAAGCGCGCGCATACTTTCGCGCTCGGAGGTTTGCGGCTGCGCCCGGTACGCGATCCTCCAAGAGATATTGGGCGACCCGGGAAAGATTATTCCAGCATGAGTTTTGATCGTGGGCGGCGCGGGCAGCGCGGCGGCAGGGACAAGCGCGACGGCTTCGGCGGCGACGATTTCGGTGGCGGCGGCGGCTTCGGCGGCGGTGATTTCGGCGGCGGTTACGGCGGCGGCGGTCGCGGCGGCTTCGGCGGCGGCGACCGTTTCGGTGGCGGCGGCGATCGCTTCGGCGGTGGCGGTGATCGCTTCGGCGGCGGCGGCGGCGGTGGTGGTCGCGGCGGCTACGGCGGTCGCGGCGGCTTCGGCGGCGGCCCGCGTGGTGGCGGCGGCGGCTTCGGCGGCCCGCGCGGCGGCGGCATGCC
>NZ_JARYGZ010000007.1 GCF_029906645.1 Sphingomonas oryzagri
ATGCGCCGATGCTCGACACCTTCCCCGGCGTCACGCCCGCCCCTGCCCTCGCCCAGCTCTTGCTGGACGATATGCGTGCCGGCAGCGAATTGGTCCTGCCCGAAACGGCATGAGCGACGAGCTGGCGCAGATCGAGAAGCTGGCGAACGCCATGCTGGCGCGCGTCTCGGCCGGGCAGCGCCGCACGCTGCTGCGCAAGATCGCCCGTACCGTGCAGGGAAGCCAGCGGGAGCGCATCCGCAGCCAGCGCGATCCCGAGGGCGCCCCCTACGTGCCGAGGCGCCCCAAGGCCCCTCCCCGCCCCGGCAATCATGCCCTCAGGTTCCTCTACCCGAAGGGAGCGGCCGAGCCGCGCCTCGTCTTTATGAAGAGCTGGGTTCATCAGGGCGCGCTGGTGACAGGGTTCGACATCGAGGCGAACGCGATCCGCAGTTTCTTCTGGGATCGTATCGCCAAATATCTCCCCGTCCCCGCCGAGGATGACAACGTCGAGGCCGGCCGGCTGCGCCGCAAGGGCGTGATCCGCAAGAAGGCGATGTTCCGCAAGATCAGCTCGGCGCGTTATCTCCGCGCCGGCATCGAGGGCGACGAGGCGTGGGTGGGTTTCAGTGGCCTCGCCTCTGACATCGCTCGCGTCCATCAGGACGGCCTGAAGGACAAGCCGGCGCCGAAGGCCAAGGCCGTTCTCTACCCCCGCCGCCCGCTCCTGGGCTTAACCGCGGCCGATCGCGAGGCGGTGCTCAACATGCTGCTGGAGCATGTGTCGGCCGTCTGATGCCGGCGACGTTGCCGGATTTTCGCGATCCGACAGCCTCCCTGATCTTCGAGACTAAATAGAAGATCAACACTAACAGGGAGGAAATGACATGCGTATCGACCAGATCATCCATCTGATCATTGCGATCTGCTACATCATCTTGATCTTCATCTGATCAGGTGAGCTGGGCTGCTTTCGAGCAGCCCAGCACGGCATTGCGTAGCCAGCTTTTCTGCGAGCCGATCCCCAGCCCGGCCATGGGCACCGTCGTGCGGGCGCCGGCCCACTCCACCACTGCACGCCGATAGCGGTCGCCCGCGAGGATGACGATAGGCGCGGCGGGATCGACCGCGCGCGCGAGCTGCTCGACGACGCGTCGATCCCAAGCCGCGCGATCGGCCGCGCGCATCGTGTTGAGCGTCACATCATAGGGCGCGATCGTCTCGTCCGGATCGACGAGGCCATGCTCGGCCGACAGGATGAACCACGGCCCGCCCTGCGCCTCCACATAGGCCCGCGCCTTCACGAACCAATCGGAGGTGTAGAGATCGCGCGCGGGCGCCGGTGTGGTCCCCTTCCCCGCGACGCACTGGACGAGGTGGACGGGCGTCATGCCTGGGCGGTGCGCTCGGCCCGCAGGGTGAACCCGAGGGAGTGAGTGAGCTTGAGCAAGGTATCGAGCGTCGGATTTCCGTCTTTGCCGAGCGCACGATAGAGCGCCTGCCGCTTGATGCCCGTGTCGCGTTCGACTTGCGTCATGCCGCGCGCCTTCGCGACGATCGCGAGCGCATGTTTGATATAACCGGCGTCGCCCGTCCCAAAGGCATCGGCGATCAGCTCGGCCTGATCCTCGGGATCGGTCAGAAATTCGGCCGCGTCGAAGCGGGTGAGTTCGATCGTCATGTTACCTGCCCTCCTTGGCATTCGTCGTTACAGGCCGCTCAGGGTATCTGAGCGGCGATCTCCTTGGCCTTCGCGATGTCCCGCTCCTGCGATCCCTTGTCGCCCCCGGCGAGCAGGATGATCACCTCCTCGCCGCGCCGCGTGAAATAGAGCCGGTAACCCGGCCCGAAGGCGATCCGCGCCTCGCTCACCCCATCGCCAACCGATTTGACATCGCCCATCAGGCCGGCTTCCATCCGCGCAATCCGGATCGCGATCTTCGCCGTGGCCTTCCGATCGCGCAGGCCCCGGAGCCATTTCGCAAAGGTCGATGTCTGCGTCGTTTCCATGTCGTCACTTATAAGAGACGGAATGGTGGGCGTCAACATATAAGTGACAGGCAGGCAAGCATGAAGGGTCAGTTTGCGAAATTGCGCAAGTTAGGGCTGTTTGCCCTCCATATCTGTGATAAAGGACATTATCACAGATATGGAGGTGGCATGGCGCAGTCTTACTATCCGCAGCAGAATCGGCTCCCCCGCACGCTGACGGCAGGCCAGTTGATCGAGCTGCTCAAGAAGGTAGATCCGGCCAAGCCGGTCATCTTCCGGTCCCCGCAATACGGCGCCTTCGGTTCGAACCACGCCTACAGCGTCGAGGAGGTGCGTGAGCGTTCGTTCCCGGCGCGCTCTGAGCATCATCCAGCGTCCAGCTATATCGACGATGAAACCGGGGTCGAGGTTCAGGTGGAGGCGTGGGTGCGAGAGTTCCATGCATGGGATGGGATCGAGATCGCGTGACCGAGGATATCGACTTCGAAGCCGCGCATGTCATCATCGAGCGCATCGCCAAGATCGCAGAGATGTTCGCGGGGCAGGCCGGCGTGGGCGGCATGGAGACAGCTGGGTCGCTGATCTCCTATCTCGCCGAGAATCCCCGCGACATCGAGCCATGCTTGCGCTTCGGTGTTTTCGAGATTCCTACCGACTGGCACATGCATGGCCGGCTGTCATGGCATGGTAAGGACGGGAAGGTGTTCTGGCCGGCCGAGGCCCTGCGCGCCCGGCAGGCGAAGGCGGCAGCGTGAGAGCCTGCCCGATCTGCGGGGACATCTTCCGGCGTCAGTCGCGCTTCGATGCACATCTCGCCGAACACGATCGCTTTGTTCACCGGCGCGAGCTGGCCGGCTTGGCTCCAATCGAAAGCACCGTTCCGCCGATGACACGCGAACATGTGAACACGCTCACTCGCGACGGTCGGGACGGTGTGCCGGCCGGTTGGCGCTTGGTGCCGGCCGAAGCGACTATGGAGATGATCATAGAAGGCTGGGACATCCCTTGGTCCGTGCAGGACTTTTGGAACCGCATGCTGCGAGTAGCTCCGGCTTTTACCGCTGATCAGCCATGACAGCCCTTTCCGCCCTCCCCTCTCCCACCTTGCCGGCACTGATCGCGGCCGAGCCTGATCGCGTCCGCACGCGCTTCCTCGAATTCTTCGCGGCCGAGATCCGAAATGCCAACACGCGTCGCGCCTACATGCGCGCTGCCGGCGACTTCCTCGCCTTCGCCGAACAGCTCGGCGCAACGTCGATCGCCGCGATCGGCGCGATGCACGTCGCCGCCTGGGTGGAGCATCTCAGCCGCGAAGCCTCGGCGCCAACTGTCAAGCAACGCCTCGCGGGCGTGCGGCACATGCTGGACTATCTGGTGACGGCGGGCGCCCTCCCCTTCAACCCGGCGACATCAGTGCGCGGGCCGCGCCACAGCGTGAAGCGCGGCAAGACTCCGGTCCTGATGGCTGAGGAAGCGCGCGAGCTGCTCGACGCGATCGACGTCGCCACCCCAGCCGGCCTGCGCGACCGCGCGCTGATCGGCGTGATGACCTACGCCTTCGCCCGTATCGGCGCGGTGACGGACATGCTGGTCGAGGATACCTTCGTGCAGGGCCGGCGCCTGTGGCTGCGCCTCCATGAGAAGGGCGGCAAGATCCACGAAATGCCGTGCCACCATCGCCTCGAGGAATATCTCGTCGCCTACATGGAGGGCTGCGATCTGATCGACACGCCCAAGGCTCCCCTCTTTCAGTCAATCGGGCGTGGCACAGGCCGGCTCAGCGGCCACGGCCTCGCCCAGCAGGACGTCCACGCGATGGTGCGACGCCGGGCGAAGGCGGTGAACATTCGGACGCCGATCGGCAACCACACCTTCCGCGCCACGGGCCTCACGGCCTATCTGAAGAATGGCGGCAAGCTGGAGGCAGCGCAGGCCATGGCGAACCACAGCTCGCCGCGCACGACGCAACTCTACGATCGCCGCACGGACGAGGTGACGCTCAGCGAGATCGAGCGCGTGCTGATCTGAAGCTAGAAGCCTATGCGGCGGGCATTCGCTTCGATCTTCGGAACGGCCACAAGGCGGAAGTTGACCTGCGTGTAATGCGCGATCACCCGCGCGATGCGGTTCTCTTCATCGACGCCCTCAAAGACGATCATTTGATCAGCCAGCCGCACACGGCTCGCGTGGATGGCCGATTGCGCGCCACTTACGATGATGCCGATATCATGATCGGCGCCGAGACCAGCCTGGAACTGCTCGATCTCTTCCTTGATGGCCTCGAAGGCCCATTCCGGTAGCGACTTGAAGTTGCTCATATCCAGCGGCGCGGGAAGTTCGAAGGAAGGAACTTTGAACATCCGTCGAATATGGGATGTCGCGGCTAACGATCAATACCATCGGTCCGTTTGCCTGCGTTCCGGTCTTGTTCCATAGTCGCGGAATGGGCAGCAAGCGGTTCGATCGCCTGAGTGACTTCGTGCGACACGAAGCGAACGTCTATGCGGTATGTCGGCGCTGCGACAATTCGAGCGTGATCGAGGCCGTCCAGCTGCAGCGCTGGTTCCTGTGCCACAACTGGAACGGCGAGGCCGAGGCCATCCCTCGCCGGCTCCGCTGCTCGGCCTGCGGCGCCAGATCCCCCCGCGTCATTCCGGCGCCGGGCCAGCCAACCGGCCCTTCGCGAGCCTTCTTCCCGCCGAGCGAAGATGCGTGGAAGCAGCTGGTGCGCCGTCTGCGCGGATAGGTTTCACACTCTTACACATTGACGGAACATGCGAACGGGCGCACATGGCGACGTGTTCACACGCTCACGTGCAAGGAAGCGGACATGCGAACAATCGCGGTTATCAGCCAGAAGGGCGGTGCGGGTAAGACCACGCTTGCCATCCACCTCGCGGCCGAGGCGGCCAAGGCCGGTCTGTCCGTCCTGATCCTCGATACAGATCCGCAGGCCACGGCCTCGCAATGGAGCGAGTGGCGTGGCGAAGGAGTAGAGCCGGAAGTGGTCGACTGCGCCTCCCCTCCCCTGCTCCCGCGCAAGATCGCCCAGGCGGCCGAGCTGGGCGCCGATCTCGTAGTGATCGACACGCCGCCCCACGCGGACGCCATGGCGCGCGCTGCGTGCAGCCTCGCCGATCTGGTTCTCGTTCCCTGTCGCCCGCAGGCGTTCGATTTGACAGCCGTGGCGACCACAGCCGATCTCATCCGTGCGGCCGGCAAGCCCGCCTTCCTCGTCTTCATGGGCGGCCCCCAGCGCGCCCCGCTCACCTACAAGGAAGCGACCGAGCTGGTGCAGGGAGACGGCAAGGTGGCGGGCATGGGCCTGCGGGTTGCACCGGCGATGCTCACCAACCGCGCGATCTTCCACCACAGCACGGCGAGCGGCAAGGTTGCCGGCGAGGCCGAGCCGAACGGCAAGGCGGCAGAGGAGGTGGCAGATCTGTGGAAGTGGACAGGCGGACAAGTGGGCGTGTCCACACGTAAACGTGCGAGCAAGGCGAAGGGGAAAGCGGCATGAGCAAATTCGGCGGGATGCGGGCACAGCGCGAGCGCGCGGCCGAAGTTGCGGCGCCGGTCGCGATCGAGGCCGGGCAGGGGCCTTCAGCCTCTGCCGGCCGAGCTGCGGCACGCGCGGGCAAAAAGGCGGTGAGCGGCTATTTCTCACCGGCTGTCAGCAAGGGGCTGAACGTCCTTGCGATCGAGAATGGCGTTACGCTTCAATCCCTGATGGGCGAGGCGTTTGATGACCTGATGCGGAAGTACGGCAAGCATCCGTTCGGCGAGCGGTGAACGTGTCCACACGGCAACATGCTCGCAAGCGAACAGGACGGCAGGGGGCGTGACTGATCCAGAGCCATCGTATCGCTTCCACAAAGAGCCGGTGCGCGACGCGAGAGACGCCCTTCGCATGCTCGATGACGTGAACAGCCTCGTCAATTTCTGCAGCGTCAACATGCTCGACATCGACCGCTATTACCGTGGCAGCGAAGCGATGTGGCGCGTTGCACACTGGATTGCCTCGCTCCCCGAAGCCAAGGCTCGGCAATCAGCTCGGAGCGAGTGAACACGGGGACATGTTCACTCGCTCCGCATGGCCATCGCTCGAAAAGTGAGCTTTGGGGTATCAGCTCACTTTTAGCTGGGCAGATCGATCAGCATGGGCAGCTCGCCCGTAGCGCCCTTCATCCGCGCGCGGCGCACGATGCTGTGCTGGTCGACGAGGTTCCTCGCATCCGATTGGCCGACCGACGTCTTCGAAAACCACGCCATCTCGATCTTCTCGACCTTCCGGCCGCGCTTGATCGGTTTGAAGTCCACATAGAACGGGCAGAGCTTGTTGATCTCGTCGGCCGCAAGTTTCAGGCAGTATTTATTGAGATCGGCGAAGCGTTCCAGTTTTCCCTTGGGGACGTTCAATAGCCCCCGGATTTCGTCAATCGTGAACGTCTCGGTGCGCTTCCAATCGAGGCCTATCCGGCGCTCGATCATCTCATAGAGGCACAGCGAATATTTGCTCTCGAAGCAATACATCACCTGCGTTTTAAGCCGGGCGTAGACCTCGCTGTTGCGCAGGATCTCGATCAGCTCCTCGGGGATGCGATAGTAGAGCTGCCCGTCGCGGTTCAGGCTTTCGTCACTGGCGCCGAGCAGCTGCACGCGGCGCTTGTAGGGCTTTCCGTCCTTCTGGATCGTCACCACCGCGATCGTGGACATCAGCCGCAGCAACGACGCCTCGATCCGCTCGTTGCCCTGGTGCGATCCCTTCAGCAGCGTTTTCGGGATGCTGTGGACGATCGGCTCGCTGATCCGCTCCCACGCGTTCGCGATCAGCAGATTATAGATCCGGCGATCAGCGAGGCTCAGCGGCGACAGCTCGACGATGTCCACCAGTTCGCCCGGTTTGACGATCTCGCCATAATGCCCCGGATTGAACGGGTTTCCGCGCGTTTTCTGGTCGATCGTGCGGATCGCCGTCGAATCGTTCGGTGAGGCGGAAGCGGGCATGGCCTCACCGTAAGCCCCATCGCTCACCGCAGGGAAGGGGGCTACCCCAATACTCACCGATTGCCCGGCTGGGCGTAGAAGCTACCCGAAAACTCACTGCTGGCCGCCCAAAGCCTCACAATTGGCGGCCCCGAGCCTCACCTTTGCCGGCCCGTCCACTCACGCGACTCATCCCCAAACCTCACCGGCCGGACCATTTTCGCGTTAAAGCGCAACGGGTTATCCGCGCATGAATCTTGAACAAGAGAATATAGAAGAATCTGAACGGCAACGGTGAGTTTTCGGGTCGCTCGCTCGCTGCGGCACGACGCCAATCCCCGGCTATTGTGGGAACGCCTTTCACAAGAGCGGTTCATGGCGGGCGCGCAACGCCGCGCCGCATAGCAGCCGCATGGCCGACACGACCAGCTCGTCAACCTATACCGCCGTCGATCTCTCGCGCCTGCCGGCGCCGGAAGTCGTCGAGACGCTTGATTTCGAGGCGGTCTATGCGCAGATGGCTGCGGGCGTATCAGCGCGGCTCGCCGCGCAAAATCCCCCGATCAGTTTCGATCCCACGAACGAGGCCGATCCAGCCGTCGCGGTTCTTCAGGAAGCCGCCTACCATGTGACGGTGCTGCGCGCCCGCGTGAACGACGCGGCGAAGGCCTGTATGGTCGCTTACGCGACGGGTGCCGATCTCGAAAACCTGCTCGCTCTGCTCGATGTCGAGCGCCTCGTCATCACGCCCGCCAATCCCGACACGGGTGCTGCAGCCGTTGAAGAGGCTGACAGTGACTTCCGCAGTCGAGGCGTATTGGCCCCCGAGGGGTTCTCGGTCGCGGGGCCGGAAGGCGCCTATATCTTCCACGCCCGATCAGCCGACAGCCGCGTCGCCGATGCCAGCGCGACCAGCCCCGCACCCTGTCAGGTTGTCGTCACCATTTTGGCGCGGGCAGGGGACGGCACCGCTCCTGCGGATCTGATCGACGCCGTCTCGACATACCTCGCCAGCGGCGATCGGCGCCCGCTCACCGATCTCGTCACCGTGCAAAGCGCGTCGATCGTCGATTACGTCATCACCGCGACGCTCATCACCTTTGCCGGACCCGACAGCTCCGTCGTCATCGCCCAGGCGCAGTCCGCGCTCGCCGATTATCTCGCCACCACTCGCGGCCTTGGCCGTGACGTCACCCGTGCCGGCATCATCGCCGCGCTGAAGGTCGAGGGCATCCAGAATGTCCTGCTCGCCGAACCCGCCGCTGACATCGCGCTCGATCGGACGCAGGCGAGCAACTGCACCGCGATCACGATCACCAACGGGGGCCTTGGCGAATGACGCTGCAGCCTTCCAACGCGCCCGCTTTCCAGCGCGCACTGGCCGAACCGATGGGCCAGCTCGCCGAGATCCCCGTGCCGCTACGCGAGCTGTGGAACCCGGCGACGATGCCGATCGAGCTGCTGCCGTGGCTGGCATGGGCGCTCAATGTCGATCGCTGGGATACCGATTGGACGGAAGCCGCCAAGCGGCAGGCCGTCGCCGATGCGATCCCCCTGCAGCGCAAGAAGGGAACCGTCGCCTCGGTAGAGGCGGTCCTCACCAGCTTCGACGAGCTGCTCACCCTCACCGAATGGTTTGACCAGGCGCCGCAGGGCGAACCCGGCACCTTCACGATCGATCTTCCGCTCGGCGCCGATGGAGGCGCGCGCAGCACGGCCGCCTTCGCCGAGGCGATCATCCGCGATGTCACTCGCGTGAAGCCGGTTCGCGCGCACTTCCAGCTCTATCAGAGCGTCGCCGCGATCGGACAGGTCGGCGTGATCGGCGCGGCCCGCGCGCTGGTGAATGCGCGGATCGACGGAACCGTCCTCCCCGACACGTCCCAGCCTTGGGACACCTTTCTCCAGACTGCGAACGGTGAGCCGCTGCAGCTGGCGAGCGGCGAATTTCTGGAGCAGTAATTGAGCGGCATCGCCCCCCTCGTCCTGACGATCACGCAAGCCGGCCTCGCCGTCTTCACCGAAGCGCAGGGCAATACCGACATCAATCTCACCATCGCGACGATCGGCGTCACCGCCGAACCCTTCGTCGTGGCCCCGACACTCACCGCTCTGCCGAACGAAGCGAAGCGGCTGGAAACCGTGTCGGGCGAGGTGCTGGACGAGGCCATCGTCCACCTCGTCGCCCGCGATTCCAGCACCGATGCCTACAGCGTCACCGGCTTTGGCCTGTTCCTCGCCGACGGCACGCTCTTCGCGGTCTACGGCCAGGAGACGCCGATCCTGCAGAAGAGCAGCCTGTCGGGCGCCAACCTCGCGCTGGATCTCCGCTTCCCGAACGTCGATGCGAGCCAGATCACGTTCGGCGACGCCAATTTCCTCGATCCGCCCGCCACGGAAAGCGTGAAGGGCATCGCCTATATCGCGACGCAGGATGTCGTCGATGCCGGCGACGACGATACGATGATCGTCACCGCGAAGAAGCTGGCGGTGCGCCTCGCTGCCGTGATCGCCGGCACCTTCGCCAGCGCGGCCGAGACGATCGCGGGCGTCCTCACCACCAAGGCGGTGCACCCGGCCGGCCTCAAGGCGGCGCTGGACGATCGCCTTGGCGCCGGCTCGCCGACCGCCTTCATCAAGACGCTGCTCGCGGCCGTCTCCGCGACTGCCGCGCGCGCCACGCTCGGCCTCGGCAATGCGGGGACGCTGAATACCGGCAGCGCAGCCGATCTCCTCGCCGCCAGTGCGGCAAACGTGCTGGTGACGCCGGCCATGTTCGGCGCTCTCGGCCATGTCTTCGCGGCCGACTCCGGCCAGTATGTCTTTCCGGGCGGCCTGATCCTCAAATGGTTTCCGGGCACGGCGGGCGGCAACGCCACCACCAACATCGCGATCCCGACGCCCTATCCGACCGCCTGCGTCGCCGCGTGGGTGCAGGGCGCCGCGATCGGCAACGACGCGCAGGACAACAACCCATCCGTCGCGGGCGCGCTCTCTGCTGGCAGCGTCCCCGTCTTCAACGCCGTCGACGGCGACGTTCCCGTCCGCGTCTACACCTTCGGATATTGATCCATGGCGAAGCTCCACGATCTTCCAAACGCAGTTGCGCTCACCGGCACCGAGCTGATCCCTCTCGATCAGAACGACGCCACCAAGAAGGCGCCCGCGCAGGCTTTCGCGGATCTCGCGCTGGGGCAGGCGGCTGCGGTGCTGCCAGTCCAGATGGCGCCGGAAAGCGGACTGCGCTGGGCGTTCATCGATCAGGCGACCAAGAAGCTGCTGTTCGCGCTGACGATGGATCACAAGCTGCTCGCCCCGGCCGGCGCGATCACGCCGGATCTTCTCGATCCCTCGATCGGCATCCTGCCCTCGGGCGTATTCGGGGCGCCGCTCGCGCCAGAAAGCGCGTGGCTCACCAAGCAGGAAGTCGCCGCACTCGATCCCGCCGATCTCATGCAGATGGGAGGAGAGGTAATGGATTTTTTGCTGCCGAGTGCGGTGAAGCAGGCCTGACCCGAACCGTCGAGGACGCCATGGCAGATCTCGCGCTGGTCTTCCATTGGGAGCCTTCCGCGATGAACGGCATGGGCCTCGGCGAGCTGATGGAATGGCGGGCGCACGCCGCCCGCCGTCACAATCCCGACTGACGACCTGTGCGCGTGTGAACACGTCCACGCGCCAACATGCTGGATCATCCCGTGGCCGATCGTAACCTCCGCATCGTGATGCTGCTGCAGGCGGCCGACAAGATGACGAAGCCGCTGCGCGATATGGCGGCGGGGTCCAGCAAGCTGGGCAGGGCGCTCAAAGAGGCGCGTGATCGGCTGAAGGCGTTGGAGCAGCAACAGGAGGATATTTCCAGCTTCCGCAAGTTCCGCGCCGCCCAGGCATCGGCCGGCGAGGAGATCAGCGCGACCCGCGCCAAGCTGCGCGATCTCGCGGCTCAGATGCGCGATACCGACAATCCGTCGAAGAAGCTGCAGCGCACGTATGATCAGACGCGGGAGACGCTGGTGCGTCTCAAGGATCAGGAGGGCCGGCATAACGTCGCGCTGGGCGAGATCTCGGCCAAGCTGAAGGCGGCCGGCATCAACAGCGAGCAGCTGGAGCATCACGAAGACCAGCTCGCGCGCCGCATGGCCGCGACCACTCGGCAGATCGATGAACAGTCGGCCGCGCTCAAGCGCCGGAATGATCGATCGGCGAAGATCAAGGCGGGCAGGGAGGCGTTCGACAGCAACGTCAACAAGGCATCCGCCTCCACCGCAGCCGGGCTGGGCATGATCGGCACCGGCGCCGCTATCGCCGCGCCGCTCAAGATGGCGACGCAGGACGCGATGGATTTCCAGAGCGTCATGGCGGACGTGAAGAAGGTCGTGAATTTCGATCCAGGCGCGCTGGGCGACCAGCAGTTCAAGCAGCTCGGCGACGACATCCTTCGTATGTCGGAGACGATCCCCGTCTCGGCCGAGGGCCTCGGCCAGATCGTTGCCGCTGCCGGCCGCTCGGGCATCGCCCGCAAGGATCTGGCGGGCTTCGCCGAGGATGCGGCCAAGATGTCCGTCGCGTTCGACATGAGTGCGGACGATGCCGGCACGATGATGGCCGCGTGGCGCACCGCGTTCAACACGGATCGCGCGGGCGTGACGAAGCTCGGCGATCAGATCAACGCGCTGACGAACGCCTATGGCGGCAACGTCGCCTCGGTGAACGCGGTCGTCACCAGCATCGGGCCGCTGGGCAAGGTGGCGGGCACCGCCGCCTCGCAGGTTGCCGGCATGGCGCAGATCCTCGCCAAGCTCAGCGTCGAGCCGGAAGTCGCCGCGACCGGCATCAAGAACCTGATGCTCACGCTCACGCGCGGTGCCGCCACCACGCCCAAGGCATCGAAGGCATGGGCCAAGCTCGGCCTGGACGCCGTCGATGTTGCCAAGCGTATGCAGAAGGACGCGGGCGGCACCATCCTCGACGTCTTCACCCGCCTGTCCAAGATGGGTGACGCCGATCGACCGGCCCTGCTCACCACCTTGTTCGGACGTGAATCGGTCGGCGCCATTGCGCCGATGCTCACCAACCTCGACCAGCTCCGCACCAATTTTCAGATGGTCGGCGACGCCAGCCAGTACGCCGGCTCGATGCAGAAGGAGTATCTATCGCGCCTCGGCACGACCGCGAACGATGTCCAGCTCGCGCAGAACAACCTGAAGGAGCTGGGGATCGTCGTTGGGACGCAGCTGCTCCCCACGGTGACCGATCTTGCACGACGCCTCTCGCACGGCCTGCAGACGCTCTCCGCCTTTGCGCGGGCGCATCCCGTCGCGATCCAGCTTGCTGCCAAGCTGGCCGCGACGCTCGCGGCGCTGATGGTCGCGGGCGGGGCGTTCATGTTCCTGCGCGCGGGCCTGCTGGGCTTCACCGCCCCCTTCAAATTCGCTTTCAGCCTGATTGCGAAGGAAAGCGAGGGGGGCGGCCTCGCGCTGACGAAGTTCGGCCGCCTGGGCGCGCGGGTTTTCAAAGGCCTTCCGGGGGCTGCGCGCACCGCGTGGAGCGGAATCGCGAGCGCCGGGAGGATCGGAGCGGCCGGTATTACTGCGGCCGGGACCAAGATCTGGGGTGCAACGCGGACCGCCTTCACGGCGACCGCCGCTTTCGCCAGCCGGACAGGCGTCGTTCTCGGCAATATGGCGAAGGCGGCAGCGCTGAATATCGGCAAGTTTGCCATGGCGATGGCGCGCGGTGCAATCGCCCTCGCTGCTAACCCGATGACGTGGATCATCCTCGGCATCGTCGCTGCGGTCGCATTGCTCGCTGGCGCTGGATACCTGATCTACAAGAATTGGGGCGCGATCTCGAAATTCTTCTCTGGTCTCTGGACCGAGATCAAGGCGGATGCGTCGGGCGGCATTGCCGGCATCGCGCGCCTGCTCACCGATTTCAGCCCGATGGGGCTGCTCTATCGCGGCTTCGCGGCGCTGATGAATTGGCTAGGCGTGTCGATGCCAGCCCGCCTCTCCGATGCCGGCGCCATGATGATCAGGGGCCTGATCAACGGCATCACCGGCATGCTCGGCCTGCTGAAGTCGACGATCGTCAACGCAGCCAGCTCGGCCGCGACGTGGTTCAAGGAGAAGATGGGCATCCACAGCCCGTCACGCCTGTTCCACGGCTTTGGCGGCTACATGATGCAGGGGCTGTCGAACGGCATCCACGCGGGGGCAGGGGAGCCTGTCGCCCGCCTGCAGGGCCTGTCGCGCCGTATAGGCACCGCCATGGCGATCGGGGCGGCTGTGCCGACCTCCGCCTTCGCCTCGCCTTCCACGGGGCCTCAGCGGGGCGCTGCGGGGATGCTGGGCAGGGCAGGGGATCATTACGAGATCCATATTCATCCGGCGAAGGGCATGGACGAGGCGGCATTGGCGCGCCTGGTTGCGGAGGAGATCGCGAAGCACGAGGCGAAAAAGGCCGCGGCGAAGCGCTCCACCTTCGCCGACACGCCGGATTGGGAAAACTGATCATGGCCGTGATGTCGCTCGGCACCTTCGTCTTTTCGATCCCCACGCTGTTGTTCGATCAGTTCCAGCAGCGCGAGGGGCAGCGGTTCGCCACCAACGCCCGCGTCGGCGCACGCGATGCCGTTCAGGCGATCGGGCCGGATGAGGAAACGATCCGGCTCGACGGCCTCGCCGTGGCCGAGCTGCAGGACGCGGACGGCTCGCTGGACCAGCTACGCGGCATGATGGAAGCAACCGGGATCTGGCCCCTCATGGACGGCAATGGGCGCCTGTACGGCTATTACGTGATCCGCTCGCTCGAAAACCGCTCCCGCACCTTTCTGGCGGGCGGCGAGAAGCTGGCTTTCGAGTTCGGCCTCGATCTCCTGCGCGTCGATGATCCGGAAGCAGATGCCGCGTCATGACGGTTGTCGCCAACACGCCCGATTTTCGCATCATGCTCGACGGCGCGGATCTGTCGCCGAAGATCCGGCCGCGCCTTGTCTCGCTCTCGATCTCCAGCAAGCGTGACGACGCCGATCAGCTCGATCTCGTCCTCGACGATACGGACGGCAAGCTGGCGTTGCCGGCGACGGGCAAGCTGCTCACCGTGTCGATCGGGTGGAAGGACGGGCCGGACGTCACGATCGGGCTGGTGAGCAAGGGCAGCTTCAAGGTCGATCAGGTCAGCTATTCCGGCCCGCCCGACATCGTCACCATCCGCGCGCGATCGGCGGACTTCACCCAGGCGAGCGAGCTGCGCACCCGCAAGGCCCATGCGTGGACCGATACGACGCTCGGCGCCGTGCTGGGCGAGATTGCCCAGCGCAACGGCCTGCAGCTCAAGATCTCGGCGGATCTGTCGGCCGTCGCGATCCCGTCCGTCCACCAGAGCCGCGAGAGCGACATGGCCCTGGCTCGCCGCCTCGGCCGCGAGCATGATGCCGTGGCGACGGTGAAGGCCGGCAAGCTGATCTTCAATCCGGCCGGCTCTTCGTCCACGCCGGCCGGCAAGTCCATGCCGGCGATCACGCTGCGGAAGCGCGATTGCGGCCCGTTCACCTACGACGTCGCCGAGCGCGAGGCCGTCACCGGCGTTACAGCCGCATACCACGACCGCGATGCGGCCAAGCAGGCGACCGTGACAGAGGGCAAGGCATCGGGCGCCAAGCGCCTCTCGCGCGTCTATGCCACCAAGTCCTCCGCCCAGCGCGCCGCCAAGGCGGCGAAGAGCCGGGCGGCCCGCGCACCCGCCTCCATGGATCTGACGGCCGCGCTCGGCCGCGCCG
This sequence comes from Sphingomonas oryzagri, assembly GCF_029906645.1. Classification (NCBI taxonomy): domain Bacteria; kingdom Pseudomonadati; phylum Pseudomonadota; class Alphaproteobacteria; order Sphingomonadales; family Sphingomonadaceae; genus Sphingomonas; species Sphingomonas oryzagri. The sequence goes on from NZ_JARYGZ010000007.1 coordinate 14,738, forward strand.
ACATCATGCCAGAGGCGCAGGTGACGGTTTCCGGCTTCAAGGCCGAGATCGACGCGACGTCGTGGATTGCCAGCGAAGTGACGCAGTCGATCACGGCCCAAGGCGCCGGCTTCACGACTCAGATTAAGCTGGAAAGCGCGCCGAAATGAAATGTCACCCCTCGATATTTGGTCGATGGGACAGTCCGGCTGCGAATTCGGCCATTCCGCAGCGGCGCAACCAGTCTCATAGTGGGACGCAGGGCGAGGGTGGGGGCCTTTGGCGGCGGGGAATCGGAAAAACCATTTTCCTACACGCCGCCATCTATTTTAGTGGAACGAATCAGGAACGGGGTCGCATCTGTGGTGAGTGGGGTTCATGCTTTTCGTAACGCGTCGTCTTGCCGTGCGGCCTGCCCGCAATGTGAGGCGGAATGTGCGCTCATGGTCGCTTTGCGCGACGATGTCGGGCGCAGGGTCGCGGATCTCCAGCGCGAGCTGGCCGCGAATCCGTCCGTCGCGCTCGCGGCCGAGCTGCGGGAGGCCGGCGAACTGCTCGATGTCGTGCGGGAACATGCCGTCGCCGCATTGCCCTGGGCGCGTGCCGAGCTGGCGGCCTGCGCTTGATGGAATGATTGCCGCAGGCCCTCTAGCGGAGGGCCTGCGCGCAAAAACCACGCATATCGTCGGCATTGTCGCGGCAGTATTTATCGACCGCCTCCGTGGGGTCGATGCCGTACACGCTCACCTCGGACGCCAGATTGAGCACCCCGAACGGGCCGAGGCCGTCGTAATTGGCGTTGCGAAGATCGGCGATCGGAACGCTCACCAGCATGAAACGCATTCGATCAGGATTGCCCAGGCGATCTGTTGCCGGGACGGTGTAGGTGACGTGGACAGTCTCGATCTTCGCGGGAACGTCCTTCGCGCCGGCCTTGATGGCTTTACCGATCTCAGTCAGCACCATGCCGGACTTGCCGATGTACGCATCGCCATCCCAATTGCTCGCGAGATCAGCCGTAATCCAGAGCTGAGCCTCAGCAGGCTCGACCTTGTGAATGCTTTCGTCAGCCGCTTTCACGGTTGCGGGCGCCTTCTTCTCGTCGTGTCCACCGCTGCTGGCGATAATGACCGCCAGAACAATAAAGATAATGACGATGATCGTCAGACAGCCCGCCACACCCTTGGCGATATCACTCGCCCCGGCTTTCGCCTTCTTATTCGTCATTATTGCCCCTGTTCTGCCCCGTTATGCGCTGCGTTTTTCGTCGAGCGGCAGCTCGTCCGCGTCGTCTGCCGGCGTCTCCTCAATGATCCAGTCGCCCTCGATCGCGCGCAGCGCGGCGGGGAGGGACTGAGCGAGGATCTTCGCGCGGCGATCGGCCGGCAGCTTGTCGGCGACGCGGAGGAGCGTCTCGAACATCTTGGTAAGCAGGCGCTCGTCCGGCAGATTGTCGGCCGGGTTCGGGCTGACGCCAGCTTTGTCGTCGAGAATAGCGGTAATCACTCGCGCAATTGTCTGCTGATCGACGGGCGAAGCACTCCGCAGTTTAGTCACCAGCCGGCTTTCCGCAGCTGGAAGCGCTTGGGATCGAACACCCGTAATGACGTAGCCGACGTCGATCCCGGCCCGCGCTACAGCGTGCAGGTAAGCCGCATTAGGTTGTCTGGTCTTATCAGGGTTCTCGTAATCGCTCTGCGAATTGAGCGAAACGCCGCCGATCGCGCCCAATTCGGCCTGCGTAAGACCGATGCGCGTCCGTTCTTCACGAAGACGGCCTCCCAATTCCATAAGATTGGCGAATTCCCCTTGCCCATTCCCCATTTCTGGGGCATGGTTACACACGTTTCCACAAATTGGGTAATGGCACGTGTCAGGATCGAAGGAAACGGTGGAAGAGGCGGTACTGGCCGCAATCTCTTCCTCCGTCACAACGCGGAAGGGGTTGGACCCCGAGCGTGTGAAGCGCGTGCGCGAAGCCTTCAGAGACAAGGGCGTCGAGGTTTCGGCTTGGGCGAGGCGAAATGGTTTCAATATCCAGCTCGTTCACATGATCCTGCGAGGCGAACGGAAGTGCGAGCGTGGGCAATCCCACCGCATTGCCGTTCTCCTCGGCCTCAAGGACGCCTCTCTCCCCGATATCGACGAGCGGCTTGGTGGAACCCCCTCACTTCGGAACGCGGATCATGGGTGAAACGATCCGATTCGCACAGTGCAATCCCCCCGCTTTCATGAACGTGGCCTGATCATGACGAAACGCGTAGATCCCACCGGCATTCCTGCGGCGATCCGAGAGATTGCCGCGCTCATTGGCTGGGAGGCCATCGCCGCCGCAACCGGCAAGGGCAAGCGGGCCGTCCAATATTGGGGCGATCCGGAAAGCAAGCGCTCGCCCACCATGCTGCAGGCAGCGGCGCTGGACGCCCTCTATCTCGAGCGTGGCGGGCTGTTCGCCCCGCTGCGCGATGCCTTCAATGTTTTCGCCGATCGCCGCCTCTCGCCGACCGTCGCCGATCCGGACATGATCGTCGCCGAGCTGACGTGCATGGCGCGCGAAGCTGGCGAGGCGATCACGGCCGGCATCCAGCTCGTGGGCGGCAAGCCCAGCCGGGCGATGATCCACGCGACGCTGATCGAAGTGAGCGAAGGCAGCGATGCGTTCGACGCCGTCGAGCGCCGCTTGTCTGCCATGCTGGGGGAGGGGGTCGCCTGAAATGAAGCGTGACGTTGCGTTTCCGTGTCCACATTGCGGGGGTCGCACCCTCATCCGCTCCAGCGAGCAGGTGAGCGACACCGTGCGCGAGACGCGGATGCGCTGCGACAATGACGATTGCGGGTTCAGCTTCGTGGCGCAGATCTCCGTGATCCGCACCATCCAGCCGAGTCTGCAGCCCAAGCCCGGCGTCGTCGTGCCGCTGGGCAATCAGAATCTGCGTTGGGATCGGCGCAGGCCGCCCGACCTGTTGGAATCCCTGATGACCAGCAGCGGCTGACCTAAGTCCCTCCCGCTCACCGTCACACCACCATTCGCGCGCGGCCCGTTTCGCGCGGCGCCCCCGCTTTGCCTTGAAGGATTGGCCCATGAAGAAGATCGGAGCCGTTGCCATCATCGTCGCCGCGATCATCGCGACGCCATTCGTCGTCGCCTGGACGCTCGCATCGGGGAACGGCCGGTGAGCGGCACGATCGGCATCGCGATCGAGGCCATCGCGATCGCAGGCATGATCTATCTCGCCGCGATCGAGTGCCACGACGCGTTCGCGAAGATCCGCGCCCTGCCGGCCGAGGACGCTGCCGGCGACGCGGCCGAGCTGCAGGGCGTGGCGGCATGATCCGCGTCCTCTCCCTCGACGAACGGCGCGAGCATCTCGGCGCCTACGTGCAGCACGCGCGCATCGCGCACGGCGCCTCGATCAACGTCGCGGCCGAGCGCATGGCCCGCAACGCCGGCACCGCCCGCCACCATGGCCTGATCCTCGGCATGATCGAGGCCGGCCGGCATCTGCCGAGCGCCGCGTACATCGATCGCATCGCCGAGGCCTTCCCGATCAATCGCCGCGTCATGGATCAGCTCTGCGCGCCCAACGCCGTGTCGGGGAAGGTGCGCCGCAATGTCCACTGAGCTGCCCGAGATCCTGCGCGGGCGCGAATGGCGCCACGTCGCGACTGCGCGCTTCGTGCGCAGCGACGGCATCGCGATCCACCAGATCAAGGGCGGCAAGTGGACCTTCATCGTGCCGGACGGGCTGGTGACGCTTCGAGCTGCCGCTCGCGCCTTCGCCACGGCCGGCGCCGCAGCGACCTTCCTAAAGAAAAACTACCCCCTCCAACCGGAGACAAAGAATGTCTGACGCGAACGTCGCGGCCGATCAACTTCGCCTTTTCATCGAGCGTATTGAGCGCCTCGAAGAAGAGAAGAAGGGCATGATGGATGACATCAAGGATGTCTATCTTGAGGCCAAGTCACAGGGTTACGACGCCAAGACCATGCGCGTGATCGTTCGTCTCCGAAAAATGGAGAAGAACGCCCGCGACGAGGCGGACGCGCTGCTCGAAACCTACAAGCGGGTGCTGGGGCTGTGATGCTCGCAGGCGCGCTGCTCCAGGCGGTTTGTGCCGCTTGCGCAACCCTCGGCCTCGTGAATGTCGTGCGCGGCGCTCCGGGTATCGTCGCCCATGCGCTTGTCCGTGGTCTGGAGCGTAACCGGGTCGCACTTCATTTTTGGGGCGCCATCATAACGCAGGGCCTTTGGGCGGCGCTCTTCCTCGGGGGGCTGGTGATAAGCGCCGTCGCTGCGCTGCGCTGGGCGGGGGTGATGGCATGAACGCGCCCGCCTTCGGCTTCGCCAAGCCCGCCCGCCCGATCGATTTCAGCCGCTTCGTCACCGGCGCGCAGCGCACGCTGCGCGACGAGGGCTATGCCGGCGCCGCGAACGACATCCGCATGATCTCGGCCGCCCTGCAGGCGGGCGGCGATGCCCTCGCCGATCGCGACAACGGCGATAACGACCGCTGGGTCGCCGAGCGCATCGCCACCGCGATCGAGGCGGCCGGCTACCTGATCCTCTCGCGCGACAAGGCCGTGATCGGCCTCGTCCAGCTCTACGCGCGCCAATTTCACAGGGAGAATTGCCATGGGTGAGCTGCACACGCTTCCGCTGCCGGCCGAGACGCCGGCACCGCGCTATCACTATGCCGGCGTTCGCGCCGACACGTCGCAGCCCTTCAGCTGGTACGTCCTCGATCGCGGCCCCTCGGGCAGCGGCATTCGCGAAATGGCGGCTTGTGAGAGCGAAGCCGACGCCTGCGCGATCGTGGATGCCCTGCGCCGGGCCGAGGGCGTGATTTGGATGGGCTATGATCCATCGACCGGGCCGGATCTGCACGAAATCGCCACCTATCGGCCGGGCGACTTCAAGCCGATCGTCCTGGGCACGCCGGTTTGCGAGGCGGCCGTCTACGCCGATACGCCCGGCGCCCGCCGCATGATCGAGCTGCGCACCGGCGTCTCGGCCGAGCAGTCGACGATCCGCGCCAGCATTCGCGCCTTCCGCAACGGCGTGCAGGCCCTGATGATCCGGCTCGGCTTCACCGAGGCGGCCGATGACGCCTTCCTCGCGTGGGAGCTGATGACGCTCGCCGGGGCGTTCCACCGCGACACCGAGCTGGCCGGCGAGCAGCGCATCGAGACGCTGCAGCGCGCGATGCGGGATCTGCTCTATTTCGACGGCTACTCCTACATCGCGTCGAACGACGGCGCGATCGACCGCCTCGCAGCGCTGATCGCCTCGGGCGTGGGCTTCGCGGGATGACGGGGGTGGGGTTCGTCCTGCGGGCGTTTCGGATCAGCGTCGAGGGCGAGGGGTACGTCTACCACGCCAAGTCGCGCGCTCGGGCGCTGGGTGACGCCTTCCATGCTTACACGCACGCTCGTGGCAGCATCAAGTTCGCCGATTTCCTTCGCTTGGCTTCGTGCCGGCAGGAAGAGGGTGGCGAGCGCTTCGGTGATCCGATCACTGTGCTGGGCAAACCGGCGTTTTTCGTCACCAGCAACCGTCAATACGTCCAATTCGTCCGGCCGGGGCGGGGCGAGGTGTTCAATTCTCACCCCCTCGACGTGTTGCCGGTCGAATATCGCCCCGACACGTACCGCTCGGAGAAGTTCGATGCGCAGGCGCTGGAGCCGTGCAAGGAGATGGCATCTTGAGCGGCCCGCGCGTTGAGCGCATCGGCGCGGCAACGCTGTATCACGGCGATTGTCGCGACATCCTGCCGTCGTTGGGCGCGATCGACGCGCTTTGCATGGACCCGCCCTATGAGTTCGACACGAGCGGGGGCGGGGCGTTCCGCGCCCAGCGCGAGAACATGGATCAGATCGAAGCGGCCGGCCTAGCCGACGGCTTCGATCACTCCGTTATTAGCGGCGATCAGTTCGGCTGCGCCGTGATCTTCGCGCACAACGATCAATGGGCGTCGCTTCTGCCGCACGTCGCCGGGCAGTTTGATCGGTACGCTATCTGCCAATGGCATAAGAGTAACCCGCTTCCGGTCGCGAACCACCACTATCAGCCCGACACGGAAATCTACGTGCATGCTTGGAAGCGAGGCTTCCATCCTGCCGGCGATCTTCGCCAGAAAAAGCGATTCATCGTCGCACCGAACGGGCAGGACGGGTCCATCGACCACCCCACGGTCAAACCGCTCGCCGTCATGCGTAAGATCGTCACGAACATTACGGGCGAAACGATCTGCGACCCGTTCATGGGTAGCGGCAGCACCGGAGTAGCAGCGGTCGAGCTGGGCCGGCGCTTCATCGGGATCGAGCGCGATCCCAAGCACTTCGAAACTGCCTGTAGGCGGATCGAGGCAGCACAGCGCCAAGGCGCACTGATGCTCGCGGTCGCCTGATGCTCTCCCGGTTCTTCACCCGCTTCCGGACGCCGGCTTCGCAGCCGGCGCCCACGCCACAGGCCAGTAGCGAGGCGCTGTCGGATCTGAAGAACCTCGTCGCCGATCGTGCCGCAGCCGCGCGCACGCTCGCCGATGCCCGTTCACGAGACGCGTGGCGCGAGCTGCGCGACGCACGGACGGCCCAGCTGCGCGACGAAATCGCCCGCCGCGCCGCCAACACCATCCACTGATAGCTTCCAAGGGTCCACAGTCATGGCCGCAGCCTCCCTCTTCGAAATCGCAACCGGCGTGCAGCATAAGGCGCAACGCAGCTTCCAGTTCGTGCGCCGGCACAGCTATTACGCCAACGATCGCCGCGCCCTGTCCATGTGGAAGCCGCTCGACCTGCAGGCGGCCTCGATCAGCCAACGCCTGCGCGCGGCCGAGGAATATGAGCGGCTGAATCGCGAGCCGGGCAAGCGCAACGGGCCGCTCGGGCACATCGCGATCGAGGTGCTGCGCGCGATGTATCGCGTCGTCTGCCGCAAGACGGGACGGCTGGAGCCGTCGATCGCCTACCTCGAGGAGAAGCTGCACCGCTCGCGCGCCGCGATCGTGCGCGCGCTTGATGCGCTGAAGCGGCACGGCTTCCTCGATTGGGTTCGCCGCAGCGAGCCGATCGAGGATGCGGGCCAAGGCCCGCAGGTGAAACAGATCACCAACGCCTACGCGCTGCTCATCCCGCACAAGGCGATGCAGTTTATCAAGCACATGGCCAAGGCCGCGCCGCTGCCCGTGGACGACGAGGACCGGCGCAAGGCAGCTAAGGCCGAGCATGAGGCGATGCTCGCGTCCCTGCCCACCCAGGAGCTGCCTGCGCAGCTCGTAGACGACCGCACATTGTCGGAGGTTCTTTCGAGCCTAGGCGCCTCTCTCTCTGTGTCTGACGCGAGTTCACCGAAGAGCCTCAATCCGACCCGAAAGGTTCAAGAATAAAAGGAACGCCTACCGGCGTGCGTTTTGGAAGGAGATAGGCCCCACATACCCCTGACGAAGATCCCTAGAAGCGATGTCGACCGGCCGGCTTTGGCCGGCCGGGGTGCACCCACGGGGCGCATGCGTCTTGCGTCGCGCCCGCCAGAGGCGCACCGTGCGCGGCAGGCGTCGGGATGCGGGTTCTAGGTGCATCAAACCGCAACGCGCTGAGCGGCCTCCACAGCGCAAATACGGCCCCATTTTCCGGGGCCGGCATCAAAATCCGAAAATGCATCAAACCCGCATTGAAAAGTGGGCGGGCGAGGAGGGGGGAAAAGCGCGCAAAAAGGGGGTGGCACCCCGCCTCGCGCGGCCCCGCGCGGGCCTCGGAATGGCCCCGCCGCGCCCGCCTGCTGCCGAGGGCGAACGATCGGCGACGCGAGGCATGCAAGCCACCCTCGCGCGGCCGAGGCGCTGAGAGGGCTTTAAATCGGCTCTGTGGGGAATGGGTCGCGATCGGCATGGCGGCCGGATCGTCCAGGCGCTCGATGCCGGCGCCGATCAGCCGCGAGGCGGCCGAGCTGGTGGACTAGATCCGGCGCGGGCGCGCGGATCTAGTCCGCCCCGCCGATCAGCCGATCGGGAAGTTGCTGATGATCAGCTCACCGGCCGGCCGGGCCTCGGCGCCGACGGTGTAGGTCGTGACGATCGGCGCGATGTGGAAGCGCGCGAACGTCTCGCGCACCTCGGGCCGATCGTTGATCGAGAGGATGAACCTGCCGGCGATGCCGGCGAGCTGCTCGGCCAGCTGGGCGAAGTCGGCGCGGCCGAACACGTCGGGGCCGTAATCGTCCTCGCAACCCCAATAGGGCGGGTCGAGATAGAACAGCGTCCCCGGCCTATCATATCGCCGGATGAAGTCGGCATAGCCCAGCTGCTCGATGACGACGCCGGCAAGCCGGCGATGGAGATCCGCGATCATGGCATCCAGCTTGCTGGCATTGAACCGGGCTGGGCCGGCGACATCGACGCCGAACGTCCGGCCCTTCACCTTCCCGCCGAACGCGAGCCGCTGCAGATACAGGAATCTCGCCGCGCGGTTGAAGTCGGTGAGGCCTGCGCGGATCGGGTCGATCGCCCGCAGCCGGTCGAATTCCGCCCGGCTGGTGATCCACCAACGCTGCAGGTAGGCCGCGAATTCCGGACCATGCTCGCGCAGCACGCGGAACAGGTTGGCGACGTCGGCCGACACGTCGTTGATGACCTCGGCCTTCGGCCGGCGCGATCGGCGCAGGAAGATGCCGCCCATGCCAACGAACGGCTCGGCATAGGTGTCGCACGGTATCTCGTCGATGATCGCGGTGAGGCGCCGCGCGAGGTTGCGCTTGCCCCCGATATAGCCGGCAATCGGCGCGGACGGGCGAATTGTGTAAAAGTGTGGAAAGTTCAAGCAGGCACTCATATGGGTTCGCCGCCCGATGATCCGGGCGATGGGCTGACCGGTGAAAGCCGGTCGGGACGAGTGCCTGCTCGTCGGTGAACCGCGTTGGTAGCGCGGTTCCCCCCGCCCGGCGCGGCCGGACGGGGAAGATAGGGTCAAGCCTTGGCGGGCGTGCCGGCGAGAGGGACGCGGGCCGCGAATTTCACGGCCTCCACGCCGATCTGCTCGTTGATGTCGAGCAGCGCAGCCTGAATGGGCGTGATCTCCAGCTCGTCGAACATGTCGGTCGCCTGCAGGGGATTGCCGAACCCGCTCGATCCCTGCGCCGGCACAATGCCGAGCAGCTGGGGCGGCACGCGGTGCGCTGCAAGGATGTCGTCGCGCGACGTCCCCTTGATGCCGAGGAATTCGTCACTGGCGCCGAGCTGGGCGATCGGGATGATCTTGATCTCGGTATCTTTGCCCTCGGGCGTCTGCACGAACAGCGATCGGAAATTGCCCGGTCCCTTCGACCGGCGCAGCGCTTCCTTCAGTGTGTCCGTGTCGATATTGGTAAACTGGCCCTTGGCGTGCATGATATAGCCCGCGTGACTGCCATTCTCATAATATTTACGCCGAAATAGCGTCGCCGCTTCATTGAGAAAGGCCGACTGCAGGGCGGACACATATTCGGGGATGCCGTAATATTCCTGATTTAGATCGGGCTGCGTGATCTGGATGACTTGCGTGTCGAATTCGACCGGCGACACGCCGTTTTCCAGATAGAAGAATTGCCCATCCTCCAGCCCGCGCCGGGTGTATTTCGCAAGCGCGTGGTCGAGCCGCAGCACGCCCCCCAACCGGTTGACCCGCACCTCCAGATATCCGTTCGCAAGGACGAGATAGTCCTGCACCAGCGCGGCGAAGGCCTTCCGGCTCAGCCAGCGCGACGGAATGAAGGCCGAGATCAGCCGGTTGCGCTTCAGTTGCATCGCCGAGCTGTGGTGCGGCGATGCCCAATAGGCCCGCGCGAGGCCTTCCATCGGGAGCGGCGGTTCCCAATATTGGCCGTTGTTCACGCACTCGCACATGTCGAGGATCGCGCGGCGCCCGCCAAGCACCGGTTCCGGATCTCCGAAGCTGAACGCCTGCACGGGGCTGGGCTGGGCGGCGATCGTCGTCGCCTCTGCGCGATTGTCGTTCGCGAACGTCGTCACTCAATAACCTCCATGGACCCCTTCGGGCGTTCCTTGCCGTCGAGCGGCTCGTTCATGAGAATGTGCATCACCGCCCAGGCGAGATCCGCGTGGCCCTCGCCGACGGCGCGGCCGGCCTTGAAGGTGACGTTGCGGCCCGACGTCGTCAGCGTCTTCTTGATCGAGATGAAGGCGGAGATCAGGTCGTTCCAGCCAAGGTCGAACGCCATGCGGCCGCGCCGGATGACGTTCTGCGCCTTCATGATCATCTGCGCCTTGAATTCGAGCGAATATTCGAGGCGGACAACGCCGCGCACGCCGCTGTCCGGCTTGGCGAGCAACTGGTAGACGGCCGAGCCGATCCCGCTCGCGTCCACGCCGACATAGGTGCAATTGTATCGCGACAGCGTCGCCTTGATGAAGGCGGCCTGCTGCTCATAGTCGAGGCCGCGCAGCTGGTGCTTTTCGAGCAGGCGGAAGGTGCCACCCTCGTTCAACGGGGGCGCGGCGATCACCAGCGCCGCGTTGTCGCCGTCCTCGCTCTCCTGCGGGTCGTAGCCGGCCCACACCTCACGATCCCCATAGGGGCGCGCGGCCTCAAGATCGACGTCGGCCCAATCGACCATCGCATCGACGCCGCAGGCGGTAAGATCGTTGAATTTGAAGGCCGAGAGGCTGTCGTCGACGAAATTGCAGAGGAACAGGTTGGCGAATTCGTCATCCGCATATTCGTCGCGCAGCTCGTCGATGTCGAACAGATCGCAGCCCTGCGCCTCGGCATCGAGCACGGTGACGATGTGGCGCCAGATCTTGTCCGGCCCGATCGCACCGTCCTTCAGCGCGTCATGGCTGACATCCAGCTCGACGCGGTCCTCTTTCTTCCGGCGCCGGTTGCGACGCTCGCCCGTCCAATAGGGATAGGCCGGATGCGCGACCGTGGACGGCGTGGAAAAATAGGTCTTCCGCCACTTCTTGTGGGTCGCCATGCCCGAGGCGACCTTGTTGAGTTCCTCGAAATTGTGGACCCAGAAGAATTCGTCGAAGTAGAAGTTGCCGTGACGGCCCTGCGCGGTGCGGAAATTGGTGCCGAGGAAGTGCAGTTCGGCCGCTGCCTCTTCGTCGGGCCGCAGCTCGCTGGTGATCATCATCGGATCGCCAGACAACGTCACGCCCACCAGCTTGGCGAAGCTGATGATATAGCTCTTGAATTGGTACGCCTGCGCCTTCGACGCCGACAGGAAGATCTGGTTGCGCCCCGTCTCGATCGCGTCGATCAGCGCTTCGAACGCGAAATAGTAGGTCGCGCCGATCTGGCGCGACTTCAGGATCATGCGCGTGCGGAGGGACGAGCTGGCGTACCAGCTTTCCTGATATCCGTAGAGGCCGGCTTCGAAGATGCGCTTCAGCTCGGCCGCCTGCTCGGCGGTGAAATGGTTCTTCTTCGGCTTCTTGCGCGGGCCGGCGTTGCGGTTGCCGACCTTCTCGTTGAGATCGCCCTCGTGGCCGTCCGGCTCGTTGAAGCGGCGCACGCGGGCAAGCTGGGCCACCTGTCGGCCGAGGAGATCGATCTCCTTATAGTCGGCGCCGGTCTTCTGGTCCTTCAGCACCAGGCGCTGCCAGCGGACTTCTAGGCAGTCCTCCATGCGGCGCAGGAAATCGACGCTGTCCCACTGGTCGCGCTGTTTCCACGCCTCGATCGTCGCGCGGGGGTGCGGCTTGCCCTTGTCATTGACGATGCCGAGCTGCTCCAGTTCTTCGGCGATCTCCGTGATCCCCCAGCCGAGCCAGAACAAGCTGCGCGCGCGGCGCCGCGCGTCGAGGACACGCGGCATAAGCGGGGGAATGACGGGTTCGGGCGGGGCGGCCATGCCGCAACCCTATGAGGCGGGCCGCAGCCTACGGAGTGGCGGCTATTGTGGGAGCGCCTTTCACAAGAGGCGCTGATTGCGAGCATCGGCCAAATCGAGGCTTCTGGATGCGTCGAAACGCAAACCGCCGCACCCGAGGTTCACAAGTCCACAATGGCCAAATCGAAGCCCTTCCGCGCCTTCGTCGAAGGTAACACCATCAGCGACGGCCGGGAGATCACGGCCGACATGATCGATGAGATCGTCGAGACCTTCGATCCCGAGACCTATACGCCGCGCATCAACATCGAGCATACGTCGTTCACCGGCTATGGCGATGTCGTCGCGGTCTTCGCCCAGGACGATCAGATCCGCATCGCCGGCAAGCTCGAAAAGCGCCGCGCGCTGTACGCCACGATCGAGGGCAACGATCAGCTGCTCGCGCTGGTGAAGGCCGATCAGAAGCCCTTCCCGTCCGTCGAGATCACCGACGACTATGCCGGCACCGGACTGACCGGTCTCACCGGTTTCGCCTTCACCGACAATCCGGCGTCGATCGCGACGCAGCGCGCCATGTTCTCGCGCGCCAAGGCGACCGGCGCGCTGATCGCGGCCGGCACCGATGCCGTGGCCCTCGAATTCGAGGACGCGCCAGTCGAGGACAAGGCGACCGGTGCCTTTGCGGCGTTCATGACCAAGCTGACCGGCCTCCTGCCCTCGAAGGAACCGGAGCCGAAGAAGGCGCCGAAGGTCGAGCCGAAGGGCGACGGCACCGATTTCGCGGCCGTGATGGCCGAGGGCTTCGCCGCGATCGGCGAGCAGTTTTCGGCCCTGCAGAAGTCCGTGTCCGACCCGGTCGCTGCGCTGACCGCCCGCTTCAACAAGCTGGAGCAGGATCTCGCGAACACCGAGGCCGCCCCGACCCAGCGCCGCAAGCCGTCCTCGGGCGGCACCGGCCGGGTCGCCGCGGACTTCTGATCGAAGCCGCCCAGCCCCCTCTCACCCCGTTTCCCCTCCCCGGAGCAATCGAACCCAATGCTCGAACATACCGAAATCGCTGTCGCCACCTACATGGCGAACGTCGCCAAGGCGAACGGCGTTGCCGACACCGGCAAGAAGAAGTTCACCGTCTCGCCTGCGATCCAGCAGAAGATCGTTACCCGCCTGCGTCTCACCTCGAGCTTCCTGAGCATGGTGAACGTGACGCTGGTCGCCGCGCAGGAAGGTGAGAAGCTGGGCGTCGGCGCCACGCGCCCGATCGCTGGTCGCACCAACACCAACACGCCGGGCAACCGCCGCATCGCGACGGACCCGACCAGCACGACGCGTCTCAATACCTATCGCTGCGAGAAGACCGACAGCGACTACGCGTTCAAGTACGACAAGCTCGATTCCTGGGCGCACATTCCGGAATTCGAGAAGCTCCTGCAGGAAGCCGTGCTGACCCAGCAGGGCATCGACAAGATCATGATCGCGTTCAACGGCACGCACGTTGCGGCGGACACGGATAAGGACACCTATCCGCTCCTGCAGGACGTGAACGTGGGCTGGATCCAGCAGCTGCGCACCGATGCACCCGAGCGGATCATCAGCTACGGCGAGAAGGACCCTCAGACGAAGGACGCGGGCGGCAACGTCACCCATACCGGCTCGATCATCGTCAAGGCGGATGGGACCGGCGATTACGTCAATCTCGACGCACTCGTCACCGACATGAAGCAGCTGCTCGACGAGCGGACCCGCACGGCTACCGATCTGGTCGTGATCCTCGGCGCTAACCTCGCCGGCAAGCGCACCTTCACGCTGGTCAGCTCGGCCGGCAACGACGCGGAGAAGGCGCTCGCGCTCGACGTGCTGCGCGGCAAGGATACCATCGGCGGTCTGCCGTCGATGCAGGTACCCTACTTCCCCGCGAACGCGATCATGATCACGTCGCTGAAGAACCTGTCGATCTACCTGCAGATCGGCTCGCAGCGTCGAATGCTCCGCGATGAGCCGGATTACGATCAGCTCGCCAACTATGAGTCCTTCAACGAGGACTATGTGATCGAGGATTACGGCAAGATCGCCTTCGCCGAGAATATCGATCTCGAAGGCGACGGCGAGATCGCCAACGTTCCGGAGGAAGAGGGCGAAGGAGCCTAATCGGCCCGTCCACACCTCCTGATCGGCCGCGCGTGATCCGCGCGCGGCCACACCTTTCCACAGGACCCTATCACCATGAGCCTCGCTCTTAGGCATCGCGCCCGAATTCTCGCTTCACAGATGGCGCCGAGTGCCGCAGCTGCTCATGGTGTGTCGGCTGGGCGCGTCGTCCCCGCTTCCCCCGCGCCCAGCCGGCCTTCCCCTTCCACCGCCGTCCCTGTCCCCCGCGATCCCGCTGCGATCATGGCGGCCCAGATGAAGCTGCGCCTCACCCACGATCTGCGCAGGCTGAAGGAAATCCAGTCGATCGAGCGCAAGATCGCCACGAAGCGCGAAATGCTGCCCGAATATGAGGCTTGGGTGGCCGGCCTGCTCGTGGCCGGCCAGCCCTCGGCCGGTGACGAAGTGCTGCCCACGATCATGGTCTGGAAGATCGATGTCGGCGACTATGCCGGCGCGATGCCGCTGATCGAGCATGTGTTTCGTCACCGGCTGGATCTGCCCGCCCGCTACGAGCGCACGGCCTCGGCGCTGGTCGTTGAGGAGATCGCGATCGGCGCGATGAAGCTGCAGCTCGCGGGCGAAGCCGCGCCGCTCGGCATCCTGCAGGAGATCGAGGCCCTCACCGCGTCGGACGACATCCACGATCAGATCCGCGCGAAGATCCACAAGGCGATCGGCGTCGAGCTGGTCCGCGCGGCCGAGGCGATTTCGCCCACCGATCCCGCCGCCATGCCGGCCATCGAGCGCGCGCGCGCCGAGCTGGTCCGCGCCCAGGCACTCAACGATCGTGTCGGCGTGAAGGACAAGCTGCAGCGGCTCGACCGGCTGAAGAAGGCCGTCGAGGAATCGGCCGCCCCGCCCCGCAAGCCCGCCGTCGCCAAGAAGCCGGCGCCGGCCAAGGCCCCCGCGCGCAAGTCCCCTCTGAAGAAGGAAGCATCCGCTTGACCCTGTTCCGCCTCATCCCCTTCGTCTGCATCGCTGCCGGCGCCGCCCTTCTGTGTGGTGGCTCGCTCGGCTGCGCGCTGATCGGCGCCGCGCTTGGCGCAACGATCTTCGTCCTCGCGGCCTGCGATCCCGTTTTCGCCGCGAAGCTCGCCTCGCTGCTCGCGACGATCAAGGCGTCCTACGCCGTCGCCAAAGCCAAGATCGAAGCCTTCATCGCGCGGCTGCGCGCGCGCACCGAGGCCTAACCAGCTCGCCCCCCGGCGCCGGGGGCGGATCGCCGCAGGCGGGAGTGGGCTTCGGCCCGAGGGCCGCCCCAGCACCGATCCCCACCCCCGATACCGGAGATCCGCATGTCCACCTTCATCCCCGCCGATCCCGCCGCGCTCGCTGCCGGCATCGAGCAGGCCGATGTGGAGGCGCCCGCCGCGCCCCCGGCCGAACCGCCCGTCACCAATGACGGCTTCTTCCCCGATATCGATCCCGTCACGCTGCGCGAGGCCTATCGCATCCGCGACGCCGTCACCCCCGCGCGGCTGCGCGAAGCGATCATCACGTCCATCATCACGGCCGGCGACGATCTCGCCGCCTGGGCGGCATCGCAGAAGGCGGCCGGCTACGCCACGCTGGGCGAAGTCCCCTCCCCGCAGGTAGGTGGCAAGAGCCGGCTGGTCGCGCTCTACGGCACCGCGATCGGCTCCTACACCCGCGCCCAGCTCGTCGAGCGGCAGGCCGATATGGATCTGACGGGCCAAGGGCAGCGACAGGTGAGCGATCTCGCCGACACGCCGGCCGAGCTGCGCCGCGATGCCGTCTATGCGATCCGCGCGATGCTCGGCGTAGGACGCCAGACGATCGAGCTGCTTTGATGGCCGATACGGTGACAGCGCGGCAGGGCGATACCGTCGAGCTGCTGCTCTGGCGCGAGCGCGCGATTGGCCCGTCCGGCCTTGATGCCGTCTTCGCCGCCAACCCCGGCCTTGCCGCGCTCGGCACCATCCTCCCGATCGGCACCGTCGTCACCGTGCCGGCAACCGTCACCGCCGCCTCCACCACCCCGACCCTCAACCTCGTCCAGCTATGGGATGATTGATCTTGGTGCGCCTCGCATGAAACAGTTCCCCAACGATTACCTTCACACGATCGGCATCATCATCGCCGCGCTCGCCCCCGCCGCGATCGGCGCGGCCGTCGCGCAGGCGTGGGAGCATGGCCTGAGCTGGACGCAGCGCCTCGTCCAGTGGGCAGTCGGTATCTGCGTCTCCTACTACGTCACCGGCGCGATCGGCGCGATCCTGCACCTCGATCCGTTCGTGGCGCAGGCGATCGGCTTCGTCATCGCGATGGTCGCCTTCCGCGCGACGCCAGCATTCATCGCCGCGTCCGTCGCGGCCGTCGGTGCGATCCCGTCCGGCCTGCTCGCGAAGATCGGCATCAACAAGGATCCTGCGTCGTGAACCGCGCGCAGCTGATCGATGCGCTGATCGCGCGGGAGGGCGGCTATGTGAACATGACGGCCGACAAGGGCGGGCCGACGCGCTTCGGCGTGACGCAGGCCGTCGCTCGCGCCCATGGCTATGCCGGCGACATGAGCCAGTTTCCGATGGATCTCGCGCGCTCGATCTACGCGGAAACCTACTGGAGCGCGGCGCAGCTCGATCGCATCTCGGCCATCGCGCCGCACGTCGCGGGCGAGCTGTTCGACACCGGCGTCAACATGGGGATCTTCGTCGCGGGCAAGTTTCTCCAGCGCGCTCTGAACGTGATGGTGGGGGACGGCCTGCTGGTGGACGGCCATGTCGGCGACAAGACGATCGCTTCGCTCGAGCGCTACCAGCAGGCCCGTAAGGCTCAGGACGGCGAGGCTGTCCTCGTCGAGCTGCTCAACAGCTTTCAGGGCACCCGCTACGCCGAGATCGTGGAGGCGAACGCCGCGCAGCGGGTCTTCGTCTTCGGGCAGGTGCGCAACCGCGTGATGGATCGGAGTGCTTCGGCATGAGCGCGATCGTCGCATGGCTGCTCGGCCACCTGCTCACCGTAGGGCTGGCGTCGATCCCCGGCGTGGGCGGGATCGCTCTCTTGCTGCGCTATGGCGGCAGCGTGATCGGCTGGCTCGCCGATCATCGGAAGGATGCCGTGATGATGCTGATCGCGGCCGTGGCGGCCGGCCTCTACGCATGGGGCGCCATTGGCCGCGCCGATCGCGCCCAGCTCGCCGCGTGGGGCGACAAGGTCTGCGCCTCGGCCGGCGCTGAGCTGCAGCCCGCCAAGGGCAAGCGCGGCGCCGACTGCGCGGCCCGCATCGCGGATCTCGCGCGCGAGGAGCGGGATACCCTGAAGGTCAGCAACGCTGCCCTCGCCGATGCCCGAGCGCGTGACCAGGCGCGATCCCGTCAGGACGTCGCGAGCGCGCGCGCGGATGCACAACGAGCGGCCGATGCCGCCACCAAGATGGAGAAAGCGAATGGCGCGATCGGCGCGAATGATCAGGTTGGCAGCGATTGGTTTGACAGTCTCAATCGCCTTGGCGGGCTGCGCGGGCCATCCGAATAAGCCGGCGCCTGCCCCGGCCGTCGCGGTCAATACCGAAAGCACGCCCTCGGCGGATCTGCTCATCTGTCCGAAGCGGGCGGACGCCTTCCCGCTCGATCAGACGGCAACCATCCCGCCATCCGTGCGCAGCGTCATGATCGCGCTCGCCAGCGCCTATGGCGCGGCCGTCGATCAGCTCGACCGGCTGATTGAATGGCATGATCCCGGCGCCTGCTCGGCGCCCGCGAAGTGAAGAAGGTCGATGCCCTCCGCGCGCTGCTGCTGAAGGCGGTGCCCGGCCTCGCGGCCAAGCCGGAGAATCTGTCGCTCTTCGTCGACAAGGGCCGGCTGGGGGCGATCCGCACGCAAACCCTGTCGTTCGAGTATCGCTACACCGCGACGATCGTCGTGCAGGATTATGCCGGCGACGTGGACGCGATCTTCGTGCCGTTGCTGGCTTGGGTGGCGACCAACCAGCCTGATCAGCTGCGCCGCGCGGACGGCGAGCCGTTCGGCTACCAGATCGAGCTGCTTGACGGCGAATCCTGCGATGTCGAGATCCAGCTCGATCTGACCGAGCGCGTGATCGTGAAGCAGGGCGATGCCGGCTGGTCCGTCACTCACCTCGACGATGCGCCGATGCTCGACACCTTCCCCGGCGTCACGCCCGCCCCTGCCCTCGCCCA
>NZ_JARYGZ010000008.1:2500-5341 GCF_029906645.1 Sphingomonas oryzagri
ATCTCAGTACCCGGAGGAAAAGACATCAACCGAGATTCCGTTAGTAGTGGCGAGCGAACGCGGACCAGGCCAGTGCCTCTGATTCAACTAGCAGAACGATCTGGAAAGTTCGGCCATAGCGGGTGACAGCCCCGTATGCGAAAGTGAGATCAGAGGACTCGAGTAGGGCGGGACACGTGTAATCCTGTCTGAACATGGGGGGACCACCCTCCAAGCCTAAATACTCGTGCATGACCGATAGCGAACAAGTACCGTGAGGGAAAGGTGAAAAGCACCCCGATGAGGGGAGTGAAACAGTACCTGAAACGGATTGCCTACAAGCAGTTGGAGGGTCTTTAGGGCCTGACAGCGTACCTCTTGCATAATGGGTCTGTGACTTAATGTATCGAGCAAGCTTAAGCCGATAGGTGTAGGCGCAGCGAAAGCGAGTCTGAATAGGGCGACTGAGTTCGATGCATTAGACCCGAAACCCGGCGATCTAGGCATGACCAGGCTGAAGGTGGGGTAACACCCACTGGAGGGCCGAACCGATTAACGTTGAAAAGTTACCGGATGAGTTGTGTTTAGGGGTGAAAGGCCAATCAAGCCGGGAAATAGCTGGTTCTCCGCGAAAACTATTGAGGTAGTGCCTCGGACGAATACCCTAGGGGGTAGAGCACTGGATGGATGCGGGGGTCGCGAGATCTACCAACTCTAACCAAACTCCGAATACCTAGGAGTACTATCCGGGAGACAGACGGCGGGTGCTAAGGTCCGTCGTCAAGAGGGAAACAGCCCTGACCTACAGCTAAGGTCCCCAAGTCGTGTCTAAGTGGGAAAGCATGTGGGAATCCCAAAACAACCAGGAGGTTGGCTTAGAAGCAGCCATCCTTTAAAGAAAGCGTAACAGCTCACTGGTCTAAACAAGGGTTCCTGCGGCGAAGATGTACCGGGGCTCAAGACACGCACCGAAGCTTAGGGTGTGACATTAGTCACGCGGTAGCGGAGCGTTCCGTAAGCCTGCGAAGCGGTCTGGTAATGGACCGTGGAGGTATCGGAAGTGCGAATGCAGACATGAGTAGCGATAAACAGGGTGAGATGCCCTGTCGCCGAAAGACCAAGGGTTCCTGCTTAAAGCTAATCTGAGCAGGGTAAGCCGGACCCTAAGACGAGGCCGAAGGGCGTAGTCGATGGGAAGCAGGTTAATATTCCTGCGCCTGGGGATGTGTGACGGATCACGTGTGTTGTACCCTCTTATCGGATTGAGGGTGCTTCGAAGTGGTTCCAGGAAATAGCCTCCCCGTACAGTCCGTACCCGAAACCGACACAGGTGGTCAGGTAGAGTATACCAAGGCGCTTGAGAGAAGTGTGCTGAAGGAACTCGGCAAATTGCCTCCGTACCTTCGGAAGAAGGAGGCCCCATCTAAGCGCAAGCTCTGATGGGGGGCACAGGCCAGGGGGTAGCGACTGTTTAGCAAAAACACAGGGCTCTGCTAAGTCGGCTTCAAGACGACGTATAGGGTCTGACGCCTGCCCGGTGCCTGAAGGTTAAGTGGAGGTGTGCAAGCACTGAAATGAAGCCCAGGTAAACGGCGGCCGTAACTATAACGGTCCTAAGGTAGCGAAATTCCTTGTCGGGTAAGTTCCGACCTGCACGAATGGCGTAACGACTTCCCCACTGTCTCCAGCACATGCTCAGCGAAATTGAATTCTCCGTGAAGATGCGGAGTACCCGCGGTTAGACGGAAAGACCCCGTGCACCTTTACTGCAGCTTCAGAGTGGCATTAGGAAAGAACTGTGTAGCATAGGTGGGAGGCTTTGAAGCATCGGCGCCAGCCGGTGTGGAGCCATAGGTGAAATACCACCCTGTTGTTTTCTGATGTCTAACCTGCTCCCGTGAAACCGGGAGAGGGACCCTCTGTGGCGGGTAGTTTGACTGGGGCGGTCGCCTCCTAAAGAGTAACGGAGGCGCGCGATGGTTGGCTCAGGCCGGTTGGAAACCGGCTGTTAGAGTGCAATGGCATAAGCCAGCCTGACTGCGAGACTGACAAGTCGAGCAGAGACGAAAGTCGGTCATAGTGATCCGGTGGTCCCTCGTGGAAGGGCCATCGCTCAACGGATAAAAGGTACGCCGGGGATAACAGGCTGATAACCCCCAAGAGCTCATATCGACGGGGTTGTTTGGCACCTCGATGTCGGCTCATCACATCCTGGGGCTGGAGCAGGTCCCAAGGGTTTGGCTGTTCGCCAATTAAAGTGGTACGTGAGCTGGGTTCAGAACGTCGCGAGACAGTTTGGTCCCTATCTGCCGTGGGCGTCGAAATTTGAGAGGAGTTGACCCTAGTACGAGAGGACCGGGTTGAACATGCCTCTGGTGGACCTGTCGTCGTGCCAAC
Source organism: Sphingomonas oryzagri (assembly GCF_029906645.1). NCBI lineage: Bacteria > Pseudomonadati > Pseudomonadota > Alphaproteobacteria > Sphingomonadales > Sphingomonadaceae > Sphingomonas > Sphingomonas oryzagri. The sequence goes on from NZ_JARYGZ010000008.1 coordinate 4,877, forward strand.
GGCGCAGCAGGGTAGCTATGCATGGACGGGATAACCGCTGAAAGCATCTAAGCGGGAAGCCTCCCTCAAGATAAGATTTCTTTAGGACGGTCGGAGACCACGACCTCGATAGGCCGGATGTGGAAGCGCGGTAACGCGTGGAGCTAACCGGTCCTAATTGTCCTATTCGCGCTTGAAGAGTCCACACCCCCACCCCCAAGGCTGGCCAAAACCAGCAGGGACAGGGTGTGCAAGGTAACAAAACCACAGCACGGTAATCTCAACATCGATTTCTAAACTTCTCAGTCTAGCACACGTATCCTATAGCTTGGTGGCCATAGCGTCCGTGACCCACCCGATCCCATCCCGAACTCGGCCGTGAAACCAGACTGCGCCAATGGTACTATCGCTTAAGCGATGGAAGAGTAGGGCGCCGCCAGGCTTTACGATACGTGCGCTAAACTAAAACTATCCGAACCCATTCAC
>NZ_JARYGZ010000009.1 GCF_029906645.1 Sphingomonas oryzagri
ACTGTAATGTCGGCCAGACCGTAATTGCCACTCAACATACTGTAATAATCAAAAGCACCGCTCGGATCATCAGAATTCATACGATCAACAATCATATTAGGATAACCGCTGACCATTGAACTGATGTAAGAATCGTAAGCGCTCACAGTCATTGGATCTGCATTATGAACAGCAGCTATTGCAACACCGCTTGGGTATTTGTGGTAGATAGAGTCCATATAAACCAATCCTCTTGGGCACCAGCCGCACCATGTACCGGTAGCTTCTTCCATGAAGACTTTTTTAGCAGTTTTTGTTGTGTAACCGGCAACTTTGGTTTTCAACGTGTCATTGGTATGATTCATGTCTCCTGTCAGTTCAATCCAGATCTTTAAGTCTGTATTTGCTGCGGGAGCTGTAACCGGTGTAGTGAATGTAAAGCTGTAAGTTCCCCAGAAAGGAGTCGTCAGCGTTTTGGGTTCGCGCACTACTGCACCTGTACCCAGCTGATAACAAACATTAAAAGAGGACACTGCCTTAATATCATTATTGGT
>NZ_JARYGZ010000010.1 GCF_029906645.1 Sphingomonas oryzagri
AACACGAAGGGGCAGTTTTTCCGTGCATCGTTCGGAAAAAACCCCAGGTTCCAAATACAGCTCGACAAGCGGCCTCTCTCCCCGGGGACATCTCGAGAGGCAAGCGGAGTTCCATGCCTCAACCCAAGACGAGGCCTGACTCTCCTGTCCCAAGTCTGCAGGGACCTTGCGATCGGAGTCTGAAGTCAGAGGAACCCTGAGGTTCCTGCCTCAACTGGAGATGAGGCCCTCTTCCAATGCACCAAACCCAGTGGAGTGCCGAGAGGCCCCTCCCACCTCCAGTTTCCCTGACTTCTCAGAGCCACCATGAGAAGCCCCCTGAGGTCACCTGCACAAGTCGAGGAACCCCAGGGTGTCCTGCCTCAACCCGAGAAAGACCTCGAGAGACCTTCTTCAACACGTCTCGAGGCCAGATTCCCCTACCATGACTTGAGAGTAAAGACGCGCTCCCCCTCGCCATTCGCATGGAGACCCGACTTCCTTGCCGCCCCACGAAAGGCT